>CP006977.1:0-343653 GCA_000508305.1 Sulfolobus acidocaldarius SUSAZ
GGGGAGTTAAATGGTTGTAATCCCTATTTCAAAATAGTTTGAGGTAACACCATTGGAAATTATTGTAAACTAAAATAACGTATGAAACACATGTATTCATGTGGCAATTAGGGAAACGCTGAAAGGTGGCAAAGGGGAGGTTATAAAGAATCCTAAGGTCTTCATAGATCCCCTTACCGTATTTAAGGATATTCCTTTTAGAGAGGATATTCTTAGAGAGGTTGCTATTGCTGTAAGATATTTCGTAAAAAATAACATGAAATTCTCGACCCTGTTTCTCGGTTTGACCGGAACCGGAAAAACTTTCGTTGCCATGTATATGTTTAATGAGATACAGGAGGTTAAGAAAGAAGACGGTGAATATGGTGTAGTGTCTCAGGCTTATGTTAACTGTAGGGAGGTAGGTGGGACACCTCAGGCTGTTTTATCAGCCATAACTCAACGTATAACAGGTGAGGAGGTTCCTAAGCATGGAATAAATCTTGGTGAGTACATAGAAAGAATTAAGGAAAATTTAGTAGATAAGAAAGCCTTAATATATCTTGACGAAGTAGACACTTTGATTAAAAGGAGAGGCGGAGATATAGTACTTTACCAACTACTAAGAGCAAATGCTGACATTTCAGTAATTATGGTAAGTAACGATATTAATATCCGTGATTACATGGAACCGCGAGTTCTTTCATCTCTAGGTCCAACAATTTTCTTTAAACCCTATGATGCAGAACAGTTAAAGCATATACTTTCCATCTACTCTGAATATGGATTAATTAAAGGGTCGTATACAGACGAAATTCTATCATATATTGCTGCTATATCAGCTAAAGAACACGGTGATGCGAGAAAAGCAGTTAATTTGCTATTTAGGGCCGCTCAATTAGCCTCAGGGGAAGGAATGATCAGAAAGGAGCATGTAGATAGGGCAATAATAGAATATGAGCAAGAAAGGCTAATAGAGGCAATAAAAGCCCTTCCATTTCACTATAAGCTAGCTCTAATTGCATCTATGCAAGCTTCTGATGTGATCACGGCACATAAGATTTACTCGGATCTGTGTAATGAGTACAAACAGAAACCCCTATCCTACAGAAGATTTTCTGATGTGATATCTGAGCTTGATATGTTCGGTATAATAAAGGTTAAAATAATAAATAAGGGAAGGGCAGGAGGAATAAAGAAAACAATAGAGGTCGCAGATAAGGAGAAGATAACTAAAGCATTAGAAGAGGCAATGCAGTTAGAGTATGAAGACACAGTGTAACACTGAAATTATACTGTAATAGGTCGGTTTACATGTTATGGGAAATTGTAAAAGTACTAGAAGAGAGGAGGAGTAAACTGGATACAGAGATCGCTGAATTGCAGAAGGTTTTGGATACGTTACCTAATGGTCATCTTGAGGAAAAGGTAGTGAAAGGTAAAAAGTATTATTATCTCAGGTATTGGGAGAACGGTAGGTTAAGAAGTAAGTATTTGGGGAAAGACGTGACTGAAATCAAGGAGAAGTTTAAGATTGCCACAGAGACTAAGGTAAAGTTAAATAGATTGATAGAAGAAAGAAATAGGATAGTTAGAATTCTTGATAAAATAAATAAAATTCTAGTAGAAAATGATCCCATAAATACATAATTTTATATATTTATAAAATTATAAACTAACTTGATATGTTAGAGAACCTTCTATTTAGCCTTATAATCTATCAAGTAACTAGTATATCAGAGGCTCTATCAAACCTAGCTACAGAAATTATTAATGCGATTCCTTCAATAATACTGTTTGTAATTATAGTAATTATTGGATATATTGTAGCCGATATAGTGGCAAGTATAATAGGTAGAGTACTTAGATCCCTAGTATCCAGTAGTACTGTTCATATAAGTGCTAATCTAGTCTCAGGAACTGTGAAGGCATTGATAATAATAATCTCATTGGCAATAGCATTTTCCATTCTTAACTTAGGACCTGCAAATACATATATTTCTGCAATAGCCACATATCTACCCTATCTAGCTGGAGCAATTCTATTACTTACCCTCGGTATAACACTAATTAACATTCTGCTAGACTATATATCTGCTCAGATTAAGGTAGACGATCCGTTTGTTGCATCGATATTTTCAGTTTTAAGATTGGGATTATATGCTGTTATAATAACAGTGGCTGCAACTTTAGCTATTTTCCAATGGATCCCATTCATAAGCGCTTATCTATTCTACGATATTCTAATAGGATTCGTGGTTCTCTTATTTAGTTTTGTGATTATTGATAAAGCTATGGATAACATTTCTAAAAGTGATCCAAATGCAACATATATAACCACATATGGTAGGTTTATTCTCTATGCAATATTCATTCTAGTTGCAGTAGCTATAATAATACAACCATTCGGCAATGTAACTTCAATAATTCAGATCCTAGCATGGGGATTAGCAATAGGATTTGGAATTTTATTAATCCCATTGGTATATGCTTTGGCTAAGAAATTGGCTTCAGAATTTAAGTGATGAGAACTCCCCAGTCAGAATCCATGAAGAGTCCTTTAAGTACTGATGTTACATAAGGAAAGTTATTTTTTCTTCTCCACCTACTTTTGTTCCTTTATTAACTTTCACATAAACTATATTTTTATTTATAGTAACCTGACCATGGATTTTGATGTCCAAGACCCTTCCAGGCATAACCCAAGTTACTTCGTATGGGTATTCAGCTTCCTCTTCGTTGTAATAGTTTACGTATTCATTACTTCCTCTTCTCAGTCTTCCCCTGAATGTTATTATAAACTCCACAAATGGTAGGTCAACTTTTATAAGTCCTAGTTTCGCCCATATAACTCTTGCTCTCGATTTCTCACCATTTATTAAAATAGTTTCTTGGTCTAAAAAATACTGTAGATTGCTCTTTATGTTTTTCAGCTCTAAATCTAAGTCACTTTTATCAAGTGAGGCATAATAATTTTCAGGATCCTCGTAGTAAAAAATAGTGTATTGTGTAACTTTTCCATTTCTGCTAAATATGAATACTCCAGAAGCGTAAATTGGTTTTACTTTTTCACTCATTCTTACTCCTTTTTCTTTTAGTTTTAGGATTGGACTCGAGTAAAGCAGTGACAACTTCCTTTAGTCCATCGCATTTGTTCATTTTTTCATTTACCATTGCTATAAAGCAAAACAAACTCTTTATCCTCTCAAAGTTCGTAAACTTGATGGAATTCTGGGGTCTCTCCGTGGATATGGAAACGAATCTAGTCTGACCACTTGTCAGAGCTTTTAAAGATAACTTATTAATGGTCAGAATTTCGCTGGATACCCATTTACCCTGTGTTTCCATTGGTAATTCTAGTTTTACCAACTTAACTTCCTGGCATTCATTATTTACTTCAACTTCATCTCTTCTTTCCAATAAATCCACTATCTCAGATTCTCTAGTTGATGCAGTTAGGAACTGGTCAAATAATTTCTTTACATCAGGGTTATTATATGCACAGTATGTGAGCTTTGTTAACTCTTCCATGCTGGACAAACTTCTGAGGGTAATGTTATTTGTTCCCCTAGCTGTGGAAAGAGATAGTAGTGTTGGACCCTTTGGAATCAGCAGAACTTCAAATCTGAAGTAGTTGCTCTCAGCTATCCTCACTATATAGGTCTTGTTATTTTCATCCGCATGTTTTCTAAATAGATTAAATTTTTGAGATAAATAATCTTTATTGCAGTTTTCTACGAAAAAATTAAAACCTCTAATGTCTCTTAAGTCTTCCGTAGAACATTTCATAAATATAGATTCTTATTAAGATATATAAAAAATTATACCTGATTGGAATAAAATTCAAGATTTTTAAGGCTGACTTCATATACATATTTTTTAGTTTTTCTAGCCTTTACAAATCCGAATTTTTCTAATAATTCTAGGTGATATCTGACTGTTGAATAATTCAAATCAAGCTCTTTAGACAGTTCGTAGGCAGTTTTTGGTTTCTCTGATAAACTCTCTAATATTTTCCTCCTAGTGTCCCAACCAGGGAGTGACATGAGTTCCTCCAACTTTACGATGCTCATATGCTACATGAGCCGTTCTTTATGTTTAAATCTAAGCCTTTTTGGAATAGTAAAAATTTACTGAAAACTAGATAAACGTTTTTTTCCTAAAATGGATGGTATTTTATTCTATTTAAAACGACCATTGCTACAAGAAATAACGTCAGTGTAATTACTGCATATGTATAATATTCATGAATACCAAGTAATAATAGAAGAATGAGCGAAAGAGGTATAGGCAGAAAATATTTATCATATATAGTATTTAGGGCTGATAATCCAATTGCTGGTATCAGAAAAATTGGTGATAATAAAGAGAGGATAAGGAACAGGAGAAGAAGTAAGAATAGTACAGTCTCCATTAAATTAGATCTTTTGAGCAACTGCATATTCCAATATATGATTAAGTTTCTAACTAAAAAAGATTAAAGTTCTCTCAATACGTCATGAAACGTTGAAATATGTTCTCTGAAACTACTGAAAAATCTATTTTTCCTATTCTCATCAATATTAATTTCAATTATAATTCTGTCTTCTTCAAATAATTTTGCCTTTGCTTTAATTTCGCCCAGAGGGGATACAGCCATAGACCCACCCCAAAAATACTCTTCCTCTTGGCTACCTACTGAATTTGAAAATAGGGTCCATATTCCGTTAATCAGTGAGTGGGCTTTCAATAAAGCCTCCCAATTATCCTGTATGAATAGTTTATGTGATGTCAATCTTCTTATGGGTGAAGCAGAGGGTATGAAAATGGCATCTGCACCTAACATGGTTAATGCTTCTATAGGCTCATAATGCCAAGCATCCTCACATACAATTACACCAAATCTTAATCCCTTATACTCAAATATGTTTAAGTCCCTTATAGGGTTTCCAGGTTGGAAATATCTTCTTTCTTCAAAAAGTCCGTATGTGGGTAAATAGAATTTGTACACGTAATTTATCTGAGAATTTACCACAACGCCTGCTGTATTTCTTAATATCCCTGGTCTCACTTCTTTTATAAAACCTACTATGGCGCAACCTCTAGCGTTTTCCGCAATTTTGTTTAGAGCATTTTCACTATCCTTATATACCTCATAAACCAAATCTTTGAGCACGTAACCTGTTAGAGATAGTTCCGGGAAAACTACACATTCTGCACTAGAAGTTTGTAGTATCTCTAAATGCTTGTTCAGATTATATTCTACATCTCCTAGTTTTGAAGATATTTGTGCTAACTCAACCTTTATGCCCATTGTCTTGGATACCTCCAATCCGAATTTATTGATCTCCCACTCAGCCTAAATATCTCAGGTGGCAGTCGCTTATGCTGAGAGATCTTCACCATTCGCACAATCCTTCTCACTAAGTCTAATGGAACATTTACTAACGCTGAAATTTCATTCTCACTCCTCATTTCCTCGAACCTGAGGTACAATATCGAGTCTATAGTCTCATAGTCTAATCCTATTTCGCCTTCAGCAGTTTGCCCTTCCCATAAGGCAGGAGAGGGAGGCTTCTTTACAATATCCTCTGGTACTCCCAAATAGCTACCAAGCATTCTCACTTGCGTTTTATATAAGTCACCTAGGGGAAGTATGTCTACTCCACCGTCTCCGTACTTGGTGAAATAACCCAGCATAAGTTCACTTTTGTCCCCCGTACCCACAACTAAGTAGTTGAATTTTTGGGCAAAAGCATATAATAAGGTCATTCTACTTCTTGCTTTTATGTTACCTGAAATAATTTTATCATCAGTCTTTACTGCTAACCTAAATTGGTCCACTATTGGATCTATGTTTATGATCGTGTACTTTGATTCAGTAGCATTTATGAGACGTAAAATCGTGAAGGCATGGTCTAAATCTTCTTTTGGTGTACTTGATGAAGGCATTAATAGTACATGAAAATTTTCAGTTGCTTTAGATAAAAGAACTGAAGCAACAGACGAGTCTATACCTCCACTTAATCCGATTATACCACCGTTCTTCCCACTATTATTGATGTAATCCTTAATTCTCTTGGCTAAGTATTCAGTAACTAAAGGGAAATTAAGTGTTAATTTTTCCCTTACATATTCCGGCATCATCAATTTATAATCTTACTGAGTGCTATTAACACTATATGTTGCAAAATAGTATTCTGAATATACTTGCACTGTAAATGGTGTGGAATTTATAGCCTCTAATGAATTGCTGGCATATGCAAATACCAGAGCACTAGAGTTTGGCGGGATAACGGTCTCAGTTGAATTCCATACCATATTTAAATTGTTAGGTATAGACACTCTAACTAATGTTATATTGACTGGTTCATTTTTAGTGTTTTGAACCTTGATTATTAAAGCAGTATATGGTGGGGTATTCTGCAAGGTGTATACTTCATCTATTTTTAGTGGATTTGAAGCCACATAAGACTCATGGGCGTAAACTGACAATGATGCTAAGAAAACAAATATAATAAGCAATGGTAATACGATTTTTTTCTTAAAGTCAAATTTTATTGCTGGAAGCTTGTACTGAGTTCTAAACAGGGAAGTGAAGATCAACGGTATCCACATAAAGAAATATTCCGTTAATGTCCTCCATAGAAACCATGAAATGATGAGTGGAAATAGCCAAATAGTTTCCTTCAAATAATCAAAGAGCTGGTAATATAAGTATGTTAAGAACATGGCTACTACGCCAAATACTATCGTGAAGAACCACGGCTCCATAGGATACAATCCAGAGTACGAGATAACTGTAAGACCTACCTGACCAACTGGTATCAGTTGGGTATTCAATGTTATTATGTTGCCTATGAATCTCACAGGATTCCAAGCTAGAAATGGAATATTTACGATGGATAATGTAATAAGGAATGATAGGAAGTAACTAGATCTAAGAAATTGCCTGCCCACGTTGTCGCTTTTGATCCTGTAAATCAGTAGAAAAGGGAAAGCAAGCCATGATAGCTGGGAAAATGATATGGCTAAGGCTAAGCCAATTCCTCCTAGATAATTCTTATTAACATAAGATAGAGCTAGAAAAGTTGATGCGATAACTATAGGCACGCCGTAGAAAGGTGGTATGGATACTGCAGTGATTATATATAAAAATATGACAGGAAAAAGTGCAAAGGGATCATCATCCTTTTCTTTACCAATTTTGTAGAGTAGCAAGCCTAATATAACTGCAAATATAACGTTTTCAGCATTTAAAACGTAACCAGGTAAGTTAAACGCCTTTATTAGAAGATAAAGTGGGATATAAACGATAAATGAGAATGGAGGGTAGATGAAGTTACTTGCTACACCTCCAGATAAGGTATAAGTTGGTTGGACTGTATATGGTGCATATATCATCTCGTAAGGATTTTTGCCCTGGAAAAAGTTGTTCAATGCCTCATACGTGTACTCCATATTATCAGTTCCGAAGGAGTTTATGAGTGAGAGACCTATAAATAGGAAAGTTAATGTGGCAATAATGACTACGAAATCATCTATTCTCTCCATTTTCCTTTGTGGGCTTAATATTTCAGGATATATGGCTATTATTATTATGCCTACCACAGAGAAGAAGGAGATAGAGACTATTGCAGACTGCACGGGATTTGAAAGAATACTCTCTCTTGAATTATACACAAACAAGACGTAAAGCATGATTGAAGAGAGAAGAAAATAGACTATTCGTCTACGTAATTCTGAATCCACAGAAATAATAAAGACCTTATCTATATATTATTTTTGTTAGAAGTTACTCTTCCTAGTATCTCTTCCAGGAGTATATTCCTGTTTTGTATCGTTACTTCATAGATCACACCATCATCAAACTTTATTGACCTATGAATAACAGCAATAACAGGGTAATTGGAGGTCAGTATTTTATTTATCAAATTTTTGAGGGAAAGAGAGGAAAGTTCCATGGGTCCTATTTCGTCAATCAAGATGATATCAGGGAAGCTAAATATTTCTTCTTCGAGCTGTCTTACGAAATTATCTTCTAAGACTACATAGTATTTTCCAATCCTGATTCCACTTCTAGCGTCTACCCTAGCAAGCCAAGCCTCTTTGCCTGATAGGATGCTTTTAATTTTGAATCCCACTCTAGTATTATTACCTCTCACCTCTGGGCAATAGAAGCCTGTAATTCTCCAATTCTTTTCTTTTAATATCCTGTAAATATTAGAGAGAAGTGTTGTCTTTCCTATGCCTGGTTTGCCTGTTATGTATATTCTAAAAGGCTTATCCATTAGAGTTCCCTATCTATTATATATGCTTGGGTTATCTGACATTAAGTTTTAAGATTTAGAGATTTTTGGTTATTTAGTTTGTAATGCATTTTTTATACTACAAATCTGAAGAATAAGAAATATGGCTAACGGAGTTTACATGTACGTAATTCAGGCTAAATTTAATAACGAATGGTGGGCAACTTCTCTTCAAACAAGAAGGAATATATTAAGTAGAATAGAAGAATTAGAGGCTCGTAGTAAGAATGAGCTTGTTGCGTTAAAGAGATTTATTTCTCTACGATACGATGGTCATCTTTTATATTGGGTATCAGACTTTGATACGTCTAAGCTAAATAACCTCAGATATTCACTGATTTCTTCAGGGGAAGGATTTTTAGAGGAGAAGCTTACATTATTTTCATATTTTAAACCATCACCTTATATTGGTGGTTCAGCTGATAAATTAGCCTCTTACCTTAGACTAGAACCTCTCAAGTATTTTATAGCTTACCCAATGAAAAAATCCCCTGAATGGTATTTACTACCTTTTGAAGAACGTAAAGAGATAATGGATGAACATATAGAGATAGCAAAAACCCATCCTGATAATCAAGGAATTAGGTCATATACTACTTATTCTTTTGGTATTGCTGACTATGAGTTCGTGGTAATTTATGAAGCTCCAGATCTCTCCAGGTGGATAAATGTAGTGGAGCGACTCAGGGAGGCAAAGGCAAGAAAGTGGGTTATTTCAGAGGAGCCTATCCTTGTAGGAGAGATCGGATCTCTTGATATTTTCTTGAAATGAATAAGAGGCTGAGAATAGTTTTTCCGTCCTCTATTTTTCCTTCATCTATCATTTTAATTGCTTCATCAATTGATAATTCAAAAGGCTCTATTACCTCATACTCCTCTAATTTTTGAGTACTTTTTGTAAGATTTGTAGCTATATATAGGTGCATTAACTCTGTCGCTATTCCAGGGGAGACATAGAATTTTAAAACCTTAAATAATTTAAGGGGAACATAACCTATTTCCTCCTCTAACTCTCTTCTTGCAGTTAGATCCTCATTTTCTCCTTCCTCTATTGTTCCAGCAGGCAATTCATATAGCCATTTTCCTAAGATGGGTCTGTATTGTTTGATCAAAATTATTCTGTTTGGTTCTAAAAAGGGAGCAATGACTACTGAGCCCCTATGTTTCACAAACGCTTTCTCCACTTGTTTTCCATTTGGTAAGTTAAAGTTCTCAATTAATACATCGAATTTCTTAGACGAATATATTCTCATAGGACTAAAAATTAATCCAATGATATTTTTGCTTTGCTTTCAAATATAATGTTTCCCAGTCAATTAAGAAGAAGACAACTCCTAGCACTATAAAAGCTACTGAAGATATTAATGTTAAAGTAAGTGTCCCTACATTTAAAACATCACTTATCTTAATTAGTCCAAATACTTCTAAAGGTATTTCTATAGCACTTTTGGTCAATTTGCCGAGTATTGACACTTTTAACATATTAAGTATAGATATTTTAGCCACTCCTCCACCTATAAATAAATAATCATCAAAGGGAAGAAGTGGAATTACAGACAGGATGAATAATAATATTTTAAAATATCTAGAGCGAGAAAACTTGCTTAGAATGTTAATATTTTTACTTCTTCGTAAAGGTTTTCTTAAAACAAATCCTAAGGCATAGGTGAGCGTTTTAGCTAAAGCTGCTCCTAAACCCGAAATAACAATTGCTATAACAAAATTTTCTATGTTTATGCCATTCCTGATGATGAAGTATGTTGCTATCAATGTATAAGGAGCACCAAGGAACGGAAGAGCATTTGAGGCTAAACTTATTATGAATATTATTATTGCCTCTAATAGATAATTATCGATATGCATCATTGATGCTCAACTTTACATTATTTAGTGTATATCCTAAATAATATTTATCTGCAAGTTATAATTTCACTACATGGTAAAGATATACTTAGGACCTGCAGGTGTTCCCCATAGCGCAAAGAAGAAATCTACTATAGACGGGGTGAAAACTGTTAAAGAGCTAGGTTTGAACGCAATGGAAGTTGAATTTGTTCAAGGAGTGAAAATGAGAAGGGAGACAGCAGAAGAAGTAGGTAGAGTAGCGAAGGAGTTGGGGGTAAGATTATCAGTGCACGCTCCTTATTTTATAAACTTATGTTCAGAGGAAGACGAGAAAGTACAGGCATCAAAGAAAAGGATACTTGATACTGCCGATAGGGCAGAGAGCATGGGTGCAGATGCTATAGCTATTCACATAGCGTTTTACGGTAAAATGAAACCAGAGGAATGCTATGGGAAAATTAAATCTGAATTAGGAGAGGTTGTAGATAGTGCTAAGTCTAATGGAATCAAAAACGTGAAATTTGGCGTAGAGACTATGGCTAAGGAGACAGCTTTTGGCTCATTGGATGAGGTCATTTCAATATCTAAGGAAATAAAAGGTGTTATTCCTTACATAGATTGGGCTCATACCTTTGGAAGATTAGGTGGTAAGATAGATTATGAAGAGATAATCAATAGACTAGTTAAAGAGTTGAACTTAATTCATATAAATTCCCATTTTGAGTCATTAATTTTTAAAAACGGTAAGTATATTGATGAACATATACCTATAGATAATAATACTCCTCCTTTTGAGCCTTTAGCTAGAGAATTAGTTAAGAGGAAGGACATTTCAATTTCTCTCATTTGTGAAAGTCCAGAGCTGGAAAGAGACGCACTTAAGATGAAAAAGGTATTGGAAGATCTGGGGTATAAGTTTGAATAAGGACATAATTTTTGTATCTGACTATGATAGAACTCTGTCCTCGGAAAAGAATAGTTTTCGTATAGACAAAGAAGTCGCTCGGATTGTAAATGATTTTTCTAAGACCTATCCATTTTTTGTTGTTACGGGGAGGGAGAAGAAGTTTATAGATATCTTAGCCCCTGAGCTTAAACCTACTGGTTGGATATTAGAAAATGGAGCTTTAATGTACGTTAATGGTGAGTTAATTTATAATATTCAACCTTCTTGGTTTGACACAAGAAAAAACATAATTAAAATCCTTGATAATTCCAATATTTCTTATAGTCTGGGAAATGTAATAGTATATGTAGACAAGGCTCATGAATATAAAAGTGTTCTAGATTCGATTAAGGACGCCACCGTTGAATGGAATAGAAATGACGCAATGATTCTTCCGAAAGGAGTTGATAAGGGGAGTGCTATAATCCAACTTCGAGAGAGACTTGGTTATAGAGGTAAGATAGTTGCAATTGGGGACAGTGAAAACGATATTTCAATGTTTAGAGTTGCAGACATTAGGGTTAGTGTTGCAAATGCCCTACCTATGATCAAGGAGATTAGTGAATTGATACTAGAAAAAGAGGATGGGGAGGGAGTAAAAGAATTCTTGTTGAAGATATTAAAAGGAGAAATTATTCTTATAAAATAAGTAAACATCTACCTGGAATTCATGAAAATTTTTTATATGCCATGGATAATAGGGTTTCATTCTGTATTTGGATGTCAGCATTTCATACTGAAAACCATATTCTTTAGATATCCTTTCAATTAATTGTTGTGTTTTTGGATTTGACTTATGAATTGAATAAACTGTTGTAGAAATACTCAGAGCTTTTCTCAGAAATATGAGGTCCATACCTTGTTTCACTACTCCAAATGGAGGGTTTTGTATTACAGTGTCTACTTTTTTTGATATCTCAAGCCACTCCACATCAGCTTCAATAAACTCAGGATTATCAAATTCCCTCAATAAGCTTCTCGCCTCCTTGATGGCTTCCCTATCAAGTTCAATGCATACGCAATTTCCTCTCAGTACGGTCACACCTAAGCAGAATTTTCCTGTTCCACAGCCTAGGTCTATTACTAATTTACCTTGAATATCTTTCCTTAGGTATGCTGTCCATAATATTGTGGACGCTAGATCGGAAGGGGTTATGTACTGCTCTAACTGATATTTAGGATTAGGGTGGTTTCTTACCTTTTCTAGAAATATTTCTAATTGTTTCTTACTATTAATTTCAGTACCTCTAATAAGCTTTTCACCTTATTAGCTTTTACGTCCTCATAAAAACCGAACCTGTCTAATAATACAGGATTAATTCCTGCTCGTAGTGCCCCAATGTAATCTACTTCATATACGTCACCAATATGAAATACTGGTCTTCCATGTTTTTCCATAGCCATTTTAAATATCCTAGGATGAGGTTTTAAAACGCCTAGATCACAAGAGGCATACATACCATCTATATATTTATCTATCTCTAGATCATGAATTATTCTGTAAACACTTTTAGTAGCATTTGTGATTAATACTAATTTATAACCCATCTCTTTTGCTTCTTTTATGAAATTAAAGGCATCTTCATATAACTCCCATACATTTGATAGTAGATTAAGTTTCATAAGCTCATTTACTAAACTTTCCGTAGGAAATATCTTAAGGTCATATAAAAGTTCATAGTAGTTTATTTCACTTAATCCGCCAATTGTAGGATCTGGAAAATGCTTTTTACCTAACTGTCTATTAATGGCTCTAAATACCTGCTTTTCAGAGATATTATATCCTTTATCTTTAAGAAATTCAAATATAGGTTGATGAAATTTTGGACTAAAACTGACAAGTGTTTCTCCCATATCTATGAATATTACTTTATTCATTTCAACCACTTAATTGAAAATTTTGGCGGTTCTATGTTTTCACTCTTACACTCGGGGCATTTACTTGGTTTTCTTGGTTTCTCTATGTCGAAGACATATCCGCAATTATTACATTTTGGTAAATATACCAAAAGTTTTACGTTCTTCCTTTTTAAGGATTTGGCTATATGGTAAAGGTTCTCATAAACTTCTTTCTCCTTTTTTATCCCTAATATTTTCATTATCTGTTTTGCTGTTAATGGTTCTTGTGAATACTTTAACAGTAGTACAATCTTCTCTCTCGTCGTAAGAAACTCAAACTCATTTATCATATTAATTTAGAATATATTTTTTCTATTTCCACTAATATATCTTGCGGTGTAAATCCTTTTGATAATGCAATAATTGATGACCCGCCTGCTCCTACACCTTCCTTAACAAACCCTTCTTCATATGCTCTTAATCCACTGTATTTTGATTTGCTGAAATCTAATAATGATGCCATAACTGGTACTCCGACTTGTCTTGATATAGAGACTATATCTGAGGAAGAGTCTTGAATTATCCATTTCGTTGTACCTATTGAAATGTTCTGAATTATCTTCTTGTCAATTTCCTTGATTATAGCTGCAGCTGCAGTCATTTGTGTACCTCCTGCTAATAACACTCTTTTCCTAAATCCAATTGTAATTCCAGCCACACTAATTAACATGGGATCAGAAACTTTACTTATTTTGCCTAGAAAGTCACTAGGTAATTCTTTTATGGCTTCATATACAACTTTTCTTTTTAAGTCTTTAGGGTTCACAGGAGACGCGGAACTGACTTTGTCAGCTGCGTCATATCCTAGACTTAGGAGGACAGCCATAGCTGTAGTTGTGCCTGCAGGTATTGATTCACCAATCACTAAGAAGTCATAGGAGTTTGCCAATTCTTCTCCCAATGTGATAGAATTCTCTAATATCCTCTGTGATATCTCTCTAGTTAGGGAGAATTTCCTAATATCCCCTCCTGGTTCTCCCCCTACATCTATAAAGGGTATTTTTGGTTTTACCCTAGAACCCGCATTAACCACCAACTTTGTAGCATTTACAAGTTTCAGTGATACCCTACTGATTATTGCTGGTGTTGGTATTCCAGTTGGCGTTACAGGAACAGAATTTATAGAGATACACTTTCCTTTAATCAAGAATTCTGCATCTGCTGCAGGAGTAAAGTGCGTCAATTCGGGTGTAGCCCCAGCAACAGTAATTCCTGGAATAAGACTAACATCAGTTGTTGCTATAACTAAAATAAACGCAAAATTACCATTAAGGCTTATTTTTCCGTTAATCTCCTGAATGAAATTCACATTAACTTCATTAGCGAGGTGATAATAAAAATCTTAAGGCATGGAAAAATTTTGGGAATATTATAAAGTTATTGAAAAAGGTACACTAATTAGTTTTGAAGAGTTCAAGAATAACAGAGAGATAAACCTCAGTATCAGAGAAGCTATAAAGTTCTTATATAAATTGATTGAGTCATCAGCAAGTAAAATAACTTCAAGTAAGGGGGAAAATTTGATTTGGGATTTAGCTAGAAAAAAGGTGATAAGACCATCTAATATAGAGGAGTTCCTAGATGTTGTAAACATTGCCACAAGAGTAGAAGAAGTAGATGATAGTATAATTTACCCTATGCTAGTTAGAATAATGGAGGATTTGGAAGAATTATACTTTTCAATAATTAATTTTAAAAACTCATAAGTAGTTGAACATATGTTCGATTGCCAATGCCTGCTAGCAATAATGATTTAATATCTCAAATAAAAAGATTAAAAAAAGAGAAGAATGCAATAATACTGGGACATAATTATATGGAGTACGGTGTTCAACTAGTTTCTGATTTTACAGGTGATTCTTTTGACCTGGCATTAAAGGCAATGAATACTAACGCGGATATAATAGTGTTCGCTGGTGTTTACTTTATGGTAGAGCAGGCTGCTGCATTAAATCCAGATAAGAAAGTGCTATCACCAGAGCCTAATGCCGGTTGTTCTTTATCAGATTCATTACCAGTAGACGTATTGAAGAAATATAAGGAAATGTATCCTGACGCTCCAGTAGTTCTTTATATAAATACTAGTATTAACGCAAAAGCATTAGCTGATTATGTGGTAACTTCTTCCACAGCCATTCAAGTGATCGAGAGAATTAATTCGGATAAAATCATTTTTGGTCCTGATATTAATCTTGCGAGATATGTTGAATCTCGTACAGGTAAGAAACTAATTAAGGTACCACCAGATGGAAGATGTATAGTACATGCGAATTATACTAGACAATTAGTAGAGTTAGCTAGAAAAAGATATCCGAATGCCATTCTTATGGCGCATCCAGAGAGCCCTCTAGAAGTACTGGACGCAGCAGATTTTGTGGGATCTACTAATCAGATGGTCAAGTTTGCGAAGGATAGTCCACAGAGGGAATTTATAGTCGCCACAGAATTAGGAATGGTAAACGCATTAAAGCTAAAAGTTCCAGAAAAGGAATTTTACCCTTTAGTTACAACAGAAGCTTGCGGATGTGCAAGATGTCCTTATATGGCTATGGTAAACCTAGAAAATATTAAGAAATCGTTAGAGTTGGAAGTTTATGAGGTAAAGGTTCCTAAAGATGTAGGAGAAAAAGCTAAGGAGGCTTTCCTAAGGACTATGAGGCTTGTTGGAGAATCTTCTTCATCTCTTCAATCAAGATCTCAACTTCCTTCTTTGTATTATAGAAATGAGTAGATATTCTTATTCCTTCTCCTCGAGCAGAAACAACTATATGCTT
Organism: Sulfolobus acidocaldarius SUSAZ; assembly: GCA_000508305.1. Classification (NCBI taxonomy): domain Archaea; kingdom Thermoproteati; phylum Thermoproteota; class Thermoprotei; order Sulfolobales; family Sulfolobaceae; genus Sulfolobus; species Sulfolobus acidocaldarius. The sequence continues at coordinate 15,732 of CP006977.1, forward strand.
CTCTAATAGTTTCTGAACTACTTGCTTAGCGTTATTTACCCTTATTATCGATATACCTGCCTTTCTTTTCTTAGGTGTAATCACGTCTAGTCTGTTCTCTTCAGCAAGTTTTATCACATAATCAGATAAATTTTGAACTGAGGAATAGGTTTCTTCTTCATGCTTTCTGATTATTTCACAAGACTTGGCTAATCCCAGATTAGCTGCTATATCTATTGTCCCAATTTCGAATCTTCTTGGACCTGGTTCAATTTCAAATTTTTCTGGGTTAAACTCTAAATAATTCTTTGTACTCTTCCATCCATAGAACGGTGGGTCTGAAATTAATCCTTTTCTTACGTATATAAATCCAGAGCCCTGTGGACTCATTAACCACTTATACCCTCCAGCTACTGCGAAATCTACACTAAGTTCTTTGACATTAACCTTTATGGCTCCTGCACTCTGAATTATGTCTAAAAGGGTAAATCCTCCAACACTTTTAACCTCTTTAACTATTTTTTTAACATCTACCATAACGCCAGTGTTGAAACTTACATGACTAACAGCTACTAGTCTTGTTCTATTATCTATTGCGGAAAGCAGATCCTCTTCTATTGTATCTGGTTTTGTTTTTACTAGTTTAATTTTAACTCCTTTCTTTTCAAGTTTTAAAAATGGATAGACTACAGTTGGAAATTCTAAATTATCAGTTACTATATTTTCTCCTTCCTTTATGTCTAAACCAAATGAGACAAGATTAACCCCAAAGCTGGTGTTAGGTATTAACGATATTTCATCAGCTTCTGCATTTATTAAGGAACCAATGTTTTTTCTTATATGATATAATTCATCTGATTCTTCATCGTTATCTGCCAGGGAACCATAACGCATTACATCAATTAAATATCTGTTAGTTTCAAAGTAAACGGGTAGTGGGGTAGGAGATATAGCGGCATGGTTAAGGTATGTCATTCTTTTTGTTATAGGTACTAGTTCTCTGAAATCCTCAACGAATGTCATTCTTGATCTCCTCGATTACTTCTGGGTCTTCTAGCATACTAGAATCAATTTGTTTTCCTATTAATAAATCTCTCAGAGCACGTCTAACCACTTTACCACTCCTAGACTTTGGAAGTCTTTTCACGTAATATATTTTGTCTATAATGTATATGGGACCCAATGAATCCCTTACCTTGAGGGTAATCTCGTCTTGGTTGACGTTTCCTACAACAAAAACAATTAATTTTTCTCCTTTAACTTCATCAGGTATTCCGACCACTGCAACGTCTTTAACACCATCTATTTCCATGATCACATTTTCTACCTCTCCACTTGTTATTCTATGACCTGCTACTTTTATCATATCATCTGCTCTACCCACTATCTTCACATAATTTCCTTCAAGTATTGCAACATCTCCTGTGTCATGATATCCAAATTTCTTAAAATATGACAAAAATCTCTCTTCATCATTTAAAATTCCTGTGAATTGAGTAGGAAAAGGCGTTTTGCATACTAAGTAACCTGGATTTCCTTTTACGGATCTTCCATCTTCGTCTAAAGTATCTACTACGGCTCCAGGGAACGGAACACCAGCATAACCTGGTTTTGTCTCGACGCCGTCTAGGGTATATGGTGTTCCTATTATATATCCTAATTCCGTTTGTCCATAAACATCAGTTACTCTGTCAGCAAATCTCTTAGCATATTCCCATGTTTGTTCATCAAATATTTCACCAGCAGTAGCTATATACTCGACCCTCGGTATTCTTATTTCATATCTTCTTAACATCCTCAATAACGTGGGTGAAGTGAAGAAAACTTTTGGTCTAATTTCATCTATTATTTTAACTAATCTATCTATGGGATTATCTGGTGCTCCCTCCATAAATCCAAATGTAGAACCATGAAGTAATGTACCATACATAACCCTTGAAAAGGTTATCCAGCCAACATCTGCAGTAGTAAATACAGTATCTGTTGGTTTTAACCCAAATAGTATGTCAAAAACTGTGTAATCTCCAACCATCCATGAGCCATGGGGTAGGATTACTCCCTTAGGCTTTCCTGTAGTACCTGAAGTGTACATTACCTTAAGAGGTTCACTGGATTCAATCTCCTCTACTTTTACATCTTCAGACATGTTTAACAAATCATTTATTTCCTCATTATCGTCTTTTTGCCTAAACATGATATTGCCTTTATGGTGCAAAGGTATCTTATTTCCTCTTCTCACAGTGTATTTACTGGTGACTATAATGTCTGGACTGAAATCTTGCAATCTACTATTTACAGCTTCCTTCCCAAGTCCTGCAAATATCAGTGAATAAATTGCCCCTATTCTAGCAGATGCAAAAATCGTAGAGAGCGTTTGAATTGAGTTAGGGGAATATATGGTTATTCTTTTTCCTTTACGTAAACCTAATTTAAGGAGTATTGATGATATGGATTGTACAATTCTTTTTAATTCTTCAAATTTTACGTAAATAGCCTTGGAATCCTCAGGGAAAAATACTAGAGCTGTTCCTGTATGCCTATCCACTGTGTTATAAGAAATATTTGTTTTTCCATTTACGAACCAGTTATACCTATATTTGTCCTTTTGTTGTAGAACCTTTTCCCATGGTCTAAACCATGTTAGGTTATCTGAAAATCTCTTCCAATATACTTCTGGCTTCTCTAGGGCTAGTTGGTAGAGTGTAAAATAATCCATTTATTAGTTAGTCATTGACTAACCTTTATTACTTTATGACCACATATTTCACATATTTTTATATTTTTCATGTAAGTTTTTCCACATCCTTCACATTTATATATATAATTTTTTTTCTTGTTTATTTTTATATTTAGCTTCACAGAATAATATTTAATATTCATGTGTAAGAGTAGATTTTGTAATGATAAGTCATCTGTAACTACTAAACTTGGTATTAAATCTAAAGCTAAAGCTGCCACAGATATATCAGTTCTAGAAAGAGATATATCATTAATTTTATTCAGAGTTTTAGTCACAGTTATAAGAGATTTTCTTGTAGGTTCAAATATAATAACCTTATTTGACGATATAGCAAGTTCTAAGAGACTAGCTGATTTAAAATCCTTAACTTCTCTTATAACTTCTTGTGTTGTGTAAACTTTCTCATAAAGATTCTCTAACCCGGCTAAAAAGCCTGCTGTATCGAACACAATATTAACGGACATTTCCAAGATTCACCGAGTTGAAGAACCTAAGGATGTTAGCCTTCTTTTCTGAAATCTTGATAGTTATTGCATCGTCCTCATTAGTTTTAAGATATCCTACTGTTTCACCATCAACTACTATTCTGACACTTTGTGGTCTCCCTTTATCCTCCAATTTTATTGAAAGCTCTTCATTGTCAGGTAAAATTAGTGCTCTTATGTCAGGTGTTAGACAGTTTAAAAATGAAACATTAATAGCGTTCACTTTTCTATGCACAACAATCCTATTTGCTGCATAACCCCATGCCCAACTTCCCTGGGTGGTGGAAACTAGTATTCCGTCGCCTTCAAAAATAATTTTGTTGGATTCAAATAGGATACTTCCATATATAGTCTCAGGAAGATCAAATAATATTGCAATATCATTAAATGCGATGTCCTTTACATACTTCGATTTAGCCTCTAGCAACTTATATTCCTCTACTTTATAATCTCTGTTTTTGAGCTTCAATAACATCTCTTTTGATTGCCCTGGTTCGACATCAAATAGGGCAGATCTTCTTCCACTTTTTATACCAATTATGGGTTTTCCTAATTTTACATATCTCAATAATGTTCCATCTCCTCCAACAACTACTATGGCATCTTCCGTCTCGTCCTCTACAATTTTAAATCCCATATCAATAGCTATCTTTTTTATGTTGCTTGCTATCTCTTTGGCATCCTTAGTATCCTTTGACACTACTCTGAGTCTCATAATTTAACTTACCCTGAGTTAGATTTTAAAATAATTACATTAGTGCTGGATATTAGGCTTTCGTTAACTAGTTCTATTTCTCCATAATGATTAATTAATCTTATTTTATAGATACGCTGTTTTGTTCCCTTGTATTTTAGTGTTAACCAACCTGTAGTTAATATTGTTGTCTTTCCTGTTACTTGAATTTTTACGCTTTGTTTTGGTTTTAATTTTATCTCTAATTTTTGAGGGTTCTCTCCTGCGTACTCTATTGCAGCTTTGGTTATTTTCCTAGAATATACGAACCACATCTGTACAAGTATCATTAATCCAATAATATATATTGGCAGTAGCAATAGGATGAAGTTTTCAGTGAGCAAATGTATTTCCCAATCAAGTTTAAAATCAAAGAATTAAAGTTTAAATAGTATAAGCCACAATCAAAATCCGGGGACTACTTTGACGGAATATGACATGGTTATTATAGGTGGTGGTCCTATAGGACTTTACGCTACATTTTATGCAGGATTAAGGGATATGAGAGCTTTGGTAATTGATGCCCAAGACGAATTAGGTGGACAACTGGTTACCTTATATCCAGAAAAGGTAGTTTATGATGTAGGTGGTTATCCTGGAATTTTAGCTTATGATTTAGCGCAAAACCTGATTGAACAGGCAAAGATGTTCTCTCCAGATATTAGAATAAATGAATGGGCTGATATGATTGAAAGAACTCCAGATAATATGTGGATTATAAAAACCGATAAAGGAGGAGCCTTTAAGACCAAGACAATTCTTATTGCAGCTGGAATTGGAAAAATAATACCGTCAAGACTTAATGCCAAAGGAGAAATAGAGTACGAGAATAAAGGAGTATACTATACCGTGAGAAGAAAGAGGGATTTTGAGGGAAAAAGAATACTAATAGTAGGAGGAGGGGATTCTGCAGTAGATTGGGCTTTAACATTATCACCAGTTGCAAAATCAGTTACTCTTATACATAGGAGAGATCAGTTTAGAGCACATGAAAGAAGTGTAAAACAGATGTTCCAAGTAGCTACGGTTTATACTTGGCACGAGTTGAAGGAAGTAAAGGGGGATGGAAGTAAGGTTACCCAGGCTGTAATATTTGATAATAGGACAAAGGAGGAGAAAACGCTAGATGTTGATGCTGTAATAATAAGTATTGGACATAAGGGAGATCTAGGAAATATGGTCAAATGGGGTTTGAACATGAAAGGAAGGAGCATTACGGTAAATGGTAAAATGGAAACAAACTTAGCTGGTGTTTACGCTGCTGGTGATATCGTAGAGCAAGAGGGTACACCAAAACTTGCCTTGATAGCTACAGGATTTGCTCAAGCCGCTATAGCAGTGAGTGTAGCTAAGAAGTACATAGACCCTAATGCATCAGTGTTTGCAGGACATAGTTCAGAAATGGATAACAAGTTTAAGAAATGAAGTGCATTAAAGTACATAAAGACGAATTAAATAAAGTCATAGAGCAGGTACATGTAAATCCATTTTTTAAAGTATATTATAGTAAGGATTATGCGTATATACCTATTTATGAGGAAATTTCAGGCTATGATATTATCGAATGTAATCCGCCTCGTAAGACTCCAAAACTAAATGAGATTATAAACGGTGTTAGAAGTTATTACGTTATAGGAGACATAGCGTTAGTAACCCCCAAGATAAATATAGACAAGGAATTGTTGGCTAAAACAATAATGGAAACTAACCCTAGGATTAAATCTGTTTTCATAAGAAAAAAAGTTAAAGGAGAATTAAGAGTAAATCAGATAGAATTTGCAGGGGGAGAAAATAAAACTCAAACTATATATAAAGAAAACGGTCTGAGATTCTTAGTTGATATAAATAAGGTTTATGTAAACCCATCAATGTCAAACGAAAGGCAGAAGATCGTTAATGAGATAGAATGTGGTAAAATAGTTGACCTATTTACAGGTTATGGCGCTATTGCGATCCATTTAGCAAGAAAGTGTGGGTATATAGTTGCTGGAGATCTAAACTTAGAAGGTCTATTACTTTTGAAAGAATCTATTAACTATAATAAATTAAAAGGAGAAATAGACGTTGTTAATTATGATGCTAGGTATCTACCATTTAGAGATAAAACATTCGATTTAGGAATTGCTGATAATCCGACTATAATTAGTCAATTTAAAGAGGAAATATGTAGGGTATGCAAAGAGGCAATTTTTTACATACTAGCTCATAGCACGGAGGAAGCTTGTAATCTCATAGGATTAACTAATTGGGTTAAGGTTAACGATTACTCTAAAGATCTCTTCATCTTTAAGGGGAGAATCAGATGTCAATAATATAGCTACCATATTGCTCTGATTTGTTCTAAGTTTCCTGACAATTTCCCTATTAATGTCATTAGCAGATTTATCAGAATTAATCATTACCGTAGCTTCGCATATGTAATTGGACTTTCTGAAAATCATTCTATTTGGGTCAGTCAATTTTAATTTAGACGATCCCCTTCCACGTATAATATCTGTAAGTCCTTCAACATGAATTACTAGATATACATAAGTTTCATCCCTTTTAAGTAGGTTTTTAGTTTCCTCTGAAATATCCTTTGCACCTTTATCTGAAAGTATCCCAATGATGCAGTCTCCTCTAGGAGTTAAATAATCATCTTTTGTAATCTCAAGTGTAGTTCTGTGTTTCGCTCTAACATTAAAATGTCCTTTTGCCTTAATTACATCAAACTTGATCATCTTTATCTTCCTTAACTAGAATAAATGTGTAGCCCCTAACTTCTACTAATTTTGCATTTACCTTATCTGCAACTTCTTTAGCGAACGACTTTCTATCTTCAACATCAGCTCCTATTCTTATTTTCACAACCTTATGTTCTTTCAATCGTCTCTTTATTTCGTTTACCATTCCTTCATTGAGTCCTTTCTTGCCTATTCTTATGTCCGGGTGGGATGCCTTTACCCTCTTTACTATCTCTTTTAAGCTCATATCTTCTGACCCATCCACATAATAAACATGTTCTTATAACAACTTTATTTTTTATTCTCCTTCTCTCCGTCAATCCTATAACCAGTGGTACGTAACAATTTCTACATATATTATGCTTATATTCTATAGGAATTCTGAATCTGAATTTACGTGAATACGTGATAGCCAATTTTGTATATTCTCTGGCAAGCTGATACTCTCTATTCTTCGTCATATCAATTGCCATCTCAATGAGTTCTAATGACCTCCTCTTATAGGGTTTTAAATTTTTTACCTTCATTTTTTAGTATTTTTTATCGTGAGATTAAATCTTATATTGTTAGATTCTGCGTTAGAACTTGTTCCTCGAGAGATTATATCTCACCCTGCTGTTGTTAAAAATGCTGTAAGAAGGGGTAAAAAGGCAGAAAATACCTTACTTGATATTTCATTGCATTACAAGGCTATGAGAAACTTAGAGAATGTGAATAAGAGAGGAAGACCAGATATAGTTCATTTTGCATTATTGTTATTTTTAACCCTTGAAGAGGAGATTAGAGGAGATCTATTTGTACATACAATTGACGGTAAAATAATATTTGTTGATAGGCAAATGAGACCACCTAAAAACTACAACAGGTTTGTAGGATTAATGGAACAGTTATTGCTAGAGGGCAAAATTCCTCCAAAGGGTGATAGGTCTCTAATGCAAATTACTAACCTTAAATTAAAGGATCTCTCTAGAAAATACTCTTCTCTAATAGTGTTAAGTGAAAGTGGAAGAAAAGTAAATCCTACTGATTTATGCAAACTCATTCATCAAAATGTGCTATTTGGAGTAGGTGGATTTGCTCATGGGGATTTTTCATCTGAAGTTAAGGAATCGGCTAGTGATTTTCTCTCAATAAGTAAAAATGTTTTAGAAACTCATCAAGTCATATGCAGAGTCTCATTAGCCTGTTCAGGGTTCTTTAGCTGATAGTAATGCTATCTTATAGACTATTATTCCTCCGGGTGTAGCTGAGACTTGATTTACTCTAAAGCCATACTCCTCTAATATTTTTCTAAATATAACAGAAGCACAGGTTGTTGACTCTAACCCAAATCCAGAGCCCGTAATTCTTATTACTATTCCGTCTTCGTCCTGTTTGAGAAATACATCCTTAACAGGTAGTATGGTTCTGATTTTATTATAAATATTTATTATATCATTAAGACCAGTAACCTTGGTTTTTAAGTAAGAAGCTAGCTGTATGCCTGCTGATTCGCATATCTCTGTAACTCTATTCGAATCATGTTCATATGCTATCCTTATTAGATTTTCAAGATACCACGTGGTCACTGGTATAAGCTCTAAGTCTTTAACTATTTTATAGTACTCAATTAAAGATAACAACGTTTCCGCATTTCCCTCTCTAAGTGCCTCAACCATAGCCTGAATAGCTAGATTTGTAACAGCATACATAGTATAGCCTTTTTTCTTTGCCTCTTGCTCTAATTCTTTCACTAGCTTTTCATCTGCAGCTATATTTATTCTTCCCAATCACTCCCACACTATAAAATAAGAAACTTGAAAAAATAAATAGCTTTTCTTTACAACATGAGGGAAGCCTCGCCCTTTATGGCGGGGAGAAATTCAGCAACGAACGTGTTATCTAGGTGTGAAAAATATTATATCAAAGACTATAAATAAAATGAAAACTATTATAAAACCTCCAAGATACCAATTATCATATTTGAATAAAGCTTTAATCAGATTTGTAAAAGAATCAATTGAATATTCTTTATCATTACTCATAATATTTTATTTCTACCGGTAAAATTTAAAATTTCCTGTAATCATTATAAATTTTTGGTTTAAGTACAAGTCCTAAACGAAATCTTAGCTTTAATAATGAAAGAGTAAAGCTGATGAAGATTTCTTACATACTTTATCATCATGAAATCTCATTCCGTAATTTTGACAATTAAGTTATTAGGTCCCCTATGATCAGGAGCTAAATTATCCATCTGTATTTTAACTATATCGTATCCCAAATTTTTGAAAATCCCATTGCTACCGTCATCCTTAAGGTCTTTAACCAATAATGTCTTATCATTAACCTCTAGGAATGATAAAAGACCTTTATTTATATCTTGAACGCTCACATCAATGATTTTTAGGTTAACCTTCCTGAGGAATTCTCTCAGACTTGTTTTTCCCTTTAAGACGTATTTTTCTCTCTCCCTTTCATAGATGTTCAGTTTGATCTTTTCTGATATATTTAGATTTGTAAGGACATAATCTTGAGAGATTAGTCTCAATATAGAAGATAATGGCGTTTCATCTCCGCTAAAGTCCGAAAATACCTCAGCAATTTGTGGAAAATTAAGTGAAAAAAGCGTTAAAAACCCATCTGCATTAGTTGAGGAAGAGATTTGCGCTAGTAACATTTGATCTCCTAAGATTGTTACATCATCTAAATTTAACAGGGCTGGAGGATAGTTTACTAATATTATTTCTTTAGAAAATTTTTCAAGAGTATCTCTAAGGAACTTTGTCATGGCGTTATCAGAAAAAGTTGATGGATAGCTAATGGTCAGTTTATTTTTAGCGTACATAATATGTCTGTGTAACCAAAGGAGTTCAGCCCTCATGTTGTGAACTAATATTCTATTTTTAGAAACTTTACCCTCCTCATTAAGGATGATTGAGGGGTTCAAAATAAAGATTTTGCATAATTCCTCCCTGTCGTTATTAACTAAGCTTTTTTTGAGATTATTTTTGCATGACGAATTTTCGACGTCTACGCTTATTGTATCATGAATTATATCTAACAACTTATCCTTTTCGGCTATATTACACAGATCTATTACGTCTCCATTTTCCTTTAATATACTTATTAGGTTTTCAAATTCGTGCCTTACTAATGTTGCGGGGGCATAATTATTAAATCCGAAATCGAAAGGATTAATTGAAAGAAACTCCCATAATCGTGGATTAAACATTAAAAACTGTTGCATTATTGATGTGTAAAAACTGATGTATAAAAAATGTTTGTTTTGGTCATGGAAATTTTTCAAATCAAATCTATATTAAATACTTTAGGTAAAATACCCCTTTCATATGTTACAGAATAGAATTTCTCCAAACCTCTTTTAACCTCTGGAAGTGGCACATTATACTCCTGTATGTCAGCCCATATGGTCTTCCTTATAATCTCCTCATCTAAATTTGTCTTATGGGCATCAGCCATTATCCTGGCATCTATTTTAATTATTTCATCTATATGCTTCTCTGCATAATGCTTACTTTTCACATAAGCCTCCTTAAACTTCATAGCTAATTCTCTACCAATGTCCTTACTGATTACAACTAATCCCATAGGCATTGGTGTATCTCCTGCTAACTGTTTCCATAGATCCCACATACTTATTATTCTATTGACTTTTACACCTAGTTTTTCCAGTGCATACATCATCTTCAACTCATGAACTGCGACTAACACATCTCCTTCCTTCCCAAGTGCCTTGATCTCATCAAGAACATTCTTTATTATAACAAGTTTCCTGTACTTGCCAATAAGGAGTTTATAAAGAGTAAAAGCAGTTGTATTATGACCATGCACTATTAACCTGGAGTTTTTTATTTCATCTACCTTAATGGGATTAATGGATATCACAGGCATACCAGTTATCCCGTCTATTGCAGACGCAACAGCCTCTCCGAGGATATAATAATCATTTTGTATATATGGATACATAGCAGCAGAAGGTACGGCGACATCTACATCCTTCTTTAGAACTTTTTCATTAGTATCCTGAACTGTAGAGATTATTTCGAATTCTAGATTGATTCCCTCTGGCTTTACCATTCCCTCTATAAGCGGTATAAACGGATACAGATCACCTGAGTCCGCTAATGGACCAATTTTTATTGTTGTCATAACTCTATATCAATAAGTGATCTAAAAAATGCTTGTTTCAATTGGTTCCAAGAATAAGGTAAAAATAGAGGCTGTTCATGAGGCGATAATGCGTATAGGTTTGAATGCTGAAGTTATTTCTGTGGAAGTAAGTCCTGAAGTTCCACTACAGCCCTTTGGTCATCAGACTTTCATAGGAGCCAGAAATAGAGCGGTTAAATCCTTAAAACAGACTGATTCTGATATAGGTATAGGAATAGAAGGGGGAGTATTTAGCTACGAGAATAGGTTAATGGCGTTTGCAGTGGTCTATGCTGTAAATAGAAATGGTCTCGAGAATTTTTCGTTTTCTACTTCCTTTACACTACCAACAAGTATAACATCCCTTATATTTCAAGGGAAGGAGTTGGGAGAGGCTACGGATATAGTTTTCTCTACAAAAGGGAGTAGGGAGAATGAAGGTGCCATAGGATATCTAACTAAAGTCATCAACAGAAAAGAGCTTTATGTACAACCAGTAATAGCGGCACTTTATCCTTTCTATAATAAGGTGGATTAGTAAATTTTTGTTCCTTTATTTAACTTCAGAAACTGTAAACTTATTTCTAATAGCTCAAGTGGTCTCCTGCTATTTGGTCTCTCCACAGTAGCTAAATAGACACCGTGTTCCTCATGTATATTTTCTTTAGTAGGCTCTCCGTATGGTGAAAATAATATGAAATCATCTACCTTACTCAAAAGTTCACCAATAAATCTATCAACCTTCTCATATAACTTACATTTATCTATTTTAGTATTTGAACTCAGTATTCTATCTAGCGCGGTAATGTCAGCTATAACCGGCTTCTCCTGAATTTTAGATAATATACTTTTCTTAACTAATTCTATTTCTTTTTCAATTTCCACTTCAGCTTTATAATCTATCCCTATCTCTCCGTAGGTAGGGTTAGTAATAGGTATATTAACTAGAGTCGCACCGGTCATTTCCACTAATTTTAGCTTACCAACACTACTCAAAAAAGTGTTTACACCGTGATTGATCTCCATATCCAGAATACTTAGCCATGCTTGGGCAGGATGCTTATTAAGTGTCCTATTAACAACCACTCCTCTGTTAATGTCATTAAAGAGAGTCAATAGAACACGTGGTTGACACTTCATAAAACTGGAGTAGCTTAAACTGTCAATTCCAATTAGCAGTGGTTTCAATTACTATTCACCTAAAACAGACTTTAGCTTATTTTCGATAGTATCTCTGGGAACTGCACCCACTATTGTGTCAACGACCTTACCATTTTTAAATATGAGCACTGTGGGTAAACTCATTATACCAAATTGGTTGGCTATATCACTATTTTCATCAGCATTTACTTTTCCAAAGCCTATTTGAGTATACTCAGACGCCAATTCCTCAATTATTGGGGAAAGGACAAAACATGGAGCACACCATTCAGCCCAAAAATCCACCACAGCGATTTTATGAGATTCTACAAATGAATTAAAATTACTTGAATTTAGTTCAATTACAGGACTGTTCTTGGTCTTAGGCATAATTAGTTAATAGGCTATACTAGGAATTATATTTTTCCCATAAACATAAAATAATAGTGTATAAATAACTTTCTTGGCAAATCATGAACATCTCAATTATAGTTTCAACAAGGGATCCTGTCGGAGAAACTATTAAAAAATTAGGATATAAATTTGAGGAAATTGACGAAGATGAGGTTGATTTCAGATTTGAGAGAGGTGATGCTATAGTCATATTTTCGAGACACCAGAGTTCGTCTAAGACCCCGGCACTCACAGTTCATTATCCAGGAAATCCAAGCTCTCAGGTGTTAGGCGGAGAACCGGAAAAATTAGGGGTTGCATTTCCCAGCTTGTTAACAGCAATTTTTAGAGAAATTAATAAACTTGATATACCTATACAGAAAACTTTAGAGGCTACTCATCACGGACCTACATACCAGAAAGTTCCTATAGTATTTGTTGAAGTTGGAAGTGACCCTACCTATTGGGGTAACGAGAAGATAGTAAAGAGTTTAGTGGAATCTACCTTATCAGCTATAGATAATGTATCGTCACTGTATTGCGAAGAGATTATAGTAGGCTTTGGTGGTCCACACTATGCTCCATATTTCTCCAAGCTAGGAGAAAGAGTCTGTATTGGTCATATAATTTCTAAGTACTATTTAGCTTCAATGAAAGATACTACCATTACAGAAGCTGTGGAGAAGTGTAAGGAGAACGTAGATACTGTAGTATTTGATAGTGTGCCCTTAAGCGTGAGAGATAGAGTTATGTATGTTCTAAAAGACAGGAATCTAAGATTTAAGTTTCATTAAAATCTCATTAGTTAAAGTTAAGGCACCAATAGAAACTAACCTGCAATCTTTTACATTCTGATTAAAACACTTTAAAATTGTCATACTTGCATTTGGCAATATTACACCTAGTCCTGAAAATTCATCGAGATCTAGAACATAAGTAATTAGAGATTTTATGGGATCATGATGTGATACAACGATTGCATTTTCTCTTGTACTTAAGACTGTTTCGGTGAAGTTTATTATCCTTTTAGTCAATTCATCCCATGATTCTAAATCTTTAGGTGTGTTAGATCTATTTTCGGCAATTTTTTTCATTAACTCAATCATATTTACCTTCTTGTTGTTTAATTCTCCAAGTCTTCTCTCCTTCAGTCTATCGTCTATTACGGTAACTAAGTTTAATCCTTCTGAAAGGATAGAAGCTGTCTGATAAGCTCTAAGAATCGGACTTGTGTAGATCTTAGAAAAATTAAGGAATATAATTTTCCTAAGCTCATCCACTGCTTTCTTTGCCTGTCTTTGTCCTTCATCTGTTAATGGGTAAGAGTTTATATCATCAGATAGGATTTGTTGTGTATTTGCATTTGACTGTGCATGCCTTATAAAGACTATAACTGTCATAGTTAAGACTATATGTGGTTACTTTTAAAATAAATTTTTCTCGATAAACTGCTCTTAGAAGGTAATTATTTTAATAGATTATTTCCGTTTTCATTCTATTATACCAAGGATTTATAATAATATGATTGTAATACTAATGGATTGTATAAACACAAAGGAAAAGTTTTTATTTTCCATAACATAATATAATAATGCTATGCAAACCCAATTCAATTCTATTTTAAATAAAACTGTTCATGTAATAAGAGAAGATGACTCTGTAAGATTTGCAGCAGAGGAAATGAAAAAGCATAACATAGGCTCATTAATAGTAATAGACCATAAGGGTAAGGTCTCAGGTATAATAACCGAGAGGGATCTGGTAAGAGCTATTGCTGAAGGAAATATAAACAGTACAGTAAGCAATTATATGACAAGAAATGTGATAGGGGTCACAGAGAATTTTGATCCTAATCAAGCCTTGCAAGTAATGTTAGATCACGGGTTTAGGCATTTGCCTATCATAGGAAAAGATGGTAAAGTCAAAGGGATTCTAAGTATAAGGGATCTAGCAAGAACATTAATTGACCCGCACTATCTGACTTATGGTAAGGAGCCCGAGGAGGTTAGAGGCACAGGAATTATATGCCCAGTTTGTGGAGTAGAGATAGACGAATACGGTTATTGTGGATGTGGTTCGGGTTCAGGGTAATTTTTTATCTTTGAAATCATTTTTTGATATTATGATAATATTCTATGCGGTTGGTGAAAGAGACAGAGCAAAAGAGTTAGTTAGAATAATAACTAAAACAAGATGGAAAACAGTCTCAAAACATGCTATTAAAATAGCTAGTTCATCTGTTAGTGCTTCTATAGTTCTTTTTAAACCCACAAAATCCGGATTAGCTGTTGCGTTATGGTTAAAGCAAAAGGCTGAAGAGTTAGGAATGATAGCATCTGTTGGTTGGTTCACGGAGATCTCTGATGTACCGCCAGATGTTGAAGAAGCGGTAAAGACAGATTTAAACAAATTACTTATGAGAGAACTGGAAGTTCCCTGGTCTCCAAAAGTCGTTCAGTCTTGACTTGCAGTGTTTCATCACTCTTTGTGATTATTACATAATCCACTATTCCATTCAGGTACTTTAGTACTCTTGAGAACCTCTTCTGGTCGAATGTCATAAATGACTCATCAATTATGAAGAATGGCGCTTTGAAGTATTCCTTCAGCCCTACTAGAATAAGTATTAAAGCTAACGTGGTTTTTTCTGACGTTGACAGTCTTCTTAACTCCATAGTTACTCCGTCTTTCTTTATTACCAATCTATACTTTTCATCTATCTCAGCGGTGTAATTGAACTCTAATTCTTTCAATATACTATTTGATAATGTCTCAAATTCTTCCTTGACTACAGTTAGTCTTCTTATATACTCTCTATTTATATCATCTATCTGCTTGTTTATATCATCTATCTGCTTCTTAAGGCTTTCAATCTCCTCTGCGACCTTCTTAGGAATACCTAACTGCTGTAATTGAAGTTCTAACTCACTTCTCCTTTTTCTCAGTTCTTCAATTCTCTTGTCAATGTCATTATCTTTGCTCTCGACCTCATAAGTAGATTCTACTCTTTCTTCTAGACTCTTTAACTGTTTCTGCAAAGCCTCAATTGTTCTGTTTATTACACTTGCCTCAATATTCAGATTTTCTAGCGCTTTACTCTTTTGCGCAATTAACTCCTCAGTTCTTTCAATTTCTTTTACTTTCTGTAATAACTCGCTTCTTCTCATTTTTTTCTTGTTTATATTGTTTATGATGTCATTCTTTGTACGGTCTAATTCATTAATATCCTTCTTTACGGTTTCAAACCTAACTTTCCATAAATCTGGCTCTACTTTACTTCCACAAACTGGGCACATACTGGAGTGTATTCTCTCCGCTTCTTGTATATCTTGTAATATTCTAGTTAATACACCTTGTTCAATCTCTATTGAGTTTTGTCTGTTAATTAATGAGTCTAACTCTCTATCTATCTCCTGAATTTCTTTTGTTAATTTATCCTTTAATTCAATGTTAGCTTTTCCATTAAGTTCCTCTAACTCTTGGGTTAGTTTTTGTATTTTAGTTTCTTTTTCTTTCAATTCTTTAATTTTAGCCTGGATACGCTCCCTTATTTCAACTATTCTATTCTGTCTTGTTATTTTTATGGTCTGCTCCGTTTGTACCGTCACATTTTCCTTTTCCTTTTCAAGCCTTTCAATTTCCAGATTGATGTTCTCTAATTCATTAGCAATTTTCTTTATATCATCATAAGTTCTCAAAAGATTGTTGTAGTTGCTCTTTACCTCCTCCAATTTCATGATCAGACTCTCTCTTCTTCGCTTTAACTCATCAATTCTGGATGTTGAAGATATAAACCACTCTATATTTTCGTCTCCTGTTATTATCCTAGCTATCAATGGGTTTTCAGGTGAGAAGTATGATAGTAGTGTTGCGTTCTTGTCATCAGCTATTAAATTCTTTTCTTCTAAAATTCTATTTTTTATTCTCTTTAGTCTTCTAAAATATTTCTTGCCGTCCATTTCAACCTCTACAAAACCTTCATCACTAAATACATTCAAAAGATCCTCAGCTGTAATTTCATTGGTCAGCAAGGATACTAGGGCTTTCGACAGTGAGGTTTTCCCGTAAGCGTTAGGTGCTCTGTATATAGTGATGCCTTTCTCTAGGGATAATACTAGCTCTCTATTTATACCACCAATATTTAATATTCTAACTTGCATTATGCAGACGTTAGACTTCTTTACTTAAAAATATTACTCTTGAAATTCGCCGTTTGTTCTATGTTTTCAATCATATTATTATATTTTTTAAAAAGTAAAAATTCATTTGTATCAGAAAGTGTATACTCACTCTATGTTAAAAATTAAGGAGTTATACTGATGATATTCACTTCAAATAAAATTTTGTTTCACTAAATTTAAAATAAGATTATGGCTAAAAGAAAAGTTATATTCGACAGTGATACCGCAAGTGATGATATCATAGCACTTATGTTAGCATCAGATTTTTTTGAAGTAAAAGGAGTCACAATAGTAGCAGGTAACGTGAAATTTGAGAACGAAATTAGAAATGCCCTATTTACCTTAGAGTATTCTGGACTATCCGATATACCTGTTTTTGTAGGAAGCAATAGACCAATTTTGGGTAAGTGGAGGACGGTGGAGGAAGTTCATGGTAAGAACGGAATGGGCGACTGGAAAATTCCTGAGCCCACTAAAAAACCAGAAAGGGAGCATGCTATAGATGCCATAATAAGGCTTTCAAAAGAATATAATGGAGAGCTTGAAATCCTTGCGGTTTCACCTTTAACAAATCTGGCTCTTGCATATCTAAAAGACCATGATTTGGTGAAAAGAATTAGGAAGGTTTGGATAATGGGTGGGGCATTTTCCAAGGGCAATACCACTCCCCTAGCAGAGTTTAACTTCTGGGTTGATCCTGAGGCTGCAAATATCGTAATTTCAGCTGGGTTTGATATAACAGTGGTACCCTGGGAAGTAACAGAGGAGTCTGCAACAATTTATGACAATGAATGGGAAAAAATTGAAAGATTGGGAAATAGAAGGTCGGAGTTTTTTATAAATGTAAATAGGGTTTTGCGGGAATATTCCAAATCTGTGGGATCTAAAGGGAGTGTTCATCCAGACTCTTTAACCGTCTCGATTGCATATGATAATAGTTTAGCTCTATCATATGTCTACAAGAGTATATCTGTTGAGACATGTTCCTATTCGAGAGGGGCTATGCTAATTGATTGGTATAACCAGTTTAAAGATAGAAATTCAGTACAAATAGTACTAAAGGCTGACGAAAAGAAGTTTAAGCAATACCTTTTTGATTATCTTTCCCAAGCTTAGAACAATTAGCTACAGTGACTATGTTTAGGCTTTTCACGTCAATTCCTTTTTCAATTAATTGTTTATATACCTGGTCAAGATTAATATCGACGTCAATTATTGTATTTAGATCCTCACAATAAACATTTACGTGGAGGTCCCTCTTCATTTCATACCAAGTAACTCCACCTACCTCAAAGGAGTTCAATAGACCAGCCTTTTCTAGGGCATTTAGCGTATTGTAAACTGTCGATAAGCTTATTGTTGGTTCTATTTTTTTCAATTCGTTGTAAATCTGCTCTCCATTAAAATGTCCTCCATTATGGACTAGTTTAAGTATTGATATTCTTTGTGGCGTCGCTTTTAATCCGTGTGTTCTCAGTACATTTATGATTTCTGCTTCCATCGTGTTATATAGGAACTCCGTAGAATTTAAAATTATTTTTTTCTCGGTACTCAGAATTATTTTAAAAATAATTTAAGTGATTTTAAATGTTTATTGGATAACATTTTATTTCAATATAATACTCTATATAAACCTCTAAGAATTCATGGTTTCAATGTAACAATTATAATTTTTTATATATAAAAACACCTGATATAATCTATGAGATACACAGAATATATATTAAATGTTAACATACACCGTAAATATATTTAATTTAACTTATTGTTTATTAAAAAAATCTAAAATCTATGAGTATACAATATACTAAAAAACAAAGGTTTTGAGACTATTATACTTTGATATGAAAATTACATGAATATGAATTTAGGTAAGAGCTATTTTTCAAGGAAGGAATTATTTTCCTTAAAAATTACTAAATATTCCCTCAAAAACTAGAATAAAAAGAGTATGGTGCTAAAATAAATATATTTTAAGTGTAGTATTTTGATAAAATATTTGTAATATTGGTATATAAGGCTGAGACGCGTTATAATTATATTAGATGGAGCGGTTCAGAGAACTTTTAATTGATCTGTCTGTCTCACCTAAAATACAAAACTACGACCAAATAATTCAAGAAGGCAACAGGAAAAAGTATTCTTGTGGTAACTTCTATGAAGGAAAATGCAGAAAATATCTGGTAAATTCAGAAGCTCCAGCACTATGGATTTCAAATAACGAAATGGATCCACATCCAATTTTATGTTATATATGTCCATATTTTTCTTTAAGGCAAGATGATAGCAGAAGGGTAGCTTTCGATCTGTTTGAGATTTTACTTTACTATGAAAGTCTAGGAGAACAAATAGAGAAGGAGTTAATAATTATGGATCAGAAGACTTCGCTTTCAAACCAGAATTTTTACATCAGAAGACGAAGAGAGGAACTAATTCATTTACTTGAGGAGACAAGATCTAAACTACGTATAAGTAAACTGTTGATCCAAATATTGTTTAAAAAATAATTGTCGGTCCTCTGCTCATAGCGACCTGATAGTCTTACTTGCAGAGGCGATCCTGCCAAATAATTATTTGTGAAAACTACTTAATAAAATTGGCTAGGCCACCAGCTTATGTCTTTTCTTTTCATCTCAAGAATGCTGTAAATTCTCTCTCTATCCTCTTTACCAACCCTCACATCCTTATGAACCTTTATAAGTGGATAAGGATATCCCTTTAGAGAAACGGGTTTTAGAACCTTTAAATACTCAAATATTCTGTCGGCACTGAAGAAATCTAATCTAAATAATCTTTCAGATGGTTCCAATCTTACATTTGTAAAATAGTAGTTTAAGCCTGATAACAATTTACTAGCCTTCCTTGATAAAATGTAATTTTCATCTATTTTCTTTTCTAGAATCTTTGAATAACCACAATCCTGCGTGAATAACTCTAGGATGGTTATATCGGAATAAGCCTGTTTGAATAAATCACTAGACTTACTGTTTTTAGAGATAAATAATAGTTTATCCTTATATCTTGATACTAGTTCAGATAAAACTAATTGATTTTCAGCAATAAGGAATCTTAGCATGTTATCTTCGTCTTTTTCTTCCAATGATAGTATCTTGTCAATACTAACTATATCATCCAATAAATCTAGTTTCAATTCCGATTTATGCCTTCCTAATTTTTTACTAAAACTTCCATCTAGAAGAACATAGTCAACATTTTCTACTAGTTTTAGTGCCAATTGTAATTCTAGCAGTTGCATCAATAATTCTATTCTTTCCTTCGCGTAATTACCTGGACTAAAAATATGAACTAATACCTTACCCTCACTATTTATTTCGTTTATTCCTTCAAATACTATCGCTTTAGCATTTACTATAAATATAACTCCTTGCCTTGTTTCCTTAACCCACATACCTCCATCTATAGCCAATAGCTTCTTACTATGCTCAACACTTTCAGGAGAGTAATTAATCCACAGTTCATTAAGAATACTTTCTACACTCTCGCTTAATTCCTTGTGTATTGCATGCGAATCCCTCATTATTTTCTCCTTCATTTTAATTAGTTCTTCATATGCCTTATCTATCATAACTTGACACCTCTACCTTACTAGTGTCTCCCTTCTTCTCCACTCTTATGATATAGTCGCCTGCCTGAATCAATTCTTGATCATGTGTGACTAAAATTATTTGAGGAACAATCTCTATGGCACTCCGTATAACATCTATTAATTCTTTTTTTCTATACTCATCAAGATTTACAGTAGGTTCATCAAGTATTAATGTGGAAAATTGATTCATAAGAGCTTTTGCAATAGCTAACCTCAATGCTAACGCAATAGAAATTCTTTCACCACCACTTAATGCATTTATGTGGATTTTTTGACCAGACGCATTATAAACATATAATTCAGATTTTCCAATAAAATCAATCTCTACCGCTGAGAAAGATAAATCAAATTTGGCTATTACTTCGTTCACATTATTCTCTATTTGATTCCTGACAATATTCATAATGTGGCTCTGGAGGTGCTTATTATCTAACACTTCCCTAAGTTTTTGAAGCTTACTTATGCCTAGGTTTAACTTACTTTCCTCGTTCATTTTATTTCTTAATTCTTCTACGTTTTTTATCTTTTCTTCTACGTTTTTTATCTTTTCTTCTAGGCTTCCCTTTATTTTACCTTTATCTGCTTCAATACCTGATAAAATCTTGGAAAGTTTGTCTATAATCTCCTCTAACTCTTTATACTTTTTTTCACTGTATCCAAGTTCACTTATACGGCTAAGTAATGCATCTTCTTCTTCCTTTAACTTTTCATACTCTTCCTTTAGTCCTTTCATTCTTGTAATTTCTTCCTTTAACCTCTCATACTCTATTTTAAGTTTCTCCAGCTCACTTATCCTTCTTCTTATACTCTCTTCTAGATTGACAAGGGATTTTAAATCAGCTGGCAGGAATTGATATTTAGCTTTATAATCAATATAACTCTTCTCTAATTCACTTAGTTTAGAGTTAAGCTCATTCAGTCTCTGTTCTTGTTCCTGTATGTCTTCTTCAAATATGTCAGAATTCTTAAGATACTCCTCATGGTAATCAATAAGCCCTTTTTCTTTTTCTACTATATTCTCAAATTCTTGGTGATATAATAAAAGTGAGTGGATTTCGTTTTGCAACTTATTTTTCTCTTCTTCTAGTCGTTGTAACTCTTTGAGTTTAGCTTCGTATATACCTTTCTCTTTACTCCTTTTCTGTAACTCTAGCTGTAGCTTACTTCTAGTAGTTTCCAGCTCTTCCCTTTCTTTATTTAGAGAATTTATTTTAGCTTGAAGAGTAGTAATCTGTTTGTTTAGCTCAAGTAATTGTACTTTTATTTCCTCTCTGATTTTCGCTTTATGCTCGCTATCTAAAGGTCTTCCACAAATGGGGCACTTATCATCTTCAATTGAATTTAGATTATTGTAAATCTTTAGTGTTTGCTCCTTTCTTCCATTTAAGTCTCCTCTTCTATCCAAAAGTTCCTTAAGTTCATTGTCTATTTGGTTAATTCTATCATTTACATCCTTAATTTTATTCTCTAGATCTTGTGTGTCTACATAGTTAAGTTTATCTATTTCTTTCTTTTGTCTTTCGATATTATTTAGTATGTATGTAAGTCTTTTTTCTATTTCTTCGTATTGTTTTTCTTTCTCTTCTAACTCTTTCTTTCTTTTTTCTATTTCTTCGTATTGTTTTTCTTTCTCTTCTAACTCTTTCTTTCTCTTCAACTTCTCTTTCTTTCTTTTTAATTCAGTTTCTACAACATTTATTTGGGATTTTAAGGAGTCTATCTGAACAAGAACGTTCTTAAAACTACTTATTGTGTTTATTTTCTCTCTGTTCTCGTCTAATTCCTTAACTTCTGTCTCTATTTTATTATATCTTTTTTCCTTCTCTTCGAAATCCTTTAGCCTTAAAGCTATCTCTTCGATTTTTTTATTTACAACACTTAATTTTCCTGATAAGATATCATATTCAACCTTAATTTCTTTAATTCTATTAAATTCTAGGTTATATTGATTTAGTTCATTCTCCTTCTCTTTGGCTTCTCTTTCTATGCTTTCTAGTTTTACCTTAAGTTCATCTATTTCCTTTTTTAGTCTGTCTATTTCAGCTTCTTCCCTCTTTAATATATCTTTTATACTTTGTAAGCTTCTTATTCTATCGGTTAACACTTTTATTAAGGAGTGTATAGGTCCATTACTTTCTCTGAGCATCTCTAATTTGTTAATTTTTAGTAATTCTTTCATGACCTCAGGAAAGTCAGAAAATACACTTTCTACACTACCCTGACCTATAATTGTTGTAGACATCAAAATTTTATGATCAAAGCCCAGGATCTCCTTTATTTTGTTATTAACAGTCGTAGATTGTCTAGCTAATGTGGTGATCTTTCCTTCCTTTAACAAGGATATAGTGTCTCTACTCGTCTCACCTATATTTCTATCTATAAGGTATGTGTCACCATTAATCTCGAATTTTATCGACACTTGTCCGCTTTTCTTTCCTTTCTTTATGAGTTCTTCATTTTTACCTATGTCCCTGTTGGTTCTTTTGAACAATCCAAATAGTATCCCATCTATTATCGAGCTTTTCCCAGCACCATTGTTTCCAATAATTACATTTATACTGCCTTCAAACTTAACTGTAGTATCTTCATGACTAAGGAAGTTTTGTAATCTTATCTCTCTAATTATCATTTGTCCTCAACACCTGCAAACTTTTTCAGTAATTCTTCTACCTTTTTCTCGTCTTCTTCATTTATAATATCAATAATTATCCTAGTCTCTTCATCAGCGTATCCTATGCCTTTAAGGTAGTCAGCTATTATATCGTTCAAAGAAGAATATGTTGTCTTAAGTTTTGTCTTAAGGTTCTCCTCCTTAATACTCACAATGTTATCCTTATATATTCTATAATATTCCACATAATCCCTTAAAGCCTGTAACTTAGTCATTAAAACGTCCTTTCTTATAGGTATAGTTCCTTCTAGTTCTATGTGTAGAATTGGCTTTTTGTTATTTTTCACACTTTCCTTTAATGTATGTATAACACTTTCTATAGATTGTTCAATATTATCTACGTTAATGTCTAAAACTAACTGATCTCTTATGTCAACGTTAATGTAGTTAATACTCGGTAAATCTCCCGACATATCAATTAATGTTGCCCCCTTTTTACTCTTCTGATAACCTTCGATTTCCTCTTCTCTCATTATATCAGGTGAACCAGCTATTTCAATAAGAGCTCCTCCATCTAGATAGTCTTTCCTTCTTGAATGAAGATGACCAACTGCATACAAACTAAAACCTTTAGGCAAGTCAGATAACTCAATTTGCCATGCCCCTTGATATGGTAAGTAGGTTCTAATTCCCTGATGTAGCATCAGTATGCTTTTTCTCGTTTCCGGTTTAACTTTGCTTAGCTGTTCTTTCAAGTCATTAACAGATACATTAGAAATGTGAGAAATTCCATATACTTCAACGTTTTCTAACTTAACCCTGTTATCTATTTTTTGCAGGATTTTTATCAGATTAAATTCTTCTAGTATTCTTTGCGGATATATTTCTTCTTTTCTTTTCGGTGAATCATGATCTCCTGCTATACATATAAAAGGAATATTGTGGTCTTTAAGCCTCTTAAGTTCCTTTATTGCATGGAGTTTTGCTCTATTAGGCGGGTTATTTACGTCAAATAAATCCCCTGTATGAATTACTGCTTTAACATGTTCATTAATTGCTATATCAATTAGTTGTGTAAATGTGTCATAAACATCTTTTTCCCTGGATTCAAGGTTGTACTGTCTTTTACCTAGATGGGTGTCTGAAATATGAAGTAATTGCATTATATCTAACCCCAATCAGAAACATCCGAGTGAACAATTTCTTCTTCCTTAGCTCTCTTCCATTCTTCTGTTAGATTTGGATCACTTCCTGATAATTTACCTTCGAACTTGTCTATTTTGATTATTGTTGGCAGTTTAACCACATTACCTATGATTATCGCTTCACCTGTGTCCAGAGAGGACAATCCATCAGCTAAATCCTCACTCAAGTTATCACTAGTTTCTAGCACATATTTTTTATCACTTGGCTCAACTATCTTAAGTATTATCTTATTTGTCATTTGGCTAAGTATGTTCTCGTCAAGACCCTTAGGTCTCTGACTAACAATTATTAGTCCTACACCAAACTTCCTTCCTTCTCTCGCTATTCTGCCAGCCCATTTCTTTGTTAATGTATTTGTATCCTTAGACAATAGGACGTGAGCCTCCTCTACCACAGTTAGTATTGGGAATCTTAAACCAGAATCTTTCTTTATCTTATTTTCTTTCCTTGAAGTTAGTATTCTTCTTAAATAATGGGCTACTATGGCGTCTATTGCGTCCTCGTCCAAGGAGCTAAGATTTACAACGTTTATCTTGCCTAGTTTTATTTTGTTTATAACGTCACCAAATGTTATGTCAATAATATCTGAGTACCTCTCCGCAAAGTCTTCAACCTTATTCAAAACCTCATCCTTACTCTCTTTTCTTTTTTCATTTCTACCTTCTTCCTCTATTTTCACTTTTAGTCTCTCGAAGAAATTACTATTTAATTCTGCTAAGGAGGTTTTTCCTTCCTTTATTTCATTGTTTATTTCTTCTTTCAATTGATTGAAAGTCCTTCTTATTATTCTGTACTGAATATTTGCGTTTTCCCTAATTTCAAGGAGAGTAGCGAATTCATTCACAGACAAGTATAAGGGATTTAATTTTGGCTCTATGATGTTCAAATTGGGTAGTGTACTATCGTAATATTCTCCGTGATAGTCAAATATTAGGATAGAACCTCCTATTTCCACTAGCCTCTGGGATAGTATGGCGACTGTATTTGATTTACCTGAACCTGTTGCTGCCAAAATAGCAAGGTGTCTAGATAGGGGATTTAGTCTAATTTTCACCTCCACATTACTCCCTATTAATTTTCCTACTCTAACATCCCCTGCGGAGAAAACGGTTGAAAGCTCTTCATCAGAGGCCAGTCTAACAGGTGTTCCAGCTACAGGAGGTAAATCTGGTTGTGTGAATTTTCCGTCTAACTTACAAAGTAGTTTGATTCTTGCTTTAATGAAAAACGGGATCTTGTTTGCCTCCAGTTGTTTTATTCTTTGTACAAATTTCACATCATTCAAATTGTCATCTAATAAGGGACTACCTGTATAGACATTAGTTATTAATCCTAAAATTTTTTCTCCATCATATTCAAGAATCACGTAATAACCAGCTCTAATTTTTTGTTCTAGTATAGCAGTGGCTTCATTTATAGTCGCTGATCCTATAATGTATCCTATGGTCATTTATTAAGATGTTATCCTGAAAAGTATATAACTATTTATTATACTGTGATAGTAATACCAGAATGAGAAATTAGAAAATTGTAAAAAAAGAACTTTAAAATATTATGCAGCTACTTTTCCTACAGTTTCTGCAATTTTTGCTTCTTCTTCAGCAAATGCGCATAGCATTGCTTCTATGTCAGCATATCCTTCTGCTTTTGCTGTCATTGCTATCTTGTTGTATGTGGATATGTGCTCCTCTCCCTCTTTAGTAGCAAAATCAGACAATAGCTTCTTTACCTTTAATTCAGTGGCTACTTTTCCTACAGTTTCTGCAATTTTTGCTTCTTCTTCAGCAAATGCGCATAGCATTGCTTCTATGTCAGCATATCCTTCTGCTTTTGCTGTCATTGCTATCTTGTTGTATGTGGATATGTGCTCCTCTCCCTCTTTCATCGAGAATTCTTCTAATATTTTTTCTACTTTACTGGATATCATAGGTATTCGTAATGAATAATCGGAAGGGAAATATATAAGCATTTGTTAAGCTTTTTTAATACTAAATATAATTAGCTTTTTTGTAATTCAACAAACCCTGAGATTTTTGTAAGATTAAACTAGAAATTCTTCTAAAAAATTTAACTTATATCTAAAATTCTCTCGTATAATTTCTTTGCATCTTCATACTTCTCCTTTGATTTGGTTTCTAATTCGTCCTTCCTTTCAGGAAGTTTTTCAGCCAATAATTTTGATAGCATATAAACTGTAGCTGTAAGCATAAACTTCTCTTTTAATTGATCACTTTCCTTTTTATTTAACTCTTCGAACCAATTCGTTATATATTCCAACCCTAAATACTTTATCATTTTCTCTAATATTCCCCTAGCGTGACCTAATTCAACAATGGCTTTTTCTCTAATTTTTTCAGATTCATCCCTTTTGTTTATCTCCTCCAGCTTTTGAGAGGAGAATAATAACAATAGATGGTCTTCGGAATTAGCTATAAAAAGCTCTTTTAATCCTATTTCAGTCTGTGTTCCCTTCATCACCTTTAAATTGTATTCATAGCTAATATACTCTTGTTAAAATAATGATGATTAACTCCAATACTGACTAATGATGTCGTAACCCGAAACTGAATAAAAGTAAAATCTTTCCCTGTTAAGAATATTTGTATGATAACCTCAAAAAGAATGAAAGCCCTTGAAATTAATAGCGAAGCATTAGGTGTGCCAACATTACTCTTGATGGAAAACGCAGGGAGGAGTGTGAAAGATGAAATAATGAAGAGATTGAATTTGGACTATTCTAAAAAAGTTGTAGTATTTGCAGGAACCGGTGGAAAAGGAGGAGACGGATTAGTAGTAGCAAGGCACCTTGCCTCGGAAGGGTCAGAGATTCATATTTTACTTTTAGGGGAGAACAAACATCCGGACGCAATCATTAACTTGAATGCAATATACGAAATGGATTACTCAATCAGAGAAGTTAAACTGATTAAAGATACTGACGAATTGCAACCAGTTAAAGCTGACGTGCTTATAGATGCTATGTTAGGCACGGGATTTTCCGGCAAGGTTAGAGAACCATTTAGAACGGCTATTAGAGTATTTAATCAGAGCTCTGGCTTTAAGGTTTCTATAGATGTACCCTCTGGGATAAATGCAGACGATGAAGAACAGCAAGGAGAATATGTTATTCCCGACCTAATAGTTACCTTTCACGATCTTAAACCAGGCTTAAAAAAATTTGAGAGTAAAGTGGTCATTAAGAAAATAGGTATTCCTAAAGAGGCTGAAATATATGTTGGTCCTGGTGATGTCATTGTTAATGTAAAGAAAAGAGAATATAATACAAAGAAAGGAGATAATGGAAGAGTTTTGATTATCGGAGGGAATTTTACATTTAGCGGTGCTCCAACTCTATCTGCTTTGGGAGCCTTAAGGACGGGAGCAGATCTAGTATATGTGGCATCTCCGGAGGAGACAGCTAAGGTCATCTCTAGCTTTTCCCCTGACCTTATATCTATCAAGCTTAAGGGAAGGAATATATCTACAGACAATTTAGATGAGCTAAAACCGTGGATTGATAAAGCTGACGTTGTCGTCGTAGGACCTGGTATGGGACAAGAAAGAGAAACCATAGATGCTTCCATAGAGATAGTTAGATATCTGAAAGTGAAGAATAAACCTTCAGTCATAGATGCTGATGCGTTAAAAGCAGTGGCAGGTATGGAATTGTTCTCGAATGCAGTAATTACTCCTCACGCTGGAGAATTTAAGATCTATTCAGGGGTTCAGCCTAATTCGAATACGAGAAAAAGAATTGAACAAGTAAAGGAGTGTTCGCTGAAATGTAATTGTGTAGTACTCCTTAAGGGTTATGTCGATATTATAGCAGAAAAGGAAGAATTTAGACTTAATAAGACAGGAAATCCTGGAATGGCAGTGGGCGGTACTGGGGATACATTGACAGGAATAATTGCCTCATTTATGGCTCAAAAGCTATCTCCATTCACTTCTGCTTACTTGGGGGCATTCGTTAATGGTTTAGCAGGATCCATAGCATATGAAAAACTCGGCGCACATCTAGTTGCAACAGATATAATAGAAAACATTCCTAAGGTAATTAATGAACCTCTGGAAGTGTTCAAGAAAAAAGTGTATAAAAGGATTTTAGATACTTAGACTTTACCTCTAATTCTTTTAATGATTTCAAGTGATTTGTTTGCATGTTCTTCTGCATTTCCTAGACCGCTCAATACGTCTATGATTTTTCCGTTTTCGTCTATGATAAAGGTTACTCTCTGAGCACTGGAGCCCTTCTCGTTTAGAACACCGTATAATTTAGCTATTTGTTTGTTTGAATCAGAAACTATAGGAAATTTGGCACCGCATTTGTCTGCAAAACTCTTTTGAGTTGAAACTGTATCAACACTAACACCTATAACTTCCGCATTTAATTGTTTAAATTGATCATAAAGTTGTCCAAATTTTATGGTCTCTCTGGTACAACCAGGTGTAAATGCCTTAGGATAGAAATATAGTACAACTACAGATTTGCCTCTATATGAAGATAGTTTCAATTTTCCTATAGTCGAATCTCCTTCAAAATCAGGAGCTTCATTTCCTTTTTCTAAAGCCATAGATTATCTGATATAAATATATTCAGTTATGGTTTTTAACCTCTTTTTCGCTTATGCCTTACAAATGAGAAAAATACCTAGGACTATGTCAACACAGCACCCTGATAACGCAAAAGTTCCTGAATGGAACCAAGGAGAAGCAATCAGCGGTGAAAACGAGATTATTGAGGCATATTTGGCTTTTTCCAGATATGGCGTGGAAGAGGTGATGTGGGATGCCGAAGGTAAGGACGTGGACACTCATGTAGTGAGAAAATTACTAAGTCAATACCCAGAATTTTTCAGACACAGGATATTAGGCAAGGATATTTTCTTGACGTATAGGGTTCCAAATCCAAAAATAGAGGGTGCTGAGAGAAAAGTCTTTGCTGAAACGCTAAATACTATACCAATAACATATGACTTAGCTGAGAAGTTTTATGGCGAAAATCCTAATCCACCAGTCTTTGAAGTTATCTTACCTTTTACAACTAGTTATGAAGAGTTAATTGCAGTCATCAAGTTTTATGAGAAAGTAATAGTTAACAGTGACAATACGAAGCTAGTTGATGATACATATGTGAAGGATATTATAGGTGAGACAAATCCTAAGAAGATCGAAGTAATTCCTCTAATAGAAGATAGAGATTCAATGTTAAGAATAGATACAATAGTTGGGAAATACATAGAAATAGAGAGACCACCTTATCTGAGAGTGTTCTTAGCAAGATCTGATCCAGCTATGAATTATGGTTTGTTGTCAGCTGTTCTATCAGTGAAATACGCATTAAGCAGACTTTCGAAAATGGAAAAGATTTATGGAGTGAAGATATTTCCTTTACTCGGAGTCGGTTCTTTACCCTTCAGAGGTCATTTTAGTCCATATAATGTTGAAAATACTTTGAATGAATACAGAGGCATATATACCTTTACTGTTCAATCAGCTTTCAAATATGACTATGAAGATGACCTTGTGATCAGTGCAATAAAGAAAGTAAATGGGACTAACGTAACCGAAAAAATTGAATTAAGTGAGGAAGATGAGGAGATCATTTCTAACGTAACAAGAAAATACACACAAGGTTATCAGAATAAGATAGAGGCATTAGCCGATGTTATAAACAAAGTGGCATTACTACTTCCTAGAAGAAGAGCCAGAAAATTGCACATAGGTTTATTTGGATATTCAAGAAGTACAGGTAAGGTAACACTACCTAGAGCTATTTCCTTTGTTGGCTCTCTATATACTATAGGTATTCCACCTGAGATTATAGGGCTTTCCTCTCTATCAAAAATGACTAATCAAGAGCTTCATGCCATATTCAGTAATTACAAATATTTGAAGAATGATCTGCAGTTCGCAGCCCGTTTTGTTAACTTAGAAGGTCTCCAGTTACTCAAAGATATATGGAGTGTTGATGCAGAGGTTGTCAAAGCTATAAAGGAAGATATAGACTATGCAGAAAATAATCTGGGAATTAGAATAGGCGAAAGTGATTATATGAGCAAAAAACACGTTCTACTCTCTACCCTGGCACTATTGTCCATAAAAGAGGGTAAATTGGACGAGGCTAAAACGTATATAAAAGAAATGGCTATAGTAAGAAGAGCAATAGGATGAAAATACTAGTAAGTGGTTTAATTCCCATGGATTCGGGTAAGACCACTTTTTCGCTTTCTATTCTAAGCTTTTTTAAGAGTGTTGGAATACATGTGTTTCCGCATAAACCAGTTGCAGGCCATAATGCATGGTATAGTTATTCTACGTTATTGAGAAGTGAAGAACTTAAAGCACTTGTAGGCAACGATGCTCTAAAATACTATGATGAAACCAGGCTAGATATAAATATGATAAATCCTTTTGCGGTTCTTCTTGCTCCTCCAGATCTCGAAAAATTAGGGTATAATGTTAGGCTCTATAAAGAGATTATTACAAATGGTCTTCCTGTAATGGTAAGATTATATGACGGCAACGTGGTATCACACTTAGTCTTAGAAAAGTTTAGTGAATTGGTAACTGATTCTCTCGTAGATAAGATAGAGTCGTTATCAAAGGTTCTAAAAGCCATCCGTGTTCCTAAGGAAAAGTTAAATGAGATTATAAATTACTCACCAGATATCTCTGATATATCTACCCAGAAAATATTGTCTCGGGAGACTAATGTTTTAATTGAGTCTTATAATGACGCCTTAGCTCCTAACTATAGTTCTTTAAATGTAGATTACCTCTTTATCGTATCTCCTGGTAAAGTGTTTTTAATAAACGAGTTTAAGAAGTTTATTACTCTCTTTTCTACTCAGCCTTGGCTAATTCAAGGATCCACATTTATTAGATATGCAAAAGTGAGCAAAGTGTGGAAAACAGAGTTGGGTACATATAAACTGGAAAGCGGTTTAGAGGATTTTTTATTAGGTTTGGCTGAAAAAGAGTAGGAAGTAATTTATTCTCAAGTAAAATTAAGCTTTCTATTTATTTTCTAATATATTACCAATGATTTTTGCATATTTCTCAATAAGAAGCCTAATTCTGTGATTTTTATTTAACTCTATGTCTATCTCATTTTTATTCTTTGTAATCAAACTTTCTATTATACTATTTACTGATCTTTTCAGTAGTAATTCTAATATCTTAATTCTTCTATTTTTTACTTTAGATTCAAACTTTCTATTACCTATCAAGAACCTCAGATGTTCATCAAAGGTGTCAACGAGTTCACTTATACCAACTCCCTTAATTGCTATTGTTTTCACTATCCTCGGTTTCCATCCATCCTTATACTCACCTTCAGCGGTTTCAATTGCAAACCTTATAGTATTATAGGCTAATTCAGTTTCAGGCTTATCGGATTTGTTTATAACATAGATATCTCCAATTTCCATTATTCCTGCTTTTAGGGCTTGTATGTCATCTCCAGTTCCCGGAGTCGTTAATACACTTATGGTGTGAACAGTATCTATGACTTCTGTATCCGTTTGACCTGCACCAACTGTTTCAACCAATATTCTATCAAATCCTAACCCATCTAGAGCTTCTACTAACATTAATGCTTCTGAAGATATGCCACCTAAATATCCTCTGGATCCTATACTTCTAATGAAAACTTTTTCTCCAAACTCATCTTCGGATAGCCTTATCCTATTACCCATAAAGGAGCCTAAACTAAATGGACTTGATGGATCTATTAGTATCACACCTACCCTATGTCCTCTATTTAAATATTCACTAACAAGCTTAGAAATTAGTGTACTTTTCCCTGAGCCGGGAGAACCAGTTATTCCTATTACATGGGCTCTTCCAGAATTTTTCATTAATTGCTCTAAGGCATCGAGACCTTCTGGGGTCAGGTATTCTATCTTAGTTAACAGTCTTCCGATTGCTAACTGGTTCCCCTTGAGTGCTTCATCTAACAGGCTCAAAACTTAAACCTCTCTTATCTGAGGCTACTTTTATTATCTTTTCAGTTATTTCTTTAAGACTTGAACCTGGCAAAAATACCTCATCTACACCCATTTGCTTTAGGGCAGGAATATCTTGAGGTGGGATAACTCCTCCAACTACGAGACCTACGTCATTTAGTTTTTTGTCTTTCATCTCTTTCACTAACATTGATATTAACTCAATGTGAGCTCCACTCAGTATACTTATTCCTATAACATCTACGTCTTCCTGTATTGCAGCTTTTACTATTTGCTCAGGTGTTTGTCTTAAACCAGTATAAACAACTTCCATGCCAGCATCTTTCAATGCTCTGGCTACTACTTTAGCACCCCTATCATGGCCATCTAATCCCAATTTAGCTACTAGAACTTTGATACGCTTCATACTTAATATTAAGTTTAAACTGTTTAAATTTTTTAGTCTGGGGCCGCCGGGATTTGAACCCGGGACCACCAGGGCCCAAGCCTGGCATCCTAGTCCAAGCTAGACTACGGCCCCTCATTATAACTAGCTAGTTTAAGGTTTATTAATTTGTTGCTTGATCTTACCAACATACGTTGATCTAGATATTTTGTAGAATCATTATGTTTTATAGCGTAATCATGAACAGTTTGTATAACTCCTTTAGAGAATAAATTATATTTCAATATTACTAATTATTGTACTGGATTCCCCATAAAATTGTATACATTATATAGGAAAAATAATTTGAGGTAGTCTCATAAGTATGACTTAACTTAATACCGTAAGGTTTATTTATGACAATATCGTAAGATATCTTGACCTAATATGGTGAAGGTAAAGTTCAAGTATAAGGGTGAAGAGAAAGAAGTAGACACTTCAAAGATAAAGAAGGTCTGGAGAGTCGGCAAAATGGTGTCCTTTACCTATGACGACAATGGTAAGACAGGTAGAGGAGCTGTCAGCGAGAAAGACGCTCCAAAAGAATTATTAGACATGTTAGCAAGAGCGGAAAGAGAGAAAAAATAAATAATTTGTTAAGAAAATCTTCACATAAATTCTTTTTATTTTCTTGTTTTAATTTATTAGAATTCGACTTAACTGTAAGGTTAATATAATTTATACTTACTACGTATATTTTATGTTATGACGAAGAGAATTAATGCGCCTTGTGAGAAAGCATCCCGTGAAATTATCCCAGTTGTAAAAAATTTAATAGCCAATAACTTATATGCAAAAGGATATACGTACAAGCAAATAGGTGAGGTTCTAGGAGTTTCAGCTACTGAAATAAACTATTTGATCAGAGGGCTAAGGGGTGCTAATGAGCTAAGAGATGTACTTAAAAAGGATAGGGAGTTTATGGAGATGGTAGAGTCGTATGTGGTTAGTGGTGAAGAATTTTTATCATTATGCCCATTATGTAGTTATGTAAGGAGAAAAGTATTGAACTGGTCTATTATTTGCCCGTATGATATATAATGATGAGCTTCCAGGCTCTGGATTGGTGAAGAGGGTTAGCAAGATCTGATTCATGTAATTGTTTTCATGCTACATGATTTCGGTTAGAAACTAAATTAAAAATAATGGGCCCACGGGGACTTGAACCCCGGACCACCGGGTCTCTCCTCCAGATCTATATCATCCCCCAACAAGGGGGTCTTAAGACCCAATGCAGCTCATCTGGAGCCCGGCACTCTACCTGGCTGAGCTATGGGCCCATTATCGATCATCTGTTGATTATAGTTAAGTGTTAGATAGAAATAAACTTAACTCATCGGCTTTGTGCAAAGTTTAAAACTTAACTCTATGTTTCATATTATTGATTTAGCGTTGAAATGGGATGAACGACGAGTAAAAATAGTTGATGAGTTAAAGTCAAAGGGAATCA
The DNA here is from genome assembly GCA_000508305.1 of Sulfolobus acidocaldarius SUSAZ. Taxonomy (NCBI): domain Archaea; kingdom Thermoproteati; phylum Thermoproteota; class Thermoprotei; order Sulfolobales; family Sulfolobaceae; genus Sulfolobus; species Sulfolobus acidocaldarius. The sequence goes on from CP006977.1 coordinate 49,526, forward strand.
ATCCATATCCTCATAAATACAATATAACTTACACTATTATAGACATAAAGAAGATGGAGAGGAGTGACAAACCCACAGATGCATTTGCTTTTGATATATCTACTGCTGGTAGGGTTGCTAATATTAGGAGACATGGTAAAATCTCCTTCGTAGATATATTTGATGAGGGCGAAAGACTTCAATTACAATTAAGAGTTAATGAATTAGGCGATAGGTATGATAAATTCTTCGAGATAGTAGACAGAGGAGACATATTAGGTGTTAAAGGTGACTTGCTCTATACTATAAAAGGCGAATTAACACTTAGAATCAAGGACTATGAGCTCTTGTCAAAGTCCCTAATAGAACCTCCGGATTGGTCCAAACTTTCACCCGAGTTTAGATATGCTCACAGGTACGTAGATTTTCTGTATAATGATTTGGCTAGGAGAAATATGGAAATTAGATATTCCACGATAAAGAGAATAAGGGAATTCCTTTATTCGAAAGGTTTTATGGAAGTGGAAACACCCATATTACAACCTGTTTACGGAGGGGCGCTAGCTAAACCATTTATGAGCCATGTAAACTACCTGAATGAAAACTGGTATCTGAGAATATCTTTAGAATTATATCTCAAAAGATACATTGTTGGTGGATTTAATAAAGTATTTGAAATAGGTAAAGTGTTTCGAAATGAAGACATAGATGTTACACATAATCCAGAATTTACTCTATTGGAGTTATATTGGGCTTATGCAGATTACAACGATATTATGAGACTTACTGAAGAAATGCTCCAAGATGTAGTTAAAAATATCAATAATGACTCTAAAATAAAATACAATATTGGAGGAAAAGAGTACACGATAGAGTTTTCACGATTTAGAAAAATTACCATGATTGATTCCTTAACTGAAGTCTTAGGCAAAGATGTTGATAAAATGAGTGACGAAGAGCTAAAGTCTCTTATGGATAAGAATGGACTTAAGCCAAGAGGAAATATGTATATTAGAGGTTTAATGATAGAGAAATTATTTGATAAATTGGTTACTCCGACACTAATACAACCGACCTTCGTTTTGGATTATCCTGTGGAAACAACTCCCCTTTGCAAGCCTCATAGAAGCAAGCAAGGATTAGTGGAAAGGTTCGAATTGTATGTGGCTGGAATGGAACTTGCAAATGCTTATACTGAACTGAACGATCCTATAATACAAGACATGCTATTCAAACAAGAGCAAGAAATGTTTAAGAGAGGAGATGAAGAGGCTCACCCATATGATGTTGACTTCGTTAGAGCTCTTAGCTACGGTATGCCCCCTACAGGAGGATTAGGAATAGGTATAGACAGGTTGATAATGCTGTTGACAAATAACATGAGTATAAAAGAAATAATACCATATCCTATGCTTAGTGCCAAGGTCATCCAAGAGGATTAAAGGAGAACAATATTGCTCCAATGAGGATCACAGTAAATATTGATTGTATAAGATAAGATTCCCTATCTCCCAATCCTAATTTTCTTGTTATTTCTGTGAAAACTTTTCCTCCATCTGTGATAATTAGTGGAGCACCGTTCAGTAGTGCCAGGCTGAAATTAACAGTGAACATCCATGTTATGAATTGAAGCAATCCAAGTAGTCCCTGAGGAAAATAATAAGTAATGTAAACACCTATCTGATGTGTTTCAGTTGTGTTAATCGTAATTGAGTTTATTGAACCATTGGGATATAATAAGGTAAGTATATGAGTCCTTCCTTGATCTAGATAATAAGATAACTGTTGAGGTACTTTTACCACATTTCCATCTACTTTTAATATTATACTGTTTACGGGTATTGAAGTATTATAAGCTGGAAAATATTGCTTTTCACCTACTATAAGTAAACCTTGCGAAAGATTTGCAGGTAGAAAGTTGGCTAAGGGAAAGAATATGGCTGCTAAGATCAGGTTTACAGCTATTCCAGCGGATATTATTTTAAGTCTAGATATGGAGCTGGCAGATTTGAACTCCTCCTCATCAGGCTCCACAAATGCTCCCGGAAAGAAAATGAGAAGTAAAAGACCGCCACTCCTTACCTTAATGCCGTTAGAGGTAGCTGATACTGCATGAGCTAATTCGTGTAGTGTAACAGAGATTCCAATTGCAAGGAGGATATAGGGTAATTGGTCTAAACCAACTGTTATACCCGGGATTATGGGCTGTAACGAAACTGTAGACCCTGAACTAGACGGGAATACAGAGTTCAGGAAAACATATAGTATTAGAGTTAACCCTAACACTAATGAAATTACTCCCAGTACAACTGCAATTTTATCGAATATCTTATAGGCTCGTTTCCTAGCGAAATTTGGGAACCACTCACTTCTTGTCTGTTTTTTCCACAGTAACATGAAAGGGTAAACCACGAATCCCTTTTTCTCCAGTCGTCTTCTAAACGAGTACATTATAAGCCAGAAAAGTAATATACCTAAGGCAAAGTATACTATGTTATTCATGAATTTATATCCTTATTTGGATAATAAAAACTAAATGGAGGTAGCTTATACTAATGAGCACTGGAAAGTACTCATAGAGAAGAGAAAAATTGCTATGGAGATTTTGAATTATTTAACCAAACTGGGAATGGAGGGTTTTGTTTACGGTTCTGTTGCAAGAGGTGACGTAAATAAGGAAAGTGATATAGATATTGTGATATTTAATCCTAATATTCTGGGTTTGGATTTGATAGCTTGTGATCATAAATTTATAGTGCAGGCGACACCTTTTTCCACTCCTAAGGCATATATTTCATTGGATCATGAGGAGAAGAAAGTCATTTCATTTCCCTTATCCAAATTGACAAAGAAGGAGACTGAATTCTACTACTTTGGTGGGTTATTGAGCAGAGATGAGATAAGAAAGGACATTCGAGCTCCTGGTGTTAATAAAAAGCTATCAATTATAATTCCCACTAAGGAGGGACACATGGAGCTTCCATTGAAAGGTAATGAAGATTATGCTGTAAAAATGATTAAGAATGTTTCAAAGTATACAATAATGGAAAGGGAAAGATTATTGACTAAAAGAGAGGAGAAGGGTCATACCGGAATCTTTATTAAATATGAGCTTACCAGGGAGGAAAGTTTACAAGAGGCTTTTAGAGATTTATATAAGTCAAATAAGTATTTTAGAAGAGTGATAGATGCTAAGCGGTAGGGTAGGGAATAAATTAGTTATAGAGAGCATAGATGTAAAAGACACTCAAATAAAAGAACTGAAGACCTTCATTCTTTATGTAAATGGAAGGAAAGTTGGCAGGACGTTTTATTTTACTGGAAGGGAGTATTATTTGCCTTGGATAGAAATAGATTATGATCCATGGCTTAGGGAAATTGATGGGGAAGTTGATTTATTCAATTTTATTTATAATACGCTTCTTCCTGGTGGTAAACTGTTTGTAACCTACATAAGGGACAAGGAAACTGCTGGTATGTTGTATCAAGGTTTTTCGCCTGCAGATACACCGTTGGGTTTCTCTTTGCTGAAAGCAGGCTTCACGTGGTTTAAACATTGGTATTTTCCTGAAGGAGGTAATGAAGGTGCTCCTAAGATTCAAGCCAATAAGCCGTTAAACGATACAGATATGATTAGACAGCTTAGAGAACTATTAGATGAAGTTAAAAGGAATGAAGTAAAAGCTTTCATAGAGAGTAAGATTGCTAAAAGGAAATCCTGAGATTGGATTATATAATCTTGATCTGCCTAAAGGTTGCGAGCTATGTAGGATGGGGGGTAAGCTTGTAGTTTTTATCACAGGTGAATGTGGGGATAATTGCTACTATTGTCCGGTAAGTGAACAGAGATTTGGGAAGGATAAGGCGTTTGCTAATGAAGCTCCTGCTGAAAACCTGGTGGATTTTATTTATGAAGCCTACAGAATGAGGGCATTAGGTGCAGGAATTACAGGCGGAGATCCCTTGATAAGAATTGACAAAGTAGTAAATTTGATTGAGAAATTTAAGGATGAATTTGGTCAGGAATTCCACATTCACCTGTATACTAGTGGTAGATATGTAACTAAGGATGTTTTAAGTGAACTAGAAAGAGCCGGCTTGGACGAAATTAGATTTCATCCTCTAAAAAGAGAATACCTAAGAGCAATAGAGAAAGCAGTGCAGTTTGATTTCGACGTGGGAATAGAGCTTCCTGCAATACCAGGACAAGAACAAGAGCTGGAAAAGTTGATATTATGGTCAAAAGCGATAGGAGTTAAGTTCGTTAACATAAATGAGCTAGAACTAACAGAAAGGAATTATGCACCTTTAAATGCTAGAGGTTTTAAAAGCGCCCATGGACTTGCAGGAGTAAATGGAAGTTTTGAAACAGCTCATGCTACTTTGAGGAAATTGCATGACGAGAAAATTGCACTCCACTACTGTAGTTCAGTTTACAAAGATTTAGTGGAAACCAGAACTAGGTTCCTGAGAATTATAAAGTACTCATCTAAAGCCTATGAGGAGGGAACAGGAGAGGGAACAGTTCTAAGAGCTATAGTGAAGTCTTCTCAAGATCTAAGTGATTATGGTGAAGAGATAGAAAAAGGAGTCTGGAGTATTTCACCATCTCTGGTTACTCACTTGGGAGTAAATGAGTATGTATTAGTGGAGGAGTATCCTGATTGGAGGAAACTTAAGATAGGAGAGAAGTTAGTTTATTCTAAACCTCAGTAGAGAGACTATTCCTGTCAAATTTTTAACTTGATAGTATATTGGAGAATCCTTTGGTACTATCATAATCTTTCCCTTCTTTTTCTCAATATCCCTCAAGAGCTCATCAATAATTTCCCTACCGGTATCAGTTAGATAGTCTTCAGTAATTAGTAATTTATCCACTGCACCTAGTTCATTAGCCTTCTTTATATCTTCTATGCCATACATAACTAATCCAGTATTTTTAGCTAAATTTTCCATTATACTTTCAAGTATTTTTAGTTGTTGTGCTATTTCAAATTCCCTGTATACCTGATCTATAATATCCCTCCTGAGTAATTCATTTAATCCCGCTCTGCTAGCTGACGATACACTATCTACATATACAATCAACTTATTATCAATCTGTTTTATTTTCTGGTTTACCATGTCTTTAAAAGGACCTGGTCCTGCAATTATAATCACGTTTACGCCTGTAAGTTTTACAAATGAGATTATCTCATTTGCCATTTCTTCAATATTTTCATTTACTACATCGTTATCCTTCCCCGGAGTCTGGAGACTTTTTTCTGCGAGGACTTTCACACCTTGCTTCATCAATAATGCTATGATATATTCATCTACATCCACTAATGCAATTAGTAATTTACCTTTTTTCTCCTCTTGTTCTCTTATTTTCTCTAATTCATAATTATTCCATTGTTCTTTTATTATAATTACTTCATCACCAATATCTAAATTTACAGTATGATGGGCTCCTTTTATTCCGAACCTTTCTGGTGCGTCAAGTATTAGTCCGTGTATTCTAAGCCTAGTGGTAAAATTTTGAAATTCTGTATATTCCACCTGAAGCTCTATAGTCATTGGAATTCTCCTACTGTCTTTTCCCATACTGATATCTCTGGTGGTCTTGGCAACTATTCTATCTCCCTTTTTTATTATAATGTGTAGTAGCCATAAATCATCTTCATTTTCTACGTGAAGTTTGAGCGATCCTCGTTTGTCATTAAATTCTAAAATCTTCATTTCTTATATTTAGTGAGTAACTTTGATAATTATATCTGACGCTAGGGAGGAGGATTTACCTGAAATTTATGACGTAGAATTAGAGAGTTTCGATAATCCTTATCCGTTTTCTTTACTCAGAGCCTATTATTATATATCGGGTGATCTCTTTATCGTTGCTAAAAGCGGTAATAAGGTTATAGGGTATATTCTAGGCATAATACAATTTGGCTATAGGGGACATATAGTATCTATCGCGGTTAAAAAAGATAAGAGAGGAAGTGGCATTGGCACTAAACTTATTTCTGAACTAGAAAATAGGTTTAAATTAGCTTATCATTGTATTCATTCGTACCTAGAAGTTTATTATAAAAATATGTCTGCTATCAATTTCTACATAAAGAACGGTTATAAAGCAATAAGGATTCAGAAGGACTATTATGGAAGAGAAAAGCATGCCATAATTATGATTAAGAGCTTATACGATCATCAAAATGGCTTTGAGTAAATATTTTATTCAGTTTCTAGTAGATAATCAGTGTGTTAGAGGATTTCTTTGTATTAGACTTTTCATATGATGTTGTTGATAACATACCCGTTATATTTATTTGGTCGATAGATAGACAAGGTAACAGAGTTACACTAGTAGAGAAGAACTTTAGACCATATTTCTATGCCGTGGTAGATGATAGAGAAGACGTATCTAAGGTGATCTCTGAGATAAAGAAACTAAGTAAGCCCTCCTCTCCTATAACGAATATAGAAATTGAGACTGATCGAAAGTACTTTGGTAATCCATTAAAATCATTAAAGATAGAGACTGTAGTTCCTGCATATGTGAGGATATATAGAGATGAGGTATCTAAAATTAAAGGTGTAAAGAATGTACTAGAGGCTGATATAAGATTTTACATGAGGTATTCAATAGACAAGGGAATAAGACCATTTTACTGGATTAAGGCTGACGTGGAGGAAATTCAATCGAAGGAGGTTTTCAAGGTAAAATCGGAGAAACTGTATTTGATTAAAGACATATTAGAAATATATGAGGCGGAGGAACCTAGGCTTAAAACTATGGCGTTCAGCATAGAGGTTTATAATAAGTATGGTTTTCCCAACACAAGAAGAGATCCTATTATTATAATAGGTGTATATACTGAAAATGGGTATAAACAATTCATATCCTCGGATTATGACGATATAAATGTAATAAGAGAATTCATAAAGTTTGTAAATGATTTTGAGCCGGATATAATTTTTGGTTATAATTCTAATTCGTTTGACTGGAGATATCTTGTAGAAAGAGCAGAATTAAGAGGGATTAAAGTTGCAATAGGTAGGAAACTTAATAGTGAGCCGTCACAAGGAGTCTATGGTCACTATTCGGTAACAGGTAGACTAAACGTAGATTTAGCGGGTGTTTTTTGCTCATCTAGAAGTAAGAGTCTAATAGATCTCGCGGATAATCTGGGTGTTATGCCAAAGAATAAGAGAGAAATATTAGAATGGTATGAAGTACCTAAGTACTGGGATGATAAGAGTAAGAGGGAAATTCTCCTGAAATATAACTTATCTAATATAAAATCAATTTATGATATAGGTCAGTCTAATCTTCACTACCTCATCCAACTTGTTAAAGTCACTGGCTTGCCTTTAGATCAACTTTCCATGGCTAGTTCAGGACACAGAATTGAATGGCTTCTAGTTAGAGAGTCCAAGAAATATCATGAATTTATACCAAATAGAGAAGATAGGAGAACTGAAGCCTCTGATGAAGGTATTATAATCCCTCCAGTATCTGGTCTTCATAATAACGTCTACGTACTAGATTTCTCAACCATATATCCTTCCATCATTTTTAAATATAATATAAGCCCCGATACCCTAGTCAGAGGAGATTGTAGTGATTGCTGGACCTCTTTGAATGGTAATTACAAGTTCAGAAAGGATATTAGAGGTCTTTATCAAAATGTTCTCTTAAATCTTTTGACAGAGATTGAAAGAAGAGAAGAGATCATAAAGACTTTAGACGCTGAGAAGAGGAGGAGGTTTGAAGAAGAATTAAGAGCTTTAAGGTCTATATTAAATTCATTCTATGACTATATAAGGTGGACCAATGCTAGATGGTATGTTAGAGAATGTGTCGAAGGATTATTTGAATGGGGAAGGGAACTTATCCTACAAATTCTAAAAATCGTTAAGGAGAGTGGTTTTCAAGTAATTTATGCAGACACTGACTTAATGTTTTTTAAAGGCGAAAATGATCCTAAGAAGTTGGAAGAAGACATAGCCAATAAGTTAAGCTTTAATCTCAAATTTAATAAATTCTATACTAAACTTATTCTATTAGAGGGCAAGAAACAGTACGCAGCTCTTACTAAAGGTAATAAGGTGGATATGGTTGGTATTGAGGATTATAGGAATAATTGGTGTGATCTTGCTAAAGAAGTTCTACAAAACGTAGTAGACCAGGTGCTGAGAAACGACAAGATCAACGAAGCTGTAAGATATGTCAAGAGTGTCATATATTCGTTGAGAAGGGGAGAGTTTAAGATAGAAGATCTTGTTACATGGAATATTATAGATAAGGACATAGAAGAGTACAAGTTTGACTTGCCTCATATTGTTGCTGCTAGAAAAGCTATGAAATCAGGACATTTAGTAACTAGAGGTTCTAAGATAGGTTATGTGATAGTCAAGGGTTCAGGTAGGCTTAGTAATAGGGCTGAGCCATATTTTATGGTTAAGGAAAAATCGAAAGTTGATATTGAATATTATATTGATAAGCAGATAATACCCAGTGCATTAAAAGTTCTGGGGTTATTTGGGGTAAAAGAAAATACCTTTAAATTTGGGGGAACTGATGTTTTGAATTTTTTTAAGAAATAATGTCGTTGAAACTTAATAACTCAAGCTCTTTTGGTCTTCTATTTATTCCTCCAATTCGTGCACCTATTAGCATTTTTATGTTTTTGGCTGAAGCTAGGTCCACTAATCTCTGAGTTATAACACCATCAAATACAATGTACCTAATACTATCCGCGCTAATATTTTCTAGTTTCTGTACTATGTCTCTAACCTGTATTTTTTCAATTATATTCCAGTTTTCGTCTAGTAAAATTCCCTCTAAAGTTCCTGGTAGTTTCTTTATCTCTTCTATTATTTGTGCAGGTACAGTTATCTGTATTTCTTTCTTCTCTTCAGGCTTAACTTCAACTTGTATTTGTGTAGATGTAGTTGTAACTGCAGTAGTTGTAGTCTCAGTAGCAAGTGCTTGTTTTATCGCCTGTTGAGCCTCTTGTTGTTTCTTTATGTATTGTGCTATTGTAAGCATATTTGAAAGTGATTTGGCTATTTCTTTTCCTGTTAACTCTTCTACTTCTTTTCCTGTAGGTGCTCTAGCCACATAATCCAATTTTATGTTGCTAGAGAGTAGTTCCTTTAGTATTAAATCTCCACCATGGTCTCCATCTAAGAACGCTATTACTGCCTTTTTCTGTTTTGTAAGGTCAACAAGAGTTTGAGGTATTTTCCCTGTGGCGCCTTCAACTGCGATAACGTTCTTATATCCATATCTTAATAGATTTATTACGTCTGCTCTTCCTTCAACTATTATCAGTTCGGGGTCCTTGTCTACATCTGGTCCTGCAGGCAGTCTTTCTGGTCCGTATTCTGTCAATTCTCCTGTCTTTACAGAGGACGTTATTTCGTTAATTACTTCTCTTATATCTAAGGTTTTTTCTCTACTCCAACTTCCTAAAATTTCTTTAGCTCTACCAATTATCTTTTTTATCTTTTCCTCTCTAATGTCAACTATGTCAATTAGTTTGAATTCAGCATTGTATGGACCTACTTTATCCACGTTCTCTATCATAGCAGCGACTAAAGCGGTTTCAACTTTATCTAGATTTGAGGGAATAATTATTGTCCCTTCAGATCTTCCCTTGCTAGTTGATAAATCTACAGATATTCTACCTAATCTACCTTTGTCTTGAAGTTCTCTGAGGTCAAAATCATCGCCAAATAAATTTTCAGTCTGTCCGAAGATTGCACCTATAACATCGGGTTTATCCACTATCCCCTCAACATTAAATTTAAACACTATGTTGTATTTCATTTGTCTTTTTCACCTAGTTATACTTTTTTCTATACTTGATATCAGATCTACGAATTGTGACTTGGAGCTTATTCTTTTCCTTATAGGGTCTAGTATATCATTTAATTTTCTTGCCGTAGCTAGCTTTAAGTCTAACGGATGCAATTTACCTTCAATGAAAATGCGTTCTAGTTCTTCGTATGATTTTATCTCTATGTCTCCACCATACTTGGCATCTCTCTCTATTTTCAACGTTACACCTTGTTCTCCAAAAATTATATATTTGTTTATCTGAAGAACAGGGTTATCGTTTACTACTCCCTTTGGACAATATGAATTCTTTAGTTTAGACTCAACTAATTCTGGTGAGTCATGAATAAATATTGCAGTTTCAGGTTTAGATTTACTCATTTTTATAGTGGCTAAGTAGTCGTCTTCCTCTAATCCTTCTGTATTCATTCTTTGACCTCCTTGGAGACCGACTAGAAGAGGTGTATGAATTGCAATTACTTTTTTCCTTTGTAATTTTTCTGCCACGTCTCTTGCCAGCATATGGGCTTTTCTCTGATCTGTACCACCTAAAGCTATGTCAAGATCCTGGAAGAATATGTCGGAAACTTGCATTGCAGGATAAATTAATTTTGAGGTATCAAGCTCAGCTTCCTCTGATCTTCTCCCCATTATAGTTAGTGCTCTTTTCATTCTTGCAAGACTAGTATTTTTTGCAACTTTTACCACTAAGCTCCAATAATCAATATTCTCCACTAAGTCTTCTGCATAAACAACTTTCAATTTACTCATGTCAACTCCAAATCCTTCAAGTACTTCTAATGCGTATTTACCGGCAAGTTTTATTTTCTCTAGATCTCCTCCAAGCTTATCATTTATCATTGCATGCCAAGTTGCCACGAGGATTGACATGTCTACTCCAGCTTTAATTAAGTCTTTCAGTTTCTGAGCCCAAATAAGCCAACCAATGTGAAATAAGCCGCTTGGTTCAAAGCCTATATAACCCTTTAATTTACTGTTCTCTTCTAACTTTTTTCTCAGTTCATCTACAGTTATTACTTCATCAGTATTTCTAGTAATTAATTTAATTTTTTCATCTATGTTCAAATAAGCATCCCCTTAAAAAATGAAGGCATAACAAATAAAAAACCCTATTCATCGATTATTTGCTTCAAGAATATTACAATCGGGTGCGATTTACCAAGTTTTTCTTCTAGATCATATACGATCAAATCTATATCAATTTCGTTCTGAATAATTTTCTCGACTAAAGTCTCTGTAAACTTATAGAAATTAAAGAATTCCTTCTCATCCATCTCCTCTTCGTCATCATCACTAAACGCAAATTTCACCTGATTATTAGTTTTACTCAATCCAGAAACGTCAATTCTAGTGCTAGTATTAATGATAGACTTTAGATACTCATCAACTATTTTTTCTACACATGATGAGTTATTGCAATATCCTAACTTTTCGAAAATAGAGAAGTAAGCGGGTGGCATTCTGGTAACCCACTAATATTTACATACTAAGTAGTAAAAAAGCTATTATTCTCCGATACCCTTTACTAATATACTCCTAGTCCTTGGTCCATCAAATTCCAAAAGAATGACCCTTTGCCACGTCCCTAAATCTAGTTCTCCATTCGTTATTGGCAAGACCCTGGAGTTCCCAATTATAGAGGAAATAATATGTGCATGTCCATTATTGTCAATGTTATTATGTTCAAATATGCCATCAGGTGGGACAAGTTTCTTACCCCATTCAAGATAATCCTTCATTAAACCACTTTCAGCCTCATTAACGATTAATGCGCATGTTGTGTGTTTCACAAAAACATACACCACTCCATCTTTGATTCCCTTAATGCTTTCCCTTATGTGTTCTGTTATGTCTACACTTTCAAACCTAGATTTAGTTCTAACATTAAACTCATGAGTAATTATCTTCATAAGCTTATAATATGTCAGGAAATTATTATATTTCATGGATCTTGAAGGGATTGCTAGAAAATTAATTCCTGATCTAGAGAGCGCTAGACGAAAATTAAGAGAGGAGATCTCGTTCTATAAAGATGACAGGTATCCTTTCATAAAGGAATTAGTAGACGCAGTAGTTGAAGAGGCAAGGAGATCCCTTGAAGCAGAAAACAAAGATAAATTACTTAAGTATCCCGTTACAGGGGTCAGAGCAGGAGAAGCAGGTCTTGGTTCTAGGGGTTTAGGTGATCACATAGTTCATGAAAAGATACTTCAACTTAGTAAGCTAGGAGCATATGAAGACGCAAGAGTCACGGAAGAGGGGATAGTTGCCTCAATAGATGGTATTCATTCTAGGCTTTCATATTTCCCTTTTCTTGCTGGCTTTCATGCAACGAGAGCATCATTAAGAGATGTTATGGTGAAAGGTGGAAGACCAATAGGGATACTCATTGACATACATTTATCTGATGATAGCGATGTAGGGATGTTATTGGACTTTGAGGCTGGCGTATTATCAGTTGCAGAGTCACTTAATGTGCCCATTCTCTCGGGTAGTACGCTAAGAATTGGGGGAGATCTTGTAATAGGTGAGAGAATTAGTGGAGGAGTTGGTGCGATAGGTGTGATACATAAAAAATACTTTGGAAGGAACTCGATTAAGCAGAATATGGATATTGTAATGACAGAAGGATCTGGTGGAGGAACAATTGCTACAACTGCAATATATAATGGGTATTACGATGTGGTAAAAGAAACTATTTCTATTAAAGATCTGATTACCTGTAAAATAGTTTCTGAAGAAATGTATGATTTAGTAGATAGTATGACTGATGTTACAAATGGCGGTATAAGGGCTACTGCAAATGAGTTGCCTGAAAACTTATCATTAGCCATAAACACAGAATCTTTCCTGAGGTTGGTAAACAATAAAGTGCTAAAGATGCTTAATGAACTGCAGATAGATGTTTTCGGTCTATCTGTAGACTCTATACTCATATTCACTGATAAAGGTAATGAAGTTGTAAGTAGATTAAAAGGCAAAGGTATTAATGCGGAGATAATTGGAAAAGTAGTTCAAAGACAAGTTTCGCCATTGATTACTAGTGAAGGTAAACCTTTAATAATGAATTTCAGAGAGTCTGCGTATACACCGGTTAAAAGAGTTATAGGGAATTATTCTCCTTTGTCTATTGGTGATATTAGGAAAGCTTTGGAAACATCCTTTGAGCAGGTGAAGGATAAGATGGAAAAAGTATTGAAAACTTTAAAAGCGAGTTAATAGTTTAGGTTTACAAGTAGATATTTATGTCTCAACAGCAGTTCAAGTACATAGTAAGGCTCTTTGGTCAAGACGTAGATGGAACTATGAAGCTTCCTTATGCCTTAGCCATGATTAAGGGTATAGGGTATAATACTGCTATGATAATTATTCGTAAATTGAATCTTGATAAGGATAAACGATTAGGTGAAATATCAGACGAGGACATAAAGAAGATTGAGAATTTGTTAAACAACAAAATTATTCCGGAAAGCCCTAACTGGATTTATAACAGACAGAAGGATTACGAATCAGGAGCCGATATGCATTTGGTGACCTCTGATTTGATCTTTTACGTCAGAAATGATATTGAGAGGGAGAGGAGAAGTAGGAGCTGGAGAGGTGTGAGACATAGTTTAGGTCTTAAGGTCAGAGGTCAGAGAACTAGAACCACCGGAAGAACTGGTGCCACGATAGGTGTAAGAAGAGCAAAAGCTGGTCAGCCTCAACAGCAGGCAAAGCCAGCTGGACCCGCAGAGGGTGGAGAAGCAAAGAAATAACTCTTAGGTGATTTAGATGGGAGATCCCAGAAAGAGTAAGAAAAAATGGATGGGTCCTAGCCATCCTTGGATAAAGATAAACCTAGGTAAGGAGCAAGTTCTAATAGGTAAGTACGGGCTTAGAAATAAGAAAGAGATCTGGATAGCACAGACTATGATTAGAAACTTCAGGCATCAAGCGAGATCTTTACTGGCATTACCACCAGCAGAGAGGAACATTAGAGAGAAGCAATTGATACAGAAGCTTTATAGGATGGGTATATTAGAGAAGGACAACTCTACACTTGATGACATTCTGAGCTTAACTGAGGAGAATTACCTTGAAAGAAGACTACAGACCATTGTATATAAGAAGGGTCTCGCAAGAACAATATATCAGGCTAGGCAACTAATAACACATGGGCATATAGCCATAAGTGGTAGGAAAGTTACTTCTCCAGGTTATGTAGTTTTGAGGGGAGAGGAGGACTTAATAGATTATTATCCAACTTCTCCTTTCAAACAGAATCCACCGTCACAAGGTGAGGTAAATGTCGAGCAGGCGTGAAATTAGATGGGGAAATGCGAGGATATATGCCTCGCAGAATAATACAATAATAACAATAACTGATATTACAGGTGCAGAGATAATATCTAAGGCATCAGGTGGTATGGTAGTTAAGGCTGATAGAGAAAAACCATCGCCATATGCTGCAATGTTAGCTGCGAATAAGGCTGCAAATGATGCCTTTGATAAGGGTATTAGTGCTATACATATAAAGGTCAGAGCACAGGGTGGATACGGTTCCAAGACTCCTGGACCTGGAGCTCAACCGGCTATAAGGGCATTAGCAAGAGCTGGATTTATAATTGGAAGAATTGAAGACGTTACGCCATTACCTCATGATACCATAAGGAGACCTGGTGGAAGAAGAGGAAGAAGAGTTTAACGTGTTAAGCTATGCCTATTTCTTTAATCGAAAGAAATGGATTAAGGCTTAGGTTAGTGTTAGAGAATTATCCCCTTGAGTTTGTAAACTCTATAAGGAGAGCATCAATTTTATATGTACCTGTTATGGCTGTGGATGAGGTCTATTTTATAGAAAACAATAGTCCTTTGTATGACGAGATTTTAGCTCATAGACTTGCACTCGTGCCTTTTGTTTCAGATGAAGCCTTAGAACATTATAGACCACCTGAGGAGTGTGCTGAATGTAAGGAAAATTGTAATGGTTGTTATAATAGAGTATATCTTGACGTAGAGGCTAAAGATCAGCCTCTTATGATTTACTCCAGAGATTTGAAGTCTGAAGACCAAATGGTAACTCCTGTTTCGGGGGCAATCCCAATAGTATTATTGGGCTCTAAGCAGAAGATTAGTTTAGAAGCTAGATTACGATTAGGATATGGGAAAGAGCACATTAAGTATAGTCCAGTTTCTGTCTCAATTGTCAGGTATTATCCTAAAGTTACCGTATTAGGGAATTGTGAGAAAGCAGTGGAGGTTTGTCCAGAAGGTGTCTTTGCTATGGAAAATAATAAACTAGTTGTAAAGAACGAGTTATCATGCATTCTATGTGAAGAATGCTTAAAGTATTGTGCGGGTTCTGTTTCTATAGAGAGTGTAGAGAATAAATTTATTTTAGAAATAGAATCGGTAGGTAGTTTAAAGCCAGAGAGAATTTTAATAGAGGCAAGCAAGAGCTTATTACGTAAGTTGAGTGAATTAAAGAGTAAGTTGGAGGCTGGAAAGTAATGTCCCGTGGTAGTACTAACATAATGTTAAGAAAGTTGATTACTTCATTGAAAAAACAAGATAAGGCTATATGGATTAGAGTGGCTGAGGAGCTAGAGGCTCCAAGGAGAAAGAGGGCTTACATTAACATTTATAAAATCAACAGGTATAGTAAGGCAAATGACATAATCGTGGTACCCGGAAAGGTATTAGGAGTAGGAAACCTTGATCATCCAGTGACAGTAGTGGCACTCTCGTTCTCCAAACCGGCTAAGGAGAAAATATTAAGAAGTGGAGGTAAGGTTATGAGTTTGTATAAGGCTATTCAGGAGTTAAAAGATTTTAAAGGTAAAACTGTGAGGTTGATGAAGCAATGAGTAGTCAGGAAGAGATAGTTATTGTGGACGCAACAAACCAAATATTAGGAAGGATGTCAACCCACATAGCTAAGTTATTGAAGTCAGGGAAGAAGGTCTATGTGGTGAATGCTGAAAAAGCAATAATAAGTGGTCCTAGATCTAGGGTTCTACAGGGCTACTCACTTCTATTTACTGTAAAGACTATGCAAAATCCTTACAGGCAAGGAATTAGAAGACCCAGAAATCCAATAAACATAGTGAAGAGAACAGTGAGAGGAATGCTTCCTAAAAATAAATTAGGAAAGCAAATTTACAGGAATCTCAAAGCATATATTGGGATTCCTAAAGAACTAGAAGGTAAATCTATGGTCAGATTTGACGATGCTGATGTTAGTAGGTTAAAAGGTAAATATATAACTGTTGCAGAGTTATCAAGATTATTAGGTGGGTTAAAGCAATGAGTCAGGCTGAACAGAATTTTATGATTACTTATGCCAGAAGGAAGTCTGCTAGGGCAAGTTGTTATATTAAACCTGGTAATGGGAAAGTTTTCGTGAACGATATTCCAATTGAAATCATACCAATTGAGGTAGTTAGATATAAAATAATGGAACCTTTGGTCTTGGCTGGAGACAAGATAACCTCTTCCATAGAAGCTAGAATATATACACAAGGAGGAGGTATAATGGGTCAAGCTGATGCTGCTAGAATGGCGCTAGCCAGAGCATTAGTCAAATTTACAAATAATAAGGAACTTGTAGAGATTTATAAGTCATATGACAGAACTATGCTAGCTGGAGACCCAAGGCAGACTGAGTCTGAGAAGTGGATGAGATACAGTGCTAGAAGATGGAGACAAAAAGCGTACAGGTGAAACTTCTTGATTATTCCGATTAGATGTTTTACATGTGGTGCTGTTGTGGCAGATAAGTGGGAGCCATTTAGTAATAGGGTAATGGCTGGAGAGGATCCTGAGAAAGTGTTAACTGAGCTTGGTGTAAATAGGTATTGTTGTAGAAGGATGCTTTTATCCCACGTTAATATTATAAGGGAAATTATACATTATACTAGACCAATTTAGGTGATTTAAATGTCGGAGAAGGAGAGAGGAACAGAATTAAGTGAGGAGGAGAAGGCTGAACTTCAAAAGACAGAGAAAGGGACAGTAATAGAATTATTAGTTCCGTTGGACACTTATTTATCTGCAGGAGTTCACATAGGTACTCACACATGCACTCGATATATGGAAAGGTTTATTTACAGGGTAAGACCAGAGGGACTTTACGTACTGGATGTCCGAAAAATAGATGAGCGACTAAGAGTGGCAGCCAAGTTTATTTCTAGGTTCAGACCTGAGGCTGTTTTAACTGTTGCTTCCAGGCCATATGCCTTTACCCCTGTCCAGAAATTTAGTGAAGTTGTAAGGGGTAAGGAAATTAGTGGTAGATTCCCTCCTGGAACTTTAACAAATCCTTATCTAGATAATTATATAGAACCTGAAGTATTGATAGTAACAGATCCTAGGACAGATTTGCAAGCAATAAAGGAAGCTTCTAAAGTTGGTATACCAGTAGTAGCGTTCACAGATACTGATGCAAGAGTAGATTTTATTGACGTAATAATTCCTGCCAACAACAAGGGTAGAAAGTCTTTAGCGTTACTGTATTGGGTTCTAGCTAGGCAGATTCTACGAGAAAGGAAGGAGATACCTTTAGATGGTGATATACCTTTAAGGGTTGAGGATTTTGAGACGAGGCTAACAGAATGATAAGAATCCCTGCAGTTGCAGGTTCTTTCTATGAGGCAGACCCCGTTAGGTTAAGAAAACAAATAGAATGGTCCTTTTTGCATGATCTGGGTCCAAAAAGTTTACCCTCTATTCCTCAAAAGAAGCCTTTACAGAGAAGTAATAGATTTTTCGTAGTTCCTCATGCAGGTTATATGTATAGTGGTCCTGTAGCTGCTCATGCATACTACCATCTTTCTTTAGAAGGTTCTCCAGACACCGTTATTATTTTGGGACCTAATCATACTGGTTTAGGTTCATATGTTTCAATATGGCATAAGGGTAAGTGGAAGACGCCTTTGGGAGAAGTATCAGTAGACGATGAAGTATCACTTGAATTAGTGAAATTAACTGAGATTATTGATATCGATGAGAGGGCTCATCTATATGAGCATTCAATAGAGGTTCAAATACCATTTCTTCAATATTTGTTTGGTCAAAACTTCAAAATTGTTCCTGTAGTTATAATGATGCAAACACCAGATGTTGCTGAAAGTTTAGCTGAGGGCATTTATAAGCTCATATCATCAGGTAAGAAGGACATTGTAGTTTTAGCCAGTAGTGATCTCAATCATTATGAGCCACATGATAAAACTATTGAAAAGGATAACTTAGCAATAGATGAAATTCAAAAGCTAGACTATAAAGGGTTATTTAGGGTGATAGAGGAGAAAGATGTTACTGCATGTGGTTATGGTCCTATAATGACTGTCCTGATATTAGCTAAAAAACTTGGAAAGAAACCATACGTATTAAGGCACGCCACTTCAGGTGACACATCTGGAGATAAATCCTCTGTGGTAGGTTATCTTTCAGTGAGGTTTGGTGATTAATCTACCTCTGTCCCTCTTTGGGATTCCAATAAAGGGTGTAAATAATCCAATTTTGACAGCTTTTATAGGTTTCGATGCTCAGGTAAAAGAAGGAGTAGATTCCCCTCTACTTACTGATTTTAAGAGTCTCTTCAAGGAAGCTACGGGATTTGAGTGTAAGGTATTATTAGATATCACAGGAAGTCCAACTCCTTTGTCGTCAAGCTACATATATCTTTCAGAATTATTTTTCAGGAAAGCCATAGAAAAATGTGAACTACCATTGAGTGAGGAGGAGATGTGGGATACTTTGAAGATGATTGATGATGTATTGTATAATTCGCCCTTAATCAGAGCATTACGCACTTCTATGAGGATGGGCTCAGGTATATTATATAGGGATGGAGAAGATCCTATACCTGTCTCATTGCCAGAGATGAGTGCGTCTTTGCTCTTCAAGTATCCTATCCCAAACTCTCCTCTGTTCATAGATAACTCACTAATACACCTTTTGGGTATACTCCCTGTAGAATTTGCTGAGACAAAAGACTTGGGATTATTTAATGTGGAAAACGGCTTATGGAATTCACTTTATAAAATTTCAATACCTTCCAAGGATAGATGGAAATTAATATGGGATTTAAAATATGTGACTGGTATTGAGGTGAGTTTTTATTTCGATAACCAACAGAAAAGTTGAGCACGTAGAGATTTGCCTTTACGAGAACGTCGAGGGCTATATATCTAATTACCTGGAATACGTAAGGTTAATTCACCAATCTTTACCTGGTTTCTCTTTCTCTGATATTAATACTTCAACTGAGTTCTTAAACAAGAAGATATCTGCTCCAATTATGATAACGGGCATGACTGGAGGTACAAATGAGTTAGGGAGAATCAATGGTATCATTGCTGAGGTCATTGAGGAGATAGGTATAGCAATGGGAGTGGGAAGTCAAAGGATAGCAATAGAAAAACCTGAAGTGAGAGAGACTTTCAAGATAGCTAGGAGGAATGCTCCTAACTCTCCCATAATAGCAAATTTAGGAGCACCACAACTAACCAGAGGTTATGGATTAAAACAGATAGAGGAAGCTGTTCAAATGCTAGAGGCAGACGCAATTGCAATTCACTTTAATCCCTCACAAGAGGTATTTCAACCGGAAGGAGAGCCCGACTATCCGATGGAAATTCTCGATAAAATACGGGACGTAAGTAAAGCGTTAAGTGTTCCTATAATAATAAAGGAAAGTAGTGGTGGTTTATCAAAAGAATTCGTATCATTATTTTACTCTAATGGTTTTAGATATTTTGATGTTTCAGGACAGGGAGGCACAAGTTGGGTTGCCGTGGAGATGTTCAGAGGTCTTAGAAGGAATAATTGGAAGGCTGAGAGTGCTAAATTATTTTCCGATTGGGGAATTCCTACTGCCGCAACAATAATTGAAACCAGAGTTTCAGCTCCTGATGCCTTTGTTATAGGAAGTGGAGGGGTTAGAAATGGGTTAGAAGTGGTAAAATCAATATCCCTAGGTGCCAACATAGGTGGTTTTGCTCTACCTGCACTTAAAGCTGCGATCAGAGGTAAAGAAGCTCTGAGACAATTTTTACAGCAGGTCATCTTTGAGATAAAGGCAGCCATGTTTTTGATAGGTAGTAAGACGGTTAGAGATGTCTATAAAACACCCCTAGTTATACATGGACCACTGAAGGATTGGATGGAGTCAAGAGAGATAAGCTTATCTACTTTTGAGAGTGTTAGAAAGAGAAGAGTATGAGTTACTTTGACAACTATTTTAATGAGATTGTTAATTCTGTAAATGACATCATTAAGAACTATATAGCTGGAGATGTCCCTAAACTATATGAAGCCTCCTATCATTTATTTACATCTGGAGGTAAGAGGTTAAGACCATTAATCTTAACTATATCATCAGATTTATTCGGAGGACAGAGAGAAAGAGCTTATTATGCAGGTGCAGCTATTGAAGTTCTTCATACCTTTACGCTTGTACACGATGATATTATGGATCAAGATAATATCAGAAGAGGGTTACCCACAGTTCACGTGAAATATGGCTTACCCTTAGCAATATTAGCAGGGGATTTACTACATGCAAAGGCTTTTCAGCTCTTAACCCAGGCTCTTAGAGGTCTGCCAAGTGAAACCATAATTAAGGCTTTCGATATTTTCACTCGTTCAATAATAATTGTATCTGAAGGACAGGCAGTAGACATGGAATTTGAGGATAGAATTGATATAAAGGAGCAGGAATACCTTGACATGATCTCACGTAAGACAGCTGCATTATTCTCAGCATCCTCAAGCATAGGCGCACTTATTGCTGGTGCTAATGATAATGATGTAAGACTGATGTCTGATTTTGGTATGAATTTAGGTATTGCATTTCAGATTGTTGACGATATCTTAGGTCTAACAGCAGACGAAAAGGAACTTGGAAAGCCTGTTTTCAGTGACATTAGGGAGGGTAAAAAGACTATACTTATAATAAAAACACTGGAGCTTTGTAAAGAGGATGAGAAGAAAATTGTCCTAAGGGCGTTGGGTAATAAGTCAGCCTCAAAGGAAGAATTAATAAGCTCAGCAGATATAATTAAGAAATACTCTTTAGATTATGCATACAATTTAGCAGAGAAATATTATAAAAATGCTATAGATTCTTTAAATCAAGCCTCCTCTAAGACCGATATACCTGGAAAGGCTTTAAAATACTTAGCTGAATTTACGATAAGAAGGAGAAAATAATGCTCATGCCCCTGTTAGGTATTCTTCTTTCTGTAATTGTAGGCTTTGTTGTCACATTAATATCAACTAAATGGGTAATTGGGCTCTGCAAGAGAAGGGGTTTTACGGGGAAGGATATAAATAAATTGTCTAAGCATGATATTCCTGTCCTTGGCGGTATAGGAATTGTGGCTGGCTTTGTGGCGGGGTCTTTTACCTTTTTATTAACCTCTTATAATCTTTCTCCTGGAATAGAAGGCGTGGTTGTGTCTATATTATTATCATCATTAATTATAGGTTTTCTAGGTCTACTTGATGACATTTTTAATATAAGCCAGGCTACTAGGGCATTTCTTCCAATATTTGCCTCAATTCCTCTGATATTATATAGTGTTGGTCATACGATAATTTCAATTCCTTTTCTGGGTAAGGTAAACTTCGGAATATTGTTCTATGTTATAATACTTCCTGCAACGCTGACTATAACTGCAAATGCATTCAACATGCTTGAAGGACTCAATGGTCTAGGGGCAGGAATGGGTCTAATTATGGCTCTAGCTTTAGCATACATAGGGTTAAAATCTGGAGGTGCATCATTTTATGCTGGTATCGTATCTATTATCCTAGCGTCAGTACTCTTTGGTTTCCTAATATTCAATTTCTATCCAGCTAAAACTTTTCCAGGAAATATAGGTACTTATTTTATTGGATCTGTTATCGGTTCAATTGGCATTTCAGGATACATGTATACTGCCCTATTCTTCTTGTATCTACCATATGTAATTGAGTTTATTTTAAAGGCTAAAACTAGATTTAAGGGAGTCTCATTCGGAAAAATTGACGATCAAGGTTACCTCCATTGGGACTCTAAGCCGAATTCATTAACACATGTAGTTATGAGGATTGGAAAATTTAAAGAGTATCATATCGTCCTCATAATTTGGGGAATAGAGGTAGTATTTGCGATTTTAGCTGTGGTGTTTCAAACATTTACGATAACCATCTAATGATATACAATATTTTTATTTTCGTGATAAAATACAATTTCCCCGTGTTTAAAGTGAAGGGTGTGATATTTGACCTAGATGGAACCCTTGCAAATACTGCACTTATCCACAAGGACGCTTGGGAGAAAGCCCTTGATAGACTTGGTATAAAAATTGACGTAAAAATTGATAACTTACTTGGAAGGAAAAGTAGCGATATAGCTAAACTATTGGCTCCTAATAATTGGAGCAAGTTAATTGAAGTAAAGAATGAAATGTATATAGAACTAGTTAAGGAGAAAGCTTCTCCAACACCCTGCGCTTTAGATTTACTATCTCACTTGAGAAAAAAAGAAATAAAGACAGCCATAGTTACATCTTCAAATAAACTTTCCTCAGGTAGTGTTTTAAAGAAATTGGGTATTACCAGTGATGTAGTTCTTACTGGCGATGATGTAATTAACAGTAAGCCAAATCCAGAAGGGATAAATAAAGCCCTAAATTTACTATATTTGGACGGAAGAGACGTAATAGGTGTTGGCGATACAGAGGTGGACGTAGAGGCATATTATAAAGCTGGTCTGGGAGGTATATATCTTGTAAAATCCGGTGTTCCTTTTAGGGAAGAAGTAGTCAAAATGTATGGTGGGATTATTATCTCATCTTTATGTGAACTATTAGAGTTAATCTCTTAATTTTATATAACGATTATTATATGGTCAGGTAGGGTGGAGGGTCTCGCCAGCCCTTATACCCACATGGCGCAACGTGGGCACCAGTAACTCCTATGCTATAATACCTGCTCTTCGAGATCCCAGTCTAACTATGATCATCGCCCGACGGGGCGAGATAGTCGTGGATTCCCTTTCTGGAGGGAGAGGGAATTCCACGTTGACCGGGGGAACCGGCCAGGCCCGGAAGGGAGCAACCGTGCCCGGCTATCCGCGTTCGTCGGTCTCCGATAGGAGGAAGACTGGGGGTAAATCTCGGAGAGTAAGGGTTATGGCATAGGGGAGCTGACCATTCATTTTATGGTAATAGTTTATTTGTTTCATGTCCATTTGCTGTGTCAAATACTTTTCTTCATCACTCAAATTACAATTAAAGATAATATTCATGGCGCCGGGGGCGGGATTTGAACCCGCGCGGGGTGGGACCCCAGAGGCTTAGCAGGCCTCCGCCCTACCGAGCTAGGCGACCCCGGCAATAAGTACTTGATATTATAAATTATCAAGGTTATAAGTGTTTTCTCTTATGTCTCTAATTTAGATCAGCCTAGTCTTCTAACTAATGTTATCCTGGTGAACATAAAGGTGTGATTTAAAGGGGACAAACGGGTCTAATTTGTAATAATCATCATTTATGAAATCTAATCAGTTATGAAAATTTATAAATAATTATTTTTTGGAATAAACTCAGTTAGTACTGTTTTCATCAAATTTATTAAAAAAAGTTATAAAGCCCCTTCCACAGATTATATTTTAGATATAGTATGTCTATGACATTTAGGAATATTATAGTAACTTTATTTCAGTTGGACAAGGACTGGATCACAAGAATAGTATCCTCTATGCTTATTTTAGGTGTGGTTTGGGGAGCATTAGGTGTCATTGATGGACTAATGGTGAGAATACAAGAGTCTGCATGGGGCATATACGGTTTCCTTCCATTCACGCCACAGGAATACTTCGCGGGAATAACTCTACATGCTGAAAGAACACTGTTTGGATTTGCCCAACAAATTATCTTTGCAATCATTATATATCTAGTCATAAAGCTAATGGGAATACAACCTAGATTAAAATGGTTATTAAACACCGCATTTGTTCTTCTGAATATATCAATGATGCTTATGGAGGGTCCTATACTTATTTATCCTTCTCAAGCCTTTGATAATTACTTTTCGGCAACCATCTGGTATTATCTATCACCTATAGGGATTCCTGGGTACTCGCTTTATGTAGTTTCTCCGCTATTTTTTATTGGTTGGATCCTTAATGATGCTTTCGTATACTTGGCTGGTTTTTGGATTGCCTATCATATGTATATAGGTACTAGAAATCTTAAAGAAAAACTTCCTGTTCCTTTACTCTTCTTTTTAGTAGACATACTAATATTTATGATAGGATATACGGGAGTGACAGCCTCAGATGTATGGGATATATTATCTTTCTTTGGGGTAGTTCCAATGAATGCTCTTCTGAATCAAATAGCGTTCTGGATATTTGGTCACTCTGTGGTTTATATGTTATGGTTGCCAGCAGTAGCTGCACTATATCTTCTAATTCCCATGTTAGCTAACAAGCCCTTATTTAGCGACAGGATGGCTCGTATATCTGCAATATTATATCTGGTATTTTCTAACAATGTTCCAATTCATCATATGTATACTATTAATTTGCCTGTGGAACTAAAGTTAGTTCAAGAGGCTCTGACTTATGGTGTTGTAATTCCCAGTTTCATGACATTCCTAAACTTGTGGGCAACAGCAAAAGGAGCGGATGTTAAATGGAATATAATTACTGCATTTACAATTACAAGTTTCGCTGGTGCAATTCTAGCTGGAGTTACTGGTATTGCTAATGCGACTGTCTCATTTGATTTTATAGTAAACAACAGTATGTGGGTTGTAGCCCATTTCCATCAAATGATTTTATTAAGTATTGTGCCTGGCGCAATGGCTGTACTTTACGTATTGATACCAATGATTTCAGGTAAAATGTGGTATTCTAATAAAATGGCTTGGTTTCATTTCTGGGGTTATATAGTTGGTGTGGTTATCCTTACTGTATCTTTTGAATTATTAGGTTTTTACGGAATAACCAGAAGGGCGGAAATAATTCCTAGAGCAGGGGGAATACCCCTTGCAGAGAATTTGGCTACTGCAGGTGCAGCAATAGCCGATATTGCCACATTAGGATGGTTTATTAATGTTATACTTACAATTGCCAAGGGAAGTCAAGTAAGTTTGGAGGGTTTATCGTTAGGTCAGATCGTTGGTACTGTTTCTATGCAACTGGATTTGGGTTCAATATCTTTGCTTAAGGATAAAATTCCTAGAGGTAGAAAAGGACTATCAGCTTCATTAGTTTTGGCAATTTTTGGTGCATTGATGATAGTTTCTAGCTCTATAATTTTAGCATTAGCAGGTGACGCAACTTCTCCTACTGACCCACTTGAGTGGTTATGGTTAGCTGTCTTCACACTGGGGATAGTCATGGTCGCTGTGAATGCTTTTCGTCTCTTTAAAGGTTTATGAGGGGTGAAAAAGTTGGCTGAAGGCGGAGATAGGTACGAGATATATTGGATGGTGATAGGTATTGTGTTACTAGTTATTACTGCACTTGCAACCTATCCTATGGTCTATACCTCAGGCGGAAGTCCTAATGTAACTTCAGATATTCCATCCAGTGCATCGAGCAATAGAGTCATAAATACCATAATTAACGCTACCCAGTACACGTTTATGATAAGTGAGTCCTCAGAAAACCTAAAGTCAATCACGATTCTTCCAAATGGGGAAATTTTACCCTATTACTATAATCTTATGGTTGTCCATCCGGGCGAATATTTAAACATGACAATGTATGGTATTGAAGGTAAATCAGCTACAGAAAGTATATACATTCCTGTCTATAACTCCAAATATGTGGTAGATACAAAGATTTTACCTGGGATATCACAGTACGCAGTATGGTATTCTGGTACCACTAATGGTTCATATTTACCCTATGGCGCATATACTTTCCTAAACTCAGAATATAATGGTCCTTGGTTTTCATATCAGGCTGGGGAAATTTTAGTAATACCTGAAAGCGGATATATTCCCTATTCCTCTCTCGTTTCATACGTCTCATCCACTAAAGTAGCACAGTCGTCAGGATTGATTGGAGACCCATATAATCCTCCTCTTTACATTAGTAATTCTACTGATCCAATGTTCTACTTAGTTAGTGACGATTATGCATTGTTTAATGATAGTATTCCTGGTCCTACATTAGCTGTTGCGGAAAATTCCACTGTTACTTTAGACATGTATATTCCAACTCCAAAAGGAGACCATAACTGGCTGTATAATTACTCAAGTAACGGGATGCCTTATGCAGTTAATAATCTCTATGTAGGTGTTTATGCGGTATGGTGGAATGGAACCATAACTCCTGTTGTTTATCAGCTTATAAAATACGATTCGCCAATTAACTTCACGTTTGAAGCTAAAGCTCCAGCATATCTATATGGCATCATTTATCCTTCCTTCTATAACTTTAATCCCAACAACCTATCAAGTAATTTATTGGGTGAACAAAAGGGATATGTGATGTCTTTATGGGGTTCAGTTTTAGTTTTTGAGGGGTGAGACTTAATATGGTTAGTTTCTTTAAACTGTTAGGAATAGGTTACTTATTTGCTGTAATAGGGTTGGTATGGGAACTTCTGGATATAACTCTTCACCAAGCTGCAACTAGATATGTTCTACCATTTACAATTACGGCATTTATTGGGTTTGTAATATTTTTCCTGATGGTTTACTTTTCACCCAGTAAAAAATGAATTTCCTTTTTTCTATTTCATCAGTATCTTTTTAGTGAAGTTCTCATGAATTTGTCGAATAACCTCCTTCTCTTCAATTTTCTTTAATTCAGCTATCTTCTTTACTGTAAATATTACATTACAAGGCTTATTTCTCTCCATCTTTTGTGGTGGTAGAAAGGGTGAATCTGTTTCAGTTAAAATATAGTTTAAATCGATGTTTTTTACTACTTCTTGCCTATATTTATCCCTAACTATAACTGGTGGAATTGAAATCATGCCACCTAACTCCACTATTTTTTGGGCTACAGAAGGACTTCCCTCAAATGCGTGTATGACAAAGTTTACCTTATATGAAGACAGGAGATTAATTAAATCATTAATGCCTCCTCTCACATGTATTATTAGAGGCTTTCTTTGGCGCTCTCCTCTATCTAAGAATTTTGAAAGTATCTCCAGCTGTTTTTTTCTGAATTCAGGTTCCTTTATCCAAAAGTAGTCTATACCTACTTCACTTATTATATTAACATTATCGACTAGCTCGAGACATCTGTCAACCTCTTCTAGCTTATCTTTTACGAACTCGGGGTGAAAACCGACTGCTGGTATTACATTATTGTACTTTTTATAGAGTTCTAAGGTTTTGAGGTTACTTTTTATATCTACTCCTGCGTTAATGACTGTGATCTCGCACTCGCTTAAAATTAGGTCTCTGTCTCTATCAAAAGACTCCACATCAATATGAGCATGTACATCTACATACATTGTAAGCCAGAAATAAATTAAGGTATAAAATAATAAAAAGGATTTTTATTTCCAGGCTTCCCTAAGGATTTGTATTTTCACTACGTTCTCATTCTCATCATAGATAACTCTAACTAGATCTCCTTCCTTGACTTGGAATTTCTGTCTTATTTTTGCAGGGATTGTCACTTGATAATTTCTTGATACTTTAACTATCTCTTCCACCATGTTTTCCCAGTCATAATATATTTATCATAATATTTAAAACTTTACTATAAGTATGAAAAGTCAGATTTCCGCCAAAAAGGGAAAATAGTACTAATAAGATTAGATGTGTTTTTTGATATTTTTTGTCAGAAACGTTAAATCCTATATTTATCTAGTTTAAAAGTATAACTTGATATGATTTATAACGATCAAAAAAATATAAATACTTGATCAATTAGAACTTTATTTGTGAGATAAATGTCCCAAATTAGCGGAGCTAGAATGAAGTTTCCGTCTGGAAAAGACGCTACCTTAATTGATGTGCTATCGTTCTGTTACGGTCTTTCAGAAACTGATGTGCAAGTACTAGTGGCACTAGCGAAAAGCGGTGCTAAAGGCACAGAAGAATTAGAGAGCGACCTTAAATTATCTAAGGCTTCTATAAATCGTAGCCTCAATAAGTTGCTTGAAATGGGTTTAGCAATGAGGATTAAAGAGTCTGTAAATAAGGCAGGTAGACCTAGATATCTATATAAGGCTAGAGACTATAATGAGCTTAGAAGTAAAATGCTAAGTGATCTTAAAGATTGTGCAGATAAAATGGCTAAATTAGTCGAGCAAGAATTTACCCTTCAGTAATTCCCTTAATTTTTTCCTACCTAGTAAACATCCTCTATGATATATTTCCACTCGAACTCACTTACTCTTTCTTTATGTCCACGTACCTTCAGCTCTCTACTGAATAAAGGTGCATAAACCACGAATGTTTCAGCCTCTCCACCTTCAAAAGCGGGATTAAAACCATATTTCTCAGCAGCATAAACTATCTTCTTGATATCTTCCATTTCAATAATTTTTCCCACTAACTCAAAGGGAAAACCAAATGCAGATGCTGAAGTTATAATGAACTTAAACCCTTCTCTAACAAGGCTATACATGTATTCTTTCTGATCTTTTCTCCAGAGCGGAGTGTAAGTCTTTAGCCCAAGCTCTTCAGCAATGATACTTATATTCAATCTCTGGTAATCTGATAAGAGAGCTCCAGCCACTATTCCTTTAGCACCTTTCTTCTTAGCTTTTTCAAACGCAATCTTTAGGTCGTTCAGCTCCCTGTCCTTCTCGCCAACAGTTTCCTGTTGTATTATTTCGAAACCCAATACCTCTGCCTGTTTCTTTGTAAATGTGACATTAGGGTATTGAAACATCCAAGAGTCTTCCCTTCTGGGGAGAAGAGTTATTAAGCATACCACATTAAAGCCCTTAAAGACTGCCCAATGTAACGAATATGTACTGTCTTTTCCTCCTGAATATAGCACGCAGACCTCTTTCATATTTTATAACAATAAATTGTATGTTCAGTGGGTCCAAAAAATCCCATCGCTGTAATTCTCTTTACCTTTACTAGGTCTAGTTTTTGAAACTGAAAGTCATGAGAGATTACTTTAGCCCCCTTTTTTGCATAACCTAATATATACGGTTCAATAATTTCGTTAGTCCTTGTGGACAAATAGGAGACTAGAATTGTGGCTCTAGGCAACAAGACTGGAGCCAATGAGATCATGTCTCCACATATTATTTCCACATCTCTGTTATTTTCTTGATATGAGACAAAGGAGAGCTTTTTATCCAATTCAACACCTATGGCTAGTTTTACCTTAAATTCCTTCTTTGCCACATTCAATATGGCACCCATTCCGGAACCAAGATCTAGAACTACATCATTTTCATTAGCGTCTGCACACCTTAACATTTCCCTTGCCACTTCCGGAGGTGTAGGAACAAATGGTACTAACATTTTATTATATATTTACTTAATGTAAATTTAGGTTTATAGGAATTTGTAAGATCATCCCAATTATTAACATTTACAAAGGACTTTAACGGTATCCCTTTAAGCCTAATTTCATGAGTGCCAACGATATATATCCTCTTACCCAGTTGCAAGAAATCTAACATCTTCTTTACCTTATCTATGTTATCCCTAAGAAATTTCAGGGAGTAGCATCCTATAAGTGGTTGTAATTCACCGGTATCAACTATAGATATTTCCGCGTCTTTACTGCAAATCTCGTCAGCTATTCTCTTTGACAGAAATGGGTAGTCACAGCCTGTTATAAATACCTTCTCCTTAGTTAAGTAAGGTAATGCTAGCTTTATTGCTTCTACTGGTCCTCTATTTACATTGTCCAGTACCTGAATTCCATTTTTTACCCTTCTAATTCTTTTTGTTACTATTATCGGTTCATCAAAATTTTCACTGATTCTCTGAAGGAATGTTTTACAGTCGATTTCATGGTCACACTTATCCTCTCCAAACCTTTTCGAGGCTCCTCCTGCAAGGATTACAACGTTATAAGATAAGGTGCTGAAGCTCAATTTCGTCTCCCTTATGGTAGATTCTGCCTCTCTTCAACACTCCAAACCCCTTAGCTTTGATTAGTTCACTATAAAGTCCTGTACCCCACCTAAGCGGTTTAGCTAAAACGCCAATAGTGTTAAATAGATAAATGGAATCCATTTTGTGCTCAACCTGCATATCCTCAGAGAGTATATATTTTTCATATTTTCTTACTTCCTGTCCTATCATTCTGGAAATCATATGTAAGCCGTGCTCATGAAATACAGTCAGAGCTGACACTACTTGTCCTGGAAGATTAATGATAGGTTTCCCATTGACTACACCAACTCCACCTCGTTTTATTATATTTACACTTACTCCCTCGAATAGTAATTCCCCTAATTCTGCTATAACTCTCTTTGAGTAGTCCTTTTCGCCAACCGATGATCCCCCTATCAACACTATGTAGTCACAGTTCTCAATCATACTTTCTAGCTTAGTTTTCAGAGATTCCTTCTGATCACTAACTATTCCAAAGTAATTAGTAACTCCGAACTTTCTAAGTATAGAAATAAGAATAGGTGAGATTGAGTCTGGTATCTTATTATCCTCAGGAGAGTCATAGGGACATAGTTCGTCCCCGGATGCCAAAACACAACTATTAATATCCACGATATTAACCTCTCTGATTTTTTGCATTGTTAGAACGCCCAAGTGATAATGGTTTATAACTTCTCCTTTCCTGACTATTATATCTCCTTTCTTAACATCCTCTCCTGCAAACTTTATATCCTTGCCTTCGAATACGTCTTCACTGAACACTATTTGATTATCTCCACTTATTTTAGTGGCTTCTATCCTAGCTACAGCATTTGCACCTTTAGGTATTGGAGATCCTGTTGCAACATAATACGCCTCTCCTTCTTTTAACTGTGGGATTGCTAAACTGGATGGAAATATCTTCCCGGCGATCTTTAACTTACCATACTTCTTATAGTCAGAAATATTGAACGCAAATCCATCCATTGCCGAGATGTTAAACTCAGGGATATCAATTTTAGCCACAATGTCTCTTCCTGCTACTTTCCCAACTGCGTTGTATATACTCTCAGACCTAATATTAGCATTTCTTATGTTAGCATTATCTATTATCTTCCTAGCTTCTTCCAGTGATATTAACATTAAATAAATATTTCCTTTTATGCAAAAAAACATTATGGACTGTATAATTCAGGTGGTAGGTAAGAAAGATTCAGGTAAGACAAGTGCAATAGAGAGGGCAGTCAAGTCTCTCAAGGATATGGGATATTCCGTTACTGTTCTGAAACACTCTCATCATTCCCTTGATTCACCAGGGAAAGATACCTTTAGGTTTAAACAAGCTGGAGCTGATTATGTTCTCTTCTTTGGAAATGATTGTGGTATGTTTATTCCTTGTGACATTAATATAATCTATCTATTACCCACAGACATTCTTATAATAGAAGGGTATAAAGACCTTAGTTTAGGGCAAAAAATTGAGATAGAGTCGCCGTCTCAAATAGAGAGTGTATCGGAAAGGATAGTCAAACTAGGAAGTTTATGTAGTAAATTGGAAGGGAAGTTCATTGTAAATGGAGGGAATGAAGTTGACATAAATAGGGATAAGATGTTAAAGATGTTGTACAAACTTCTGAATTTTTTAAATATTAAGGAATTATCCGTGAGAGATAGCTAATTTAACTTCTTAAATTTTTATATAGTTACAATTAAAAACTAATAATTTGCACCATTTGGCAAACTGACATCTTTATAATTCTATCTCTAGTAATAAATGTTATATCTACTTTATCTGTATCAGAATATATGTTAAAAAATTAAATATTTAAGAGAATATGATTAGGCGATATGCTAAATCTCTTAAAGTGTCCAATAGATGGGTCAAAACTTATTGAGAAGTGGAAATGCGAGAGAGGTCATTCCTTCGTCGAGATGGAAGGAATCATAAATTTCGTTTATAATGATGTTAAGCTAAACGATATACTTGAAAGAGTATCCGGAATATATGAAAATATTTGGGCTCCTTTAGGTCTCTTTGTGAGCTCTGGTCATAGGTACTCTGAGATAATGAATAATGCAGGAAAGTTTGTGTCGGGGGATACGGTAATCGATATTGGCACCGGCACTGGAAAACTTTTCGATTACACTATCTGTAATTATTGTTTCGGAGTGGATATCTCAAGTAAATTTTTAAGAATATTGAAGAAGAAAAGACCTAAGATTGTAGCATTAAGAGCAGATGTAAATAAATTGCCTTTTAATGATGAGGTTGCCAATGGAGTTTCAGCTATGTTCATGCTTCATTTACTTCCCTCTAAAGTTACTGCCTTAAGGGAAATTTACAGGGTTCTTAAACCTAAAGGAAAATTTGTTTCCTCAATTCTTACGAGAAATAATGCAATTAGCAGTATTCTAGCTAGTTGGTGGAAAGTAGATTTGCATCAAGTAGAGTATTATGTACAACTCTTTAACGAGATAGGTTTTTCAAACATAAATTATGTGAGATTAGGCGCTTGGAGCTATATTACTTGTACCAAGACTTGAAAATGATTAAAGAAAACAGCAGAAAACTAGCGCCATCCAATCCATTAACTAGCATGGTTATAACATTTGAATAGAATATTGTATATACAGCTATATAGATACCAAACGTTATAAATACTAGGAATATACCCATTAACGCAATAGAGAAAAACCCTTCTCCTTCTCCCACTATCAAGGAAAAAATCTTTGTGCTACCGGTTATAGAGTAAAATATTCTTTCAACTCCAACTATTACGCCTAGAAAATAGAATGGATAAGGGTTAAGAGTATATATAGCATTAAATAATCCCACATGTACATTTATGATTAGGAATAGAGACGTAACAAACATCACTAAGCCTATCACAAAGTTAGTGAGTCTTTTCGCTAGTACTTTAATTCTATGGGCCATGCTATAACACCTATAAAAGTTTCACCTAATTCTACATCTACTAACTCACCTAAAAGTATTCCTCCTAAAGTTCCTAACACTAGACCTCCAAGCCCACCCAATGTATATCCCAGAGCTGCCCCTAATCCTCCTCCTGCAATCTTTCCAACATATTCATCCTTTATCATGTAAATTCTAGCAAAATCATAAGTTCCATATTTTCCTTGCTTGCTGAGAAGATAAGCTAGGTCTGTTATAGCCTCCTTTAATTCGTTGATGTCGTTGGTCCTATATAGTGTTGTGTATTCCTCAATGTTACCATTTTTTCTATAATACGTTATTATAAATCCAGTTTTCGTAAATGTCCTAATGGAATTTGGTGATTTTCTGTTGCTCATAAGTTTAAAAATTACTTTGTACATCAATATATTTTGATAATATTGTGATAAATATTTTTTCCTCTTATATGTAAACGATACGAAATTTAAACCTTAAATTTTAATTCTATGAACTTTAACATAACATTGATTATGGATGATCACTAGCCAGGACAGTAAGAAATACTATGCTGTTAGCAAACTAGACAGTCTTGACCTAGAAAAAAATGTACAAAGTGGTTATCATGAGCATGTATCTTCAGCTATTGACGAGATATCAAAAAACGTTAAAGATATTCTTAGATCCCAAGGGTATTCTGGAAAATTTGAAATTTTCGTTGAGGTATATGCTAAGGAAAATGGCAAGTCAAGGTTAATACAGACTGTGAAGTTAAAAATAAATGTGAATTGAGGTTTGATCGAGCTATCTGAGCCATTGGAAAATTATCTGAAGGAGATTTATGAACTTGAGGAAATGAGAGGTCACGCGAGGGTTACTGATATCATAAACGATTTTAATATATCTCCTGGTACAATAAGCAAAGCTCTTTCGAAGTTAGAGAAACTGGGGTTAATAAAAAGAGATAACAAGAGACTTACATTAACCGAGGAAGGGAGAAAAATAGCAGAGAGGTTAATTAAATCGCATAGACTTTCTGAAAGACTTTTAACTGATATATTAGGTATAGATTGGATAAGGGCTCATGAGCTAGCCCATAGGTTAGAACATATATGGCCTGAGGATATAATTGAAAAAATAGATGTTATGTTAAATAAGCCCTCTACATGTCCTCACGGACATCCTATTCCAGGTAGAGGAATTAAAATAAAAGGGATTTTACTTACAGAAGCAGAGGTTGGAAAGTTATATAAGATTTCGATGATAGTAAAGGAAGAGGAATGGATACTTGCAATGGTCACTCAAAAACACATAGTGCCGGGATCGAAAATAGAAGTTTTAAACAAATATGAAAATACTACAAAGGTTAAGATTAATGATAAGATAGATGAGGTTCCGAATGTTTTAGCAACCCAAATATTGGTTGAAAGGATATAACTCAATTCTACTCTTAATAGTTATGGAGACCGATATTGTAAAAGCCATATTGTCATATTCTGACAGTTACTCAGCCTTAAGCGAAAAAGTAGAAGTAAACGGAAACAAGTTAAAAATTAATGGTGTTAATTATGAATTTCGAAATCCTCTTTTGATATCTATAGGTAAATCGTCACCTAAAATGGCAAAATTTTTCGTGGAGAGACTGAAGGTTTTAAAAGGACTGATAGTATCGCCATATAAAGCTGAGATCGATAATCTGGAGGTAATAGTATCTTCTCATCCTAAGATAACTGAGAAAAGTCTGTATGCAGGAAGTAGAATTGTGGATATGTTAAGGCGAGAGGATTATGACATAGTAATTTTTTTACTGTCTGGAGGAGCTTCAGCTCTAGTTGAGTACAGTGATGTTCCATTAGAAGTATTAGAGGAAATTAATGATAAGCTAATCACATCAGGTCTTTCCATAGACGAAATAAATACGGTTAGAAAGCATTTGTCCAAAATTAAGGGAGGGTGGCTCGCTAAATACTCTAAAGCTCCAATAGTTTCTCTAATAATCAGTGATGTCCCTGGTAGTGATATCAGTTTTGTTGGAAGTGGACCAACAATTCTTGATAAGACCTCTGTTACTGACGCTGAGAGAATATTAGCTAAAATAGGTCTCTCAAATTACAATAAGTATCTAGTGGAGACTCCAAAGGATATTAAAAATACTGTAAATGTAAAGATACTGGACGTAGAGGAGGTCTTATTAAAATTAAAGAACTATCTAGGAAACACTTTACTATTAAGTTCAGAAGTTAAAGGTGATGCTTATTCCTTCGGAGTAAACTTAGCTGGTATAGCTAATACCTTTGCAAGAATTGATAGACGGGAAAATGTTATTTTAGCAGGAGGAGAGCCTGACGTGAAAATAACATCAAAAGCTGGTAAGGGAGGAAGAAATGGAGAGGTATGTTTAGGTTTCCTAAAATATATAAGAGCTAAAGCTAAATTATACGCTGTAGCAACCGATGGGATTGACGGTAATAGTGAGTATGCAGGTTGTCATGTAGATCATAATGTAAAAATAGAAAACATTGATTATTATATTGAGTCCCACTCGTCGTATGAAATACTTGAGAAAACAGGTAACGTCATTCAAACTGGTTTTACAGGAGATAATGTAAATAATATCTACGTTCTCTACCTACAGAATTAAAACGCATATTAAACAAATTACATTAAGCCTTAGGCAACTTGTTTTGCCATATATAACAAAGATACTAATATATAACAAAAGAAATATATATGCTTTTACATAAATATGTAATTTAATTCATGAGTTCTGGTAAAGTTGTCTTAATGATCAAACTATATCAGGATAGCGTTACCTGGAGAATATGTTTGAGAGAAAAGAGGATAAAGAAAAAAATCTTAACACCAAGATATCGGCTAAATAACTCAAGACTACTACTCTTTTCCCTTAAGACTTTAGTAGAAAGAGAATTGAGGCATTATTCCAGGTATAAGAGCAAACTGGTTTCTATATTTCGCGTTATAGAAAGGGAAAATAAAAAATCTGATACTTTTCACTTAAGATTTGATTTGAAGGGGGAAGTTCGCGGATGGTAAAGTCCTCTACAGGTTTTAAGATTAGTTCATTTGTGTTAACAGTGCTGTTAGTTATTCCGGTTTTATTTTTGCTATTCTATGGTTACGGTCCATATTTTGTGGGATCTACTGCATTTAGTAAAGCACTACTTTCGTCTATAGCACTATCCTTCTTCTCTTCAAGTGTGGCGACTGTTTTAATTATAATTATTTTTACCCCCTTGGCTTATTATTTAGCTAGACACAGGAATCCTTTGATAGAAAGCCTAGTTGATATTCCTGCATCTATTCCTCATCCTATAGTGGGGATTGCGGTTATTTTCATGGGAAGTCCTCTTAATCCATTAGGGAAAATTCTGACCTCATTAGGTATCAACATTTATTATAGCTATTTAGGTCTCATACTTGCTCTAATTATAACATCAGCTCCAGTATACGTTAGAGCCATGCAAAATTTTTACGAATCTTTACCAAGAAGTTATGAAGAGTTCGCATGGTCTTTAAGATATTCAGAAGTTAGTACTTTTTTCAGGGTCGTGTTTCCGTTGTCAACTGGAGGCATTATATCTGCTGGTCTCACTGCAATTGCTAGAGCTATCAGTGAATTCGGTTCAGTCTCTATTGTAGCACCTTTTCTTTCTGGTTGGATTTTTAATGGTGACTCTCCTGCATCTGTGTACATTTACAATGAGTACCAGACTTACTTTAATGCAGCTATTACAGCATCTGCGACCTTAATTATATTTTCCTTGTTGTTAGTTTTTTCCACAAGAATTGTAAAAATAGTACTAGAGAAGTTAAGATTACTTTATTAGGTCTACAGACTAATCTTATTCCAATGAAGAACCCAACCTTATCTGAGGTTATGATGACAGGTTGTTCGTCAGATCGATGTGATTTAAATGTTGTGTAGGGATATAGAATGCATAAAAGGTGTAGTTAGAAGAATTCTTGAGAAAGAAGGCAAAGATACTGATATAGATATACAGATAACCGACCTGCCTTATAATCAGCTCTCAGTGTTAGATGGCAAAGTAGTTAAAATAAATTCCTTACATTATGAAAGTATGTCTATACAGAGCGGAAATGAGTCACTTATCATGTCAACGTTCCTCATAATAGCTATATTAAAGGCAATATATGGGGATGATAAAGAGGTAAAAAGAGTACTTGAAACATACTTAGAGGACAACAATATTGCATCTAAAATGCTGGATATGTTATAATAACTTCATTCTCCTCTTTTCTCCATTGCTCTTATGGCGTTTCTTACAAAGTCCTCAACTACTTTTTCAGGCTCCTTTGCTTTCATTACTGCGCTAGCTGCACCTATACCATCAGCACCTAATTCTATTGCCTTAAAAACATCTTCTCCTGTTGTTATTCCAGCTCCTGCTAATAGGTAAACATCTTTAGTTTTCTTAATTTCCTCCACAGCCTTAGTTATAACTTCAGGTTTAGCCTTTGACACGGGAATACCTGTTCCTATTAGTTCTGGGGGCTCTATTAACACGGCGTTAGGTCTCAGCAACGCAACGGGCAAAACTAATTCATATCTGTCTATACACACGACACTCTCTAAATTCAGTATTCTGAATCTCTCTAATGACTCAGCCATTTCGTCTAATCTTATTCTCTTCTCGCTATGGTTAAGCAAAGATCCCTGTGCACCAGCATCCTTTATCATTTCAGGTAATATGGCTCCTGTTCTGGCACCCTGTTCTCCAGTATCAACGTGTTGGGCAAATACAGTTAACTCTGATTCCTTACTTATACGGTATATCATTGTAGCAGGAACTGAAACTATTATTTCGCTTCCATATTCTTTACTTACTTTTTCTATTTTCTTTGTTATTTCAATAGCTTTCTCACCATAGGAATTTTCATAAGCTTTATAATTAATTAAAATAATTGGCGGTTTCATGTCATACTATTGAGTGGGGGAATTCATATTGAAATTTTGTGGTATAGATTTAGCCGTAAAGCGACCTTCTACAATTGCCATTTTTGAAGATTCATTAATTCACGTGAGCGATGTTGTTTCTGATGAAGAGATTCTCTCGGGTTGTTCCGGTTCCAAAGTTACTGCCATTGACTCCCCATTATCTATGTCTAAGGGATTTAGAAAAGTAGATAAAATGATGATAAGAAATGGCTTTAGAGTACTTCCTCCAAGTTGGATGAAAGGACTAGTAGAGAGAGCAATCAGGTTGAATTCCGTTTTAAATTCAGAAGTAATTGAGACCCATCCGACATCATCTGAAAAGAACATTAATCTGAATTGGAGGGATTTTGGGGCTAAAAAGAAGGACGAAGTTGATGCGGTTATGTGTGCTATAGTAGCCTATTTTAAGCATAGTGGAAATATTCTGAAGGTCGAGGCTGAAGATGGAACCATTTATCTACTACCTAGAGGCACTCTTGTAATCGAGAAGAGAAGTGAAAACATTTATGAATTTAAAGATTTTTATCCAACTCTTTAATAAAGGTGTATAATCGCTGATACATTATTGTTATTACAATTATGGAGACCAATATTCCTAAATAAATGACATAGTAATTAAGTTGTGATATTATTCGTACTATATAGATCTCAAAATTGATCGTCATGAACACGTATATGATCCATAAAATAACTTCATTTATTCTCTTTTGTCCCAAGTTACTTAATCTTCTAGTTTCCTCTATTACAAGTAAAGCTAATGAAAACGGTACTAATACTGATATAAGCGGAGCTATGTAGATAAAAAATCTCGCAAAAGAAACTAAAAATATAAGAAGATAAGAGGCTGAGAATACTGTTATTAGTCCTATTAAAATAAACCTTAGTATAAAATTTGAGGTTGTATTTCTATTTAATTTAATCACTCTTGTAATTCTTTGCAGGGCTCCATCAATTCTATCTATCCTTAATTTTTCATATGTCTTTGATATGAGTCCTATTATTCTTCTTTCCCTAGGCACTGTTATACTGGTTATGGTCGATGACATCATGACTAAGAATGCGGATAAATTATATACTAGTGAGGTAATGATACCTTGCTGAAATGCGTTAAGTGCCACAATTATTCCTAGTTCGCTTAACGAAGTCATATAAATTCCTGATCTAAAGGCTACGAGGAAATTTGATCCTGTTAACCAGTATGAAGTACTGAATGATAAGTATTTAACTAGTGTCATAATTAATGATATTGGCACTAGTATATATAGAGCTGACAATGATAAATTTAGATAACTGCCAGCTGAGAAAAAGAAAAATATTAAGGAGAAATCAATTAATGGTGCTAATATCTTCGATACTTTCTTGGTATCTCTCAGTGCATAGGAAGCACCTAAACCAAGCAGAAAATTAGCTAAAGTTGATGGAATGTTGAATATCTGTCCAAGTAACGAGAAGCTTAAAACCGATGCTATACTAGAAACAATAATAGATTCTTCAGATGTATTTATACTTCTGTTTATTATTGTCCTAGAAACTAGATAACCAAGTCCGAGAGAGGCTAAGGATGTTGGTAATATTTCAACTATATTGGAATTCGACGATAATATAACGCCAAGAGCTATGAAAGTTATAACATCTTCTAATGATAAGACCGCTAATATGAGACCAAACTGTTTATCATCGATTTTATTTTGAATTAATTTATTAGGTAATTGTCGTGCTAGTTGTTACGCTTATTATTGTCAATATGAAGGTGTCATAAAAAGGCAAACCAATAATTAGTGAGATGATCGATATTATAGTAAATCCAACTATGTATTCGGTTATAGCTATTATAGTAGCCTTTGAAAGAATATTTTTCAACTCCCTTATGTCGAGTGAAATACCCACGTTAAAAGAGACTAAATTAATAGCCAACGTAGATAAAAAATTAAACAAGTCACTACCATAATCTAAGCCAAAACTCTTACCCAATAAACCAGCTATCAGATAAGCTGGAATAGGCGATATTCTAAACCTACTTAACGCGACTCCAAATATAGTTGCTATGACCAACGTTAATGTAATAAGAGTAAGTTGTGATTCCATTTTATGTTTAATCTCTAAAACAATGAATA
Organism: Sulfolobus acidocaldarius SUSAZ; assembly: GCA_000508305.1. Classification (NCBI taxonomy): domain Archaea; kingdom Thermoproteati; phylum Thermoproteota; class Thermoprotei; order Sulfolobales; family Sulfolobaceae; genus Sulfolobus; species Sulfolobus acidocaldarius. The sequence continues at coordinate 89,374 of CP006977.1, forward strand.
ATAAATCATTCCTAGAAATAGACACGTGAAGTGTGTAAGGAAAAACGATTATATGGATAGAAGATACAAGGTTTAAAATATATTATATCAAAAATTTATTTGTCAGGTTCTATCTTTTAACTGGGAATAAGAATAGATATAATATGTAATGGGTCAGGTAAATCAAATGTATTTATCATAGATTATATTCATGCATAGACGAATTTTAATTTCTTATGAAGAATTTTCCACCATATATAATTTCTGTTCACCCTTTAGAGAAAAGTATCATTTAACCCATTAAAACGACATGCGATAGATTGTCCTTCAATACACATTTTATTTACTAATCTAAATTTGATTCTGATAAGATTTGGTAGTAGTTAAAAGCGAAGTGATTGATAGCCAGTATCTCAAGAATAATCCATTGAATGATCCTTCATCAAGAAAAGTATATACACTGGAGGTGAATCCTTTTTCGTCTCCTACTTTGATTGTTTATCTCAGTGGTTTTCTATCATCATCCATAAGTTTATTGAATTATGATCCCTTAGTAGAAAATTTTGATCAGAAATTGACTAGGCTTAGTAAAGAGGGTAAAATAGACAACATGGTTGTTCTTTTACCAGATACCTTCACTTACGTTGGAGGAAATCAATATATAAATTCTCCAGCTGTTGGTCTCTACGAGGACTTTATTGTTAGGGAATTGATTCCGTATTTTAAGGACAAATATCACGCTCAGAATGTTGTATTGATGGGCAAGTCTTCTGGTGGATATGGTGCTATGGTATTAGGCATGAAATATCCTAGGATAGTTTCGGGAGTGGTTAATCATTCTGGCGATGCGTATTTTGAGTACATCTATATTCCAATGTTCCCTAGAGTTCTGAAGCACCTAAGGAAGTTTAGCTCTCCAAAGGAATGGTTGAAGCATTTTTGGGAGAGGTCTGACAGGAAAAGAAAAGATCTACTTGATACGCTAATATTAGTTGCAATGTCTGCCTTTTATTCTCCCCAGGATACGGATATATTGTTACCGTTTGAGTTAGAAACAGGAGAGATAAATTACAGTATATGGAATATGTGGTTAGAAAAAGATCCTGTTAGAATAGTGGATAAAATGTACGATAACCTGAGAAATCTTAAGTTGTTATACATAGATGTAGGGAATAAGGATGAATTCAAACTGGATATAGGTCTAAGGATATTGCATGAGAAATTAAACAAACATGGTGTAAATCATTTTTATGAAGAGTATGACGGTGGACATTTCAATATGAGTTTCAGATACGATATCTCTTTATCTTTAGTGTCAAGGGTGTTCAACAATAAATAGATACCATATATCTATATTAAGTATATAAATCTATTTAAATCTATGTAAAATAACTTATATATATAGAAAATCTTTTTAGAATACTAGTTGCTTAATTCAGTAGTAGAAGTATGATGAAAAGAGCAATTTCAACAGTTGGGTATATTGTAATAGGGATAATAGTTATAGCAGTTGTAATAGGAGGAATAGCGGTTTTTATGATGAATAGCAATAATTCTAATTCAACTAAAACTAGCATATCAAGTAATAACAGCAATAGTAATAGTTCACAAATAACACCTTCAACGTCAATAGCTAATATATTAGTCGCTGGTGGAAGTACATTTATTGCTCCTCAGATGCAGGGTTTGGATCAGTAATTTCGAGAATTCATATCCTAAAATACAAATAACTTATAATGCTGTAGGTAGCGGGCAAGGTATAAATAATTTCAAAAATGGTGTTTATGACATTGGTGCTACTGATGTACCTATTCCTAGTTATTTGTGGTCTCAAATAGTAAGTCAGAAAGGTCAACTATTAACGATACCTGATATAGTTGGAGGAGTTGGAATAATTTATAATATGCCTGGCTTTAATCAAAACATTAGCGGACCCTTAAATCTCACAGCAAGCATATTAGCCGATATATATTTAGGCAAGATAGTATACTGGGACGATCCTCAAATACAAAAGATAAATCTAAATTTCAAAATGCCACATCAAGAAATAATAGCTGTTCATAGATCTGACGGAAGTGGAACAACGTATATATTTACTTCATGGCTATATACATCATCTTCTGATTGGAAAAATAGCGGTATGAGTTATAATTTAACAATAAACTGGCCTATAGACAGTACAGGCAGAGGATTAGGGGAAAAGGTAGTTCAGGCGTTTCTTCAATAGTTAGGAGCACGCCATACTCCATCGGATATGTAGAGTTCCAGTATGCTATAGCTAATAATATTTATACAGCACAGATTCAGAACCCTTCAACTGGGCAGTTTGTTCCTCTCAACGCGAATACCATTTCCACCGCTGTGTCAAATGTTAACTTAAATTCATTGCCTCCACTTTCAGGTGATATATCAAATCTAACCTTTATGTTTCTTAATGTAAAAGCTAAGAACGCATATCCAATAGTATCCTTTTCTTTTCTTGTAATAAATAAAAATTATAATGATTTCAATAAGGCTGCTAGCATATACATTTTTCTGCACTATATATTTACGACTGGGCAGAATCAGATACTAAATGGCTATTTACCACTACCTAATAATGTAGATCAGTATGTTCTCAACACGTTGGATCAGATTACGTATAATGGTCAACCTGTCTATAAGATGTTAAGCGGTGTATAATGAATGTATAAAAAACTAGATAAGTTATCTTTAATTTTTATGTTCGCCTCAGGGTTAACGTTAGTTATTGTGCTAAGTCTAGTAGCGTTCTTAATTCTTAATTCTACTTATGCATTTCCTCTTTCGGGGAAATACTTAAGAGAGTATTGGCCAGCTATATATGGTACTATTATTGTCTCGATTATCGCTATTGTGATATCCTTGCCATTATCTATATTTTCCACTATATTTTTAGTGGAATTAGTTCCTCCTTCATTAAGGAATTTCTTAATCTCGATAAGTGACTTAATGGCATCATTTCCAACCATTATTTATGGTTTTTGGGGATTAATTAAGCTAGGACCTTTCCTAACTCAGTACGTCTTTTATCCAATGTATAAGTATTTAGGGTTTATACCATTCTTTTCGACTGCTCCTTTGGGGCCTAGCTATCTTTTAGCATCTATAGTCTTATCGATCATGATTTCTCCATTCGCCTCCTCAATTATAAGGGAAACATACACACAGGTTCCTAAGTATATTGATGAGTCTGTACTGTCTCTAGGGATGGGTAAATGGGGAAAGGTTATGATTAAATTGAGATACATCAGAAGTGGCATACTAGTCGCATTCACGTTAGCTTATGGAAGGGCTATAGGAGAAACCGTTGCAGTAGGATTAACGGTAGGTGGCGTCTTAAACGCTTCTATTAGCTTATTTTCACCGGGATATACTATTCCATCATTTATAGCAAACGTCTTCGAGGAAGCTTTCACTAAAACAAATGTATCTTCTTTTTTCATGTTATCGTTAATTCTTCTAGCTATAGGTCTAATATTTATTGTGATAGCCAAACTCCTTATTATACGCTCAGCAAGTCTGAGCAGGTGGATAAAATGAGATTAAAAGATCTTGCCCTATTTATCATAGCTCTAATATCAGTAATTTTCTTGTTTTTCCCGTTCTTTTGGGTTCTTAGTGACGTCGTAGTAAAAGGTATTCAGCCTATTTTGAACCAAGGTTTTAATTTTCTTATAAGTCCACCACCATTCACTAACGAGGGATTGGGAGGAATTGGAACAGTGCTTGAAGGTACTTTAATACTTGTGGTTGTTGCAGGATCTATATCTATTCCACTGGGCTTGATGACAGGTGTATTTTTAGGATTTTATCCGAATAACATAATTTCGAAAATAACTCAACAGCTGGTCGAATCGATTGTTGAATTTCCTACTGTGGTAATAGGAATTTCTGTGTTTGGAGTTCTAATACTTGATTTTGGATTTAAAATTAGTGTGGTAACAGGTTCTGTTGCATTAGCCATAATAATGCTACCTTATATTATAATGCAGATTAGTGATTCTATATATATACCTAGACAGATTTTAGAGGAGACATTATTCTCTTTAGGATTTAGTAGATCTAGAACTGTTCTATCTATAATTTCTGCTTCTAGAAGGGGTATCTTAACTGGTATATTATTGGGGTTAGCTAAAGGATTTGGTGAGTCTGCAGCTTTGTTGTTTACTGTGGCAACATCATTTAATTTATACTTTAGTGGTTTAGGAAACCCTGTAAGTGCTATACCTGTTCTTATTTATTTTTATGCTCAAAGTCCCTATTCTAATTGGCAAGAAGTGGCCTGGGGTGCATCCCTAGTTTTAGCTATCATTGTCCTTAGTATATTTGTTATATCTCGTCTACTCATAAGAGGAGGATTGGGAAAATGAATGATTCTGTGTTTGAAATATCTAAATTAAATGTATGGTTAAATGGCAAACATGTTTTGAAGGAAATAGATGAGGTCAGGATAACTAAGAATTCAGTGTTTTCCATAATGGGTCCTTCTGGCTCAGGTAAATCTACATTGTTAAAGACCTTAAACAGATTGATAGAATTAAATAATAATGTCAAAATAGAGGGTGAAATTTACAAAATAACGAAAGCCTCGCCCTTTATGGCGGGGATGTAGATTTAGAAGAAGGAAAAACCAGCCATTTATGGTTAGTAAAAGTTTTTTAAACTACTTGTTCATTCATGCTCTTGTGAGTAGTCAGGTTAAGGGGAGCAACTCTAAGCTCCCTCATGAGGGAATCGAGATCCAATCAACAGTCACGTTTAGGATCTCCCCCTCAGCCGGACTACTCTACCTAGTTTCGCGATACGGCAAAGCACTCGATTTCGTAATGGATTGGTTAAAGAAGAATAAGCCAGCGAAGAATATTGTAAAGCAAATACATCACGCCGTTTATCAACAGTTAAGAGAGAAGTTTAATTTACCCGGGAGAATTGCTCAAGATTGTTATAGGAACGCTGTCACAATCTACAATGGTTGGAGGAAAAATCCTAAGCAAGGTAATTTTCCAAAAATTAAGCGCTTCTCAGTGTGGTTAACGCATAGTCTGTCATATAGACTTGATCTTGAGAAAATGAAAGTTAACATAACTTCTGTTGGTGATCTTTCCATTATTGGTTATCCTAGAAACTATGCCTTGTATAAGGATTGGGAAATCAGGGAGGCTAGACTGAAGATAGTAAACGACAAGGTATTCCTTAAAGTGACTTTTAGGAAGGTAACTCAACCACCCGTAGCGTCTGATGGTGTTGCTGTTGACGTTAACATGGAGAATCTCACTGTAGGCAATGATAAAGAACATGTTATTATATCAACACGTCTTGATGATGCTAAACACTACAAGTCGTTAGCAGAAGGACTTCAGAAAAAGTATGGTAATAAGGTAAACACAGTTAAGAGGATACGCGAGAGGTACCTTTCTTTTCATAGGAAAGCCAAACGTGTCCTAGAGGATTTTGCAAAGAAAGCGGGAAAATGGGTAGTTGATATAGCTAAAATGTATAATGCGTCAGCAATCTTTATTGAGGATTTAAACAACATGATAAAGAATGTTGATAAGTTAGCCAAACCATTTCACGATAAATTGTATTTAATGCAGTATCGTCGTGTTCAATACTGGATTGAGTGGCAAGCGATAAAAAGTGGACTAAAGGTTGTTAAAGTTCCCGCGTTTTATACTTCTACTCGTTGTCCGAAATGTAAAGGTGAAATGAAGGAATATGCGTATAGGCAATTTAGGTGTGTTTTATGTGGTTATGAGGATGATCGTGATGTTATTGCAGTTATGAATCTTTATGGGAGGGGTTCTCTGAGCCTCTTGACTGCTGGGCAAGTGCGGGTCTCGACAGAGTCCTAATGCCCGGAACCCTCGCCCTTTAGGGCGGGGAGGAAGTCAGTTCATGGGGAATAATATTTTCGAGATGGATCAAACCAAGCTTAGAAGAGAGGTTGGAATGGTATTTCAGCAACCAAATCCATTTCCTCATATGAGTATATACGATAATATTGCTTATCCAGTCAAGGTTTTAGGCATAGCTAAGAAGAAAGAGGAGATAGACAAGATAGTCCTAAGTTCTCTCAAAAAAGTTAATTTATATGAAGAAGTAAAAGATAGATTAAAAGCTAAAGCGTCTGATCTTTCAGGAGGGCAACAGCAAAGATTAGTAATTGCAAGGTCTTTAGCACTTAGACCTAAGGTTATACTAATGGACGAACCAACATCAATGATCGATGTAGTAGGTGCAAGAAAAATTGAAGAGTTAATACTTGAGCTAAAAAAGGAAATTACAATAATTATTGTTACGCATACACCTCAAATGGCAAAAAGGATATCTGATTATGTATGTTTTATTTATGATGGTAAGGTGGTGGAGTGGGGGTCAAAATATGAGATATTTGATAACCCTAGAAATGAGCTCACAGTAAAATACGTTCTAGGTAAATTCGGTTAAACTTTTACATTCTCCTCCAAAGAATTCTTTCCAGTCTGAGCTAAAGTAAAACTTACAATCCACTTTTTCTCCTGCTAAGACTTTAGGTAACCATATCTTATCATCTTGCCACATTTCCTCGTATGGTGGTTCTTTGAGCCACATGGGTATAGCTTCCTCACTTGCCCTTGGAATTCCCTCAAATTCTGTTACAAGATATACATGCATTAAATATTTTTCCTGTCCGTAGAGAAATTCTATTTTACCTACTCTGTTGGACGAGAGAACTCTGATCCCCAACTCCTCATAAAGCTCTCTTTCGACGCATTCTCTGGGTGTTTCTATGTTCCTTAATTTTCCTCCAGCTGAATTTATATAACCTGTTCCAATCCCTCTTAACTTTCTAATTAAGAGTAAAAAATCTCCTCTTTTTACTACTCCTAGACATGTCTCCATGAATCTCACTTGGCGCTAAATCCTGGTTTCGTGAGTTTCTTGAGGTCTAAAATCTTGTCTATCTGTTCGTCGTTGTATCCGAGTTCCTTCAATGCTTCTCTTATAGATAGTCCTTTAGCTAATTTTTTACCTATTTCAGAAGCTTTATCGTAGCCTATAACCGGTGATACAATAGTTATGAGTGATGGGCTACTTTCAGCTAATCTTCTCATTCTCTCTAGGTTAGGAGCCATTTTATCGATTACTAAATCAGCAAACTTGTTAAGAGCCTCTGCCAGTAACCTGGTTTGTGTAACTACGTTATATCCAACTAACGGAATTCCCATAGACAATTCAAATTCACCTAGCATTGATGCAAATTGGTTTGCATGATCCAAACCTACCACCTGTGCAGATATCAGTAACGAAGCCTCAACCGTAACAGGGTTAGTTTTGCCTGGCATTATACTACTTCCTGCTATTTCCTCTTGACTAGGTAAATCTATTTCATTAAACCCTGTCATGGGTCCGGAGAACATCAATCTGATGTCTTGCCCTAGCCTGTAGAGATTTACTGCTGAAGTCCTTAGTGCTCCACTCAGTGTAAGTAAATCTGTGAGAAGTCGCATTGCTCTGAACTTGTTAGCAGGTTTAAACCCTAATCCTGTCTCGTTATTGATCTCGTCAATAACCTTTATCTGAAAATCTGGATGTGAATTAGCGCCTGTTCCAACAGCAGTTCCACCTATTGGTAGTTCTTTTACGTAATCGACGGTTTGCCTGATGTTCTCGAGATCATGCTTAAATGCATCTGAGTATGCAGAAAGTTCCTGACCGAGAGTTACAGGTAAGGCGTCTCTCAGATGGGTTCTTCCTGCTTTCACAATATCCTTATATTCTTCTGCTTTTCTGTCCAATGTATTTATTAACTTGGTAAGGGCAGGGATTAAGTTCTCTTCCACTTCAGCTGCAGCAGCTACTCTAATTCCAGTAGGTACAGTGTCGTTAGATGACTGACCAAGATTTACATGATCATTGGGATGTACATGTTTGTTAGCGATCTTGCTGGCTGTTTCTGCTATTACTTCATTAATATTCATATTAAGTCCAGTTCCTGAGCCTGTTTGAAATACATCTAAAATGATCTTATCATCATGATCTCCTTTCATCACTTGTTCAGCTGCCTCAATTATAGCTCTGCCGATCTCTCTATCAAGTAGACCCAAGTTCATATTAACTCTTGCACAGGCGTACTTTATTAGACCCATTGCCCATATTATTCTTCTTGGAAATCTTGTTCCTGTGTTCATAAACAGTTTTGGAGCTGTATCAGTGTATTTCATACGTTTCATTAATCTAAAGGGAATATATCCTTTGTGTTAGCAAACAGACTAACCAGGATAGATGGTTTAAGGGCGGTCATCTAGTTAGGATTTTATTTTGATTAATTTATTAGTATGATTGATGGTAACAGTAAAACGTTTTGAGATTGGAGATTATTTCACCAATTCATATTTGGTCATCGAGGAAGATGATTCAATACTCATAGACGTAGGTGGAGATCCCTCTGAGATCTTAGAATATATTAGAACTAATAATATTGATCTTAAGGCAATACTTGCAACACACGGGCATTTTGACCATGTTATTGGGGTTCCGTTAATTCAAAGACACTTTAAGGTTCCCTTCTACATGAGCAGAAAGGACGAAATAATATTAAGGTATGATAGTAGAACTAGAGAAATTAATGTGGACGGTGATCTGAAAGAAGGTGTTATTAATTTTGGTAAAATTTTGGTTAAAGTAATTGAAACACCAGGACATACACTTGGAAGCGTATCGTTTATGATTGAGGATAACTTGTTTACAGGCGATACTTTATTTAACGAGAACATAGGGAGATATGATTTAGGTGGGGACAGGGAATACCTAAAGAAAAGTTTACGTAGGCTGATGGATTTAGAGGATTTGCTTAACGTTTATCCAGGGCACGGATTCATTACTACACTAGGTTATGAAAAGTTAAATAATCCTTTCCTAAATGGTGAGATAGACTGGTAGGATTAAGTTTAAATTTCATTCTATTCATTTAGTTTTGTGTTTCCAGGAGTTTTCGAGCATTTACTATATCAATATACTTCTGCAATTCTCAGCGTTGCTTTCCTTATATTCAACGGTCTATTTGCTGTAATATATGATCCTAAAAAAGTTATAGGGATTAAAGGTAGCCCTGATTATACTTTTACAGACATAACTGTACTCATTCCTGTATATAACGAAGTAGAGGATATATTTAGAAAAGTAATCAAGTCGGTTTCTAGTATGGGTTTAAAGTTCGTAGTAGTAGGAGATGGTATTAATCAGCCTTATAGGGCAATTACAGAACAGAATGGTGGTATTTTTATACAATTGAAAGAAAGAAGGGGAAAGAGATTTGCGTTATCGGAAGGCATGAGATATATAGATACAAGTCTAGTGTTACTGCTCGATAGTGATACTTTTATAGATAAAAAATCGTTGGAAAGGATGCTAAGCTATATGACAGAAGACGTAGGTGGTGTTTCACCTAGCATAAGGGTCTGGAATAATGGAAACATATCATATTATTACGCTAATTTTTATGAGATTATGAGTGAAATAGTGAATAGAGCGACAAGTTATTTTGGAAGAACTATAATTCTCAGTGGACAATGTGTATTATATAAAACGTCAGCCATAAGGAACTATGTTATGTCAGACGATTTCACTAGTTCTAAGATATTCAATATTTCTTTGAAGATATCCGATGATAGAGATTTGACGGAATACATTATAGAAAAAGGATACAAGGCGATAAAAGCAATTGATGCAATTGCATATACAAAACCTCCAGAAAATTTATCACAGTTTGTGAAACAAGTAGTAAGGTGGACTAGAGCAAACTATCTGTTTTTCATACGATCATTAAGGGATGGAAGCTTAAATCTAAGGGGAAACCTATACGTATTTGACACCATATATATGAATCTTCTACCTATCTTAGTTGTATTCTCCCTAGTTCCTCTTCAATATCCTCATTTTGATGTATTTAGTATGCTTTCAGACTCCTTTACCTCTCTAGAAAGATTGAATATTGTTCAATTGATTTTAGGTGTTCCCATTAGAGCGCATTTACCTCCCTTTAATTTCGTTCTTGTATTTATTTTACCAAGAGTACTGAGTATTATAGGTAGTGTAACATTTCTATTGGTTATGATAAAAATTATGGAAAAAGAGAGGGGGAAAACTTTGATGTATGGTATTATAGCGTTAATTGTTCAGTCGCTAGCATCATTCTATTCCATAGCCAGTATATGGAAACAAAGTTGGTCTTCTAGAGAGAAAAACCGTAAATCCAAGAAATGAATAAAGTCTTTGTTGACGTTTTAAGGTTTTTGGTTTTGTTTCAGTATTTTTAGTACTAATTCTTTTAACTTAAGGTACATCCAGAATTAGTGTGGGAAAGGCACCGTTCATTACGTTCTTGATAATTGCTATTATACTTTCGCCAATAGTGTTGATGATTCAAAATAATTTCGTATACTCAGACTCTCCTTTCTTGACACCTCAATATTCCAGTGTAAGAGTCGATCAAATTTTAGTTAAAGATTTTAATTACTCGTCATATGACAATATTTACATAATAGCGTCTGGAAATTACTCGCAGATATTAGATAAACTAAACAATTCATTACGCTACCTCTCTCACGACTCTAAATTAATTACACCATACGAATACCTTAAAATGTTTAATGAAACATTACAAAATTATTCTAAACCGTTAATAGAAGAAATTTACACTAAAATATTACCACTCTACTATCTATATGGAAATCTTACCCTCGAGAAGTTAATTATTCTATCTAACTTTACGTATTTCACATACCAATTGAACGTAACTTATGGAATTCCTCAAGGTAAATTTAACTCTAATAGTACTCAGGCAGTACTTTTTAAACAAATCTTTTTGGCACAGCCTGGTTCATTTCTTGAAAAAGCCAGGAATGCTAGTCTATATGTTTTCCGTGATCCCTTTATATTATTATTTTCTTTCGCAAACTATAGTAACACATCACTTGCTTACAAGACTATTATGAATTTCAGTAATTACTCATATCTTATTTATTTATTAACAGGTAAAAGTATACCCGAGTCCGCCTTAGAAAACCCTTATGTATATGCAGAGAAGTTAGTTTTTAGTAAAGTCTATACTTTAAATCTATCTATTTCTAACTTTCATAAGGACAATCAGTGGTTATTCATAGTACAAGTTCCGTCAAACGAGAGTTTACAGAATATTGAGAAGTTTATCTCCAGCATTAATTACACAGTTACGGGTCACCTACCAGTTTATGCAGATTCTGCGTCAACCACGGAGTCAGATTTACGGGTAATTGATATTGTAACTATTTTACTGGTCGCAATTCTCTTATCTGTTTTAATTAGGGCATTAGTACCAATAATTCTCCTCATTATCAGTGCTGTTATAGGTTTGGAAATAGCATACACTGCATTATACATATCCACCTTTCTAGGTTATTCTATATACTATATTTCTGGTCTGGTTATTCCACCAATAGTGTTTGGGATTACCATAGATTACTCAGTACTATTTTTATATAGATATTTTGAGGAGGTATCTAAAGGCAGTACATTTCCATTAAATAAAGCCTATAGGAATGCTAGAAAAGCAATTCTCTTCAGCGGGTTAAGTATAGGCTTAGGTTTCTTATCATTTCTTATATCTCCTTCTCCTTTACTTAAAAATATAGGAATAGCATTAGTTATAGCTAGCTTATCTGCACTAATCCCGTCTATTCTCTTCATGAAGAGTGCTTTAAGTATAGTGCCCATTAAGTATTTGAAGTTTCCTAGAAAGCAATTACCAAGTTCCATTGATATAAGACAACAGTACCTTTCTAAAGTGAGTAGAAAATCAATAAACTATAGATATATTGTATTAGCCTCTATGATTCTTATTGCAATATTTAGTTATTTAGTTTTTATTCACGGGAGTACAAATGGTGACATAAGTGAGATTGTATCACCAAATAGTAAAGTGTTGGTGGGAGAAAAAGAGTTAAATAATTTCTTCAATTACAGTGTGGATTACGTTATAATAAAAGGGAATCCAAATCAGTCATACAGTCAAATCTACAGCCTATCTAAATATGTAATAGATAGAGGCGGCTTCATAATAGGACCAGCTGGTATAGGTAGAACTCTCTTAAATACTACCACAGAATTAACTAATTTCTTCTTCACAGGCAATTACACACTTGTTGAGATTTATATCCCATCTCCTGTGTTTAGTAATCAAGCCATAAACTTCACTGAAAACCTTATAAAGATGGGTTACCTTGTGGGCGGTGCTAATGCGGAGAGGGTAGATATAATTGACAATACTGTCTCGATTTATTACAGTTTTGTGTTACCTGTAACTATATTGATTATCACACTTTATCTTGGTCTTGTCTTAGGTTCTATTATAGTTCCCATAAGGCTTTCACTAACACTTCTTCTGAGTTCATTATTTGGTGTTGCTTTACTGCACATAATATTTGGTAGTGTGTATTGGTTATCTCCACTTATAGTCTTTGCCATAATGTATAGTTTAGGTATTGACTACGACATGTTCATAATAGTCAGGATCCTAGAGGAGGAGGGTAATGAGGAGGAGCGTATTGTTAAAAGTGTGGAAAGCACTGGTCTTGCAGTTACTGCTGCAGGTCTCATTTTAGCAGGTGCATTTATGTCGCTGATTGTGTCCAACATGAGATTCTTACAGGAGATTGGTTTAGCGGTTGGTTTAACTATATTGTTTGATACATTCATAGTTAGACCGATACTTGTACCGGCAGTTATGAGTATACTTAAAAAATATAATTGGTGGCCAACAACTAAAACCAAGAGCTAAAACTGGTGATGAGCCTTACAAGGGCTGAGCTATGATGTCCTGGATCCTTGCTGATAGTTTTAATTTTTAGCCGAATATTGTATATTGGATTGATAAATACTATCAATTTTAATGAGGAATTTAGAAAAGCTTTAAACTACAACTATAGGCTTTTGAGTATTCATCTAGGTAATTGGGAGAAATCAACATTTGATTTGTTGCAGGTCTATGAGGAATTCAGGAAACCTGAGAAAGCATTATATGCTTTTCACCCTTGGATAGAAGGTGCAAAAGATAGATTCTTTAAATTTAAGAAAAATATCCCCAATCTCCTTGATCTGGATTACAGTAACTACAACAAGATATTGGGAGGAACCTATGATGTAGTCATATTGGACTTAGTGGACGACTTTAGACCCAATTATATTTCTGCACTTGTGGATTTGGTGAGGGGAGGAGGTTTAATAATACTATATTCCGATGATCTCCAAAGAAACAAGCTTTACAAGAACTCCATCCAGAGAAACGGTATTGCGGACAGCTATTTTGAGGAGAGGTTTCTTAGAATGGCTAAGTCTTATCCTGGAGTATTTCTCTTCGTCAATGATAAGCTAGAAAGCTTTAACACATTTAAGACGGATCAGCTTTCTATTGCTAATTCCAAGTTAAACCCTAGAAAATCTAGGATTAATTATAAGTTGTACAGTCTATGTTTTACCGATGATCAGGCGAAGGTCTTAGATGAGTCTCTGTTTATCTTGGAAGAGGGAAGAAGAGTGTTAACCATTACTGCCCCAAGGGGAAGGGGTAAAAGTTCTTCTATAGGTTTATTTCTCTCACATTTGAGTACTCTTAACATCTCTTTAGATGTTATTATAACTTCTCCTTCATATTATTCTTCGATAGAAATTATTTCTTTTCTGATAAAGGGTTTGGATCAGCTGGGTAAAAGATATTCCATAACTAAGTCTAGAGAGGGCAAAGTAATGGGTATCATATCTGGAGCTTTAAGAGTAAAATGGTTAGCCCCAGATGTGGCAAAAGATTATCAAGGAGATATAATAGTAATAGATGAAGCTGCATCGATAGGCACTGAGACATTGGATTACATAGTTAGAAGTTGGGAGAAAGTAATTCTTGTGACTACGATTCATGGGTATGAAGGTACCGGCAAAGCCTTCTTAAAGTATCTTAATGCTCTTAGGGAGGATAAAAGTATAAAGTTTAAACACGTGACCTTAGAGAAGCCTATAAGGTATGCTAAGGGAGACCCAATAGAGAGATTTATATATGATGTCATGCTTCTAGATGTAGAACCAAAGAAAGAGAATGAAAACTTAGAGTTTACAGAAATAGATAGAAAAGAACTATTTGAAAAGGATCATCTATTAAGGCAGGTTTACGGAATTCTTGTCTCTGCCCATTATAGGAATTCCCCGGATGACTTAATGATACTAGGAGATCATCATTTTCAACGTATTTTTTCATTAGGAAAGATTGCAGTTGCACAGGTTATAGAGGAGGGTTCACTAGAAAAAGGAGAAATAGATAGAATTTTGAATGGTAGTGGATTAGAAGGACATCTGATTCCTTATAAGCTTACGCTATACGAGAGACTTCAGGAATTTGGAAAGTATAGGGGTTGGCGTATCATGAGAATTGCGGTTCAACCAGATGTTCAAAACAAGGGATTTGGTAGCAAACTATTGTGGAGTGTTGTTGAGAGAGGTAAAAGAGAGGGTATTGATTGGATAGGCGCATCCTTTGTGGCAGATCATAGAGTAGTGAAATTCTGGCTTAATAATGGTTTCACTCCTGTACATTTATCTAGCAGAAAAAATGAAGGTCTTAACGGATATTCTATTGTAGTACTTAAAGCCTTGAATGAGGCTGTAGAGCCAATAATTAACAGATTATCAGTATTACTCAGGTTTAAGATTCTGCATACTGCTCACCAGTTATATTTTAATGTTAATCCCCTTTTGCTCTCAAAAATCCTGAGGGGTATTAATATTGACAGTAAATCATCTAGCTATCCTGTAAGTTTTCCCAAGGAGTATTGTTATAAAATAGAGTCTTATTTGAAGGGAATACTGGAATATAATAGTGTTGCAGATGGTATTCACGCTGTTACTCAGTATTATTTTCTTGATCCCGATCACTTCTTAGAAGAAAGAGAGGAAGCAGTTTTAATAGCTAGAACACTTCAGGGCAAAAGCTGGTATCATATTTCATTAAGTACTGGAATAGACAGGAGACTAGTGGAAGAATATATGAGATCTTCTATAAACAAAATATATATGAAATACTGTGATAGAGTGTTATGATAAGATTTATTTCATTCTGAAGTGATATTAAGTCTCAATGAGACTCATATCTAAACTAATATTAATTTATTTTATTATAGAATTAGCTATATTTGTTGGTGTTTCCTCAATACCTTATAATAATCCAGCCTTAGTGCAGGAGTACAACTCAATGGAAAGTGGAATTTATTCCATGCCATACTTTAGTCAGGTAAATGAAATATTCTCTCATAACCTTTTAATTGCCACAATAGATTTTATCCCTGTAATCGGTGCGATATTCTTTGGTATATCTATTGGTCAGACCGCATATTTACTAAGCGTAGTTGCTACCAGCCGGAATGTGCCATCCTTTTTAGTTGCAATAGCACTTTTAACACTTCCTCACTCTGCTGTCGAATTACCAACTTATGCAATAGCAGTGGCTGCTGGTACGTATGTTATTGTAAAACGAAAGGATTGGAAAAGATATCTTCTCATGTATCCACTTATCCCTATCGAACTTTTCCTAGCTGCTCTTATTGAGTCTGCAATAATTACATTTTCAGGATTTAACCCATATCTATTGTGGCCTGCATCCATAGGGTCGTTACTTTTAGTATATTTTCTCTATCAAAGGATTCAGAAGTTTGCGGAATCATTAATTAAAACACAAAATATGCAACCTGTCTCAGCTGGAACATCAGCTTTAGGAAGTGTTCCGATCTATGCCTCTTATTATAATAATTTTAAGAACGTTATGTCACAGGCTATTCAGTACGAAGTTAGATCTGATTTCACTAATGCTGTTAATAATTACTGGTTAGCTGTGATCTTTCTCATAGACGCTATAGCAACAAAAATGAATATGCCTTATTACACGAAACAAGATTTGGATAATGTAATAAGCTATCTATCTCAGAGAGAGCCTGGATTATTTGACGACTATAATAGAGCTTTTCAGTACAAACTGAGTAATGACATACCACAGTTTCTACAGACAGTCAAAATTCTTATTCCTAGACTAGATAGGATTTACATAAGTTTACAGAATTTCTAAATAAACAGGATAATGGTCTGATCCTTCTATTTTAATTATCTTACTATCCTTAATCCTATCCTTAATTTCACTAGATACGATACAGTAGTCTATTCTCATTGCTTTCCATTTCTCCAAGTAACTTTTCCAGGAATATTCTATTTTATTTCCGTTTACAAATCTATAAGAGTCAACAAAATCTGTGGATAATATTTTGTTTATCCAACCTCTCTCCTCACTCGTTAACCCGGGTTCTTTCTCGTCCCAAAAAGTTGAATCTATTTTGTCCCTTGCCACATTTAAGTCTCCACAAAGTATTACTGGCTTTCTCCTTCTCAGTTCTAGCATAAACTTCTCGATCTCCAAATCGAATTTAATCTTATAATCTAGTCTATTCAGATCATCTCCTGCCCTTGGAAAGTAGGCATTTATGATAAAATAATCATCGAGTTCGATCGTTATCACTCTTCCCTCTTCATCAAACTCATTTATGCCTAGTCCCTTGATTACTGATACTGGCTTAATTTTGGAGATAGTTAGGACTCCGCTATAGCCTTTTTTCTTTGACGGAAAGGGAAATAAATTACTCCCACTTAGAGCTATATCAAGTGGTATTTCATTTGTCCTAATTTCCTGGAGCATGGTTATGTCATAATCATTAATTACCCGTTGTAGGGCTCCCTTACGCAATATTGCTTTTATTCCGTTTACATTCCATGAAAGTATTTTCATTGGTTGAAGATTTTATATAAGGACTTAAAAATGGTTAGGTAATTGCGCATAATTTAAAAAATAAACTGAGTAAGTGAGGCCTCACTTGTAAATTTGGCAAAACCTTAAGGATATAATTTCTATTTAATGTCGGGTTGGAATAAAAGTAGGTAATGTAGTAAGTTTAAGTATTTTCCACAAAGTTTATCGTTTAATGACCTGAAAATATGTGAAAAAAGTTTTGTCTAAAACTTTTTAGTTACGCCTTTATTCTGTTATAATTATGGTTGAAGTGATTGATGCAACAAAATTGGAATGCCCTGAGCCATTTATGAAGACAGTAGCAAAGTTAATGGGTATGAAGGAAGGGACTGTAAAAGTGATGTTTAAGGACCCTAAATGTGTGGACATGATAGTTGAAGCAGTGAAGCTGATGGATTGCAATGTTCTTGAAAATACAAAACAAGGAGATGTTTTCAGTATAACCATTCAGAAAACTAGTTCTAGTAAAACTCCAAAAGAGATTAAAGCCAGTGGTTGTTAGAAAGGTTTCAAAGAAAAATAGTATATATTTTTAGGTTTATAAAATATAATATTAGTAAAAATTTTTTATTGTCTTATAGATTTCCCTAACTCTTCAGCTAGTTTCAGTAATGCACCCATAGTATATCCAACATCTTTGTTATTTAGAGCACCTATCAGACCAAAAGTCCCAACTGGCTTTACTGAGGGTAAATCGTTGACCCAGGCCTTAAGTGCAACTCCGAATTTTTGTGTAAATAACACTAGTCCATCTACTACTTGAGGATCACTGAACACTTCCATTACCTTTAGTAGCCTGTCTAATGCACCAGTTTTTTGTAAATATGTGAACCTTTCAAATAGTAAAAGTAAGGAGTTTATGTCAAGTTGTGATATTGTTCCAATTACTTTTTCACTGGTGAGTTGTTTGAACAATGGTGATAACGATGTTAGTGCATTTATTGTGGACTCTAAGTCTATTGATTCAAGTAATTTAATGGTTTTCTCACTGGTTAGTTTTTCTATTACTGGCCATATTGCTTGTATTTTTGCTATTTGGTCCATTCCAAAGGATACAAGGGTATTTATAAGGTCGGATTTTTGAACAGCGTCTATAAGGTCTACCGCCTGTTGAATAAGGTTTATCATTGCATCTAGTTGACCCTTTTTCTCCATTTCATCAACTAATGACGCCGTCTTATTGAGTACTGGTGCTAGCTTTTGAACGGAGTCCATTAATGAGTCTAGGTTAAGACTTTCAATTGTTTTAATTGTCTTATCATTTGCTAGCTTCTGGACTAAAGGTAAATATTTTTCAAGCACGTTTAGAAGATTATCCACATCTAAGGTCTGATAGAAAGTTAGGGCTCTCTCACTGGTTAGTTTTTCTATTACTGGCCATATTGCTTGTATTTTTGCTATTTGGTCCATTCCAAAAGACATTACCGCATTGATCAGATCAGCCTTTTGAACAGCATCTACCACTTCAACAGCCTGATCCAACATGCTTAGCATTGTATCTAACTGACCCTTCCTATCCATCTCATTTAGTTTTTCCGTGAGTTTTTCTATAGTAGAAAGCGAATCGACCAGTTTTGATATTCTTTGCATATTTTCAGGCGAAACAAGCTTTTCTAACGGATCTTCAAACATCTGAGACAACTTTAATCTCCATATGTTTATTTGTATGCCATTTTATATCTTTTAATACAAATCTATGTGGAATTTTCGATATTTCCGTTTTCGTATAGAGTAGTGTTCGCGTACATTTGTATCCTTAACTATTCTAGTCCGTATGTAATACTCTAAATTTTTCCAGCAAACTCAACTTATTAAAGTTAAATATTCAATGCGTAGATTCAGTTGTTTTCTTTTCTTTCATCAATCTCCTAAGCCAATTTAACACTTCCTCGTCATTATTATTTGATAAGTATTGTAGGTATCTTTCTAGGAATAATTCGTAGGAATTAACGTTATACGTTTCCCTTATCCCTTTTAATGACGGAATCCTGCCGATCTTAAACGTATATGATGTGTTTTTCCTCTTGGTAAACGTAATAACGGTAGTAAGTTTATCTGTGATTACTATTCTGGCTATTATATTACTGAGAAAGGATAATGAGAATATAGTCTCATCCTTATTGCATGTAAATACGACGTTGTCATCAAATACTTTTAGTAAATTTTTCTCTTTTTTCTCCTTTACTATTACGTATCCCTGTTTTTCCAATTCCCTCTTTATCTGCTCTACATCTCTACTCTTCATCAATTCTTTTTCTTCAACCAGTATCCCGGGAAAATACACATAAATTAATAGCCACGGTTGTTTTTTTATTTATCTATACATATTCACATGAAAATTATTGTGAATAATAAGGTATTCATAAATTTTCTTTTTTAAACAATTTAAACTATCCCTATACCTTAAAAAAGAGAAAAACATACAAATGATAAATATGTATGTATCTCGATTTACTTTTTAATGAAAAGATTTAAATATGAGTATTTAAAATGAATTAATATGGAAATGGGATCTAGTAGATTTAATATTGAGTTTGAGCCAGCTAAAGTTAGACTACCATCTGGAAAGGAAATAAGATTAATTGAAGCATTGAAGTTCTGCTATGACATATCAGATACAGATTTTCAGGTATTAAAAGCACTAATAGGAAGTGATGGAAAAAATGAGGACGATTTAGCACAACAATTGAAATTATCTAAAGCCTCCATAAACAGGAGTGTAAATAAGTTAGTTTCTTTGGGTTTTGTAGAGAGGATGAAGGACGTATCCTCCAAGGGAGGTAGACCAAAATATATTTACAGAAGTATACCAGTTGATAAATTGATAGAGAGAATCACAGAGGACTTTAAACGATGTGCTGAGCTATTCGGAGCAGTTTTACCCAAAGAATTAAAGTTTAGCCAGCAATGATTTAGCATGTGAAGATATTAATCACAGGTTTAGGATTTATTTCAACAAATGTAGCTTACTTTTTATCTCCGAAACATGACATAAAAATTACTTATAGGAGCCTTAATCCTGTTAAAGAGTTATATACTAAGATCCTAGAAGAAAAAGGCGTAGAGACAACAAAACTTGATGTAATTAATGAAACACAGAAATTGGAGGAGTTAGTAAAATCCAACGATCTAGTGATAAATTTCGTGGGAGATATTCAAGGGGACGAGAAAGTATTGTACACGGCTAACGTCGAAGTTCCATCAATTATAGCGCAGGCGTCCAAAAAGTACAATAAGGTTATGATTCATGCAAGTGGTTCTACATATGGTGTAACAGGAAAAGTAAATATTGAAGAACATCATGGTGATGGTTTAAGCCCATCAACTGCTTTTGAGAAAACTAAGCTACAAGGTGAGAAAGAGATATTGAACATACTGGGTAAGAATGCCATTATACTAAGACCTACACTAGTATACGGGAGATTTAACGCTCATGTACAGTTCGTCACAATCTATAAGTTAGTTAAGCTGGGAATAATTCCGAAGCTAGAAATACAATTTCAACCTGTTAGTGCTAGATACATGGCTTTTCTCATTGACTCTATAGCTAATGGTAAACTTCCCTCCAGAAATTACTTTTATGCTACTGAATGTTCCCTTGTAAAGTTATCTGAATTCTTCCAGATTTATGCCTCAGCAATTAACAAGAAGGGTATACAAATTCCTATACCGAATAAGTTGGCCGAAATTGCTTTGCCTAAAGAGGTTAAGTCCTTATTAAAATATGCCGGAACGGTCTATGATTGTAGGGTAATGAAGGAATATATTTCCAATATGGAGTTTGACAGGGAAGAAGTTATTGAAAATGCTAAGTTTCTCTTAATGTTAGATAAAAATAAAATACTGATTCCCACGTAAACTATGAAAATCTTTTTCTTATTTCATTATAATCTTCGTCCCTCAGGTCAAATTTCATAACATCAGCTATTTCATCAATATGTGTTTTCTGTACGGCTTTTGGTATAGGTATTGATCTTCTCTTTAGATATGCTAATGCAACTTGTGCCTGCGTCTTGCCATATTTTAGTGCGATATCCTTCAACCTTGATTCTGAGGATATAGATCCCTGACCTAAAGGAGAGTACGCAATTATTGTTACTTTATTCTTCTCGGCAAACGGAATAACGTCTCTTTCTGGTGTTAGCCTATATATACTGTACTGAATTTGATTTGCTACTATTTCGTATTTCTTGGTGGAGTGTATGGCTTGGTCAAGCAACTTTACATCAAAATTACTAACTCCAATACATCTGACAACTCCCATATCAATTAGTTTCTCCATTGCCGATATTGTCTCCTCAACCTTCACATCGGGATTAGGCCAGTGGATCAGATAAAGATCTATATATTTGGTGTTTAATCTCTTCAAACTAGCTAGCGCTGACTTTATTGTATCATCATATTTAAGGTGATTGGGCCATACTTTTGTGGTTATAAAGAGGGACTCCCTATCAAAGTCAGCCACGGCTTTACCAACTATTTCTTCTGTATGTCCTCCTCCATACATCTCTGCGGTATCGATTAGGTTTATTCCTTTATTTATAGCATATTTTATTGCTTCAATGTAAAGATTATCGTTCCCGTGACCTGGAGTCCAATAATCTCCTCCCATTTTCCAAGTACCTAAACCTATACTACTAATTTTTTTATCACACAAGTTCATTTTAGTTCCCTCATTATTTCATTTATTGTTTCCAGATAAGAAGGATGCGGGAATGGATACTCTGCAAGTTCTTTTACTTTAATGTTATATCTTATAGCTAATCCTAATACACTTACAATTTCCTCTGCTCTTTCAGAAAACGCAACGGCCCCAATTACTCTGTCATCCTCCACACAAACTTTAACAAATCCTTCTGTCTCCTTCTCTGCGATAGCTCTCGTTAATGATGCCATATTCAATTTAACACATTTGCCTCTCGTTGTATCCCCCACATATGCTATTTGAGGTTTAGTGTAAATCACTTTTACTATGCCATCACTTCTGTACTTCGAGGCTATTCCAGATGCATTATATCCTGCAGTTATTCCTTTGCTTATAGCCTCATGAGCAGTAAAGCTTCCTGTGACATCTCCTGCTGCATATACTCCTCTAATTTCAGTCTCCATAAACTCATTTACTTTTATCCATTTATCATGAGGTACTTCTTCGAAGCCGTTAACATTTGCTGTCCTTCCAAAACTCATTAAAATTATATCAGCTTCTATTTCTTTTCCGTCATCTAGAATAACTTTATTCTTATCAATCTTCTTAACTTCTTTACCTAGGAGGAGATTAAACCCCATCCTTCTAAAGGTATATGTAACAGAGTTACGAAGATCAGGATCATGTCTAGGGAGAAGTAAATTCTCCTTTTCTACTACCAAAATCTCTTTACCTAATGCCCTAAGTAGCCATCCGTATTCAACTCCTCCTACGCCTCCTCCTATAATTACCACTCTTTGAAAGTCTCTATCTAGGTAAGGTAAATCATCTGATGCAATTGAGCCTTGAACCTGTGGCTTTAGCGTACCTGTGGCAATAATTATCTTATCAGAACTTAGGGTCTGCCCATTAACTTCTACTGAATTTCCCTTTAATATTGCTCTCCCATGTATAATATCTACGTTGTATTTTTCCAGCATGTACTCGGTACCCTTACTTACCCTGTTTACTGCATTTATGCCCAGTTCACTAATTTCTTTAAAGTTGAATTCTATTTTACTACTACCCTTTACCTTTTCAATGCTTGAGGATAGAATTAAGGGGTGTAACATGGCTTTTGATGGTATGCATCCGTAAAGTACACAGGTCCCTCCGAGCCTGTCCTCTTTTTCTACTAAAATGACCTTATTTCCTAGTGAGGAAGATGTTATAGCTGAGTAAAGCCCTGCAGGACCTGAACCAATTACGGTAATTCGCATACATATTCTTGTCCTCTATAATTTAAAAATTAATTTCAATTACCTATGTTTTGGTACTTTGGTTTTTAATTTGTAGTTAAAATGATTAAAATACAGTATAATAAAGTTTATAATCCAGTTTATTGAATATCTTATTATGTCCATAATCGAAGAAGCTAGGAGAGGAATATTAACAGATGAAATAAAGAGCATTAGTAAGTTAGAGAAAGTTTCTCCTGAAAAAGTAAGAAAAAGGATAGCTGAAGGTAAAATAATGTTACTTAGAAATGTTAAGAGACCTAGTAAAAAGTTAGTACCCATAGGTAAAGGTCTAATGACTAAGATAAACATCAATATTGGGACATCTAGTGAGGTAATTGATTTAAACATGGAGCTAGAGAAAGTTAAGATATCGAACAAGTGGGGAGATACTTTAATGGACTTATCCACTGGAGGGGACATAGACGAAATAAGGAGAAAAATTATAGATAAAAGCGACCTTCCTGTAGGTACGGTGCCAGTATATCAGGCGTTTATACAGTCCTTCAAGAAGAAAAGCGGAGGAGCTTACTTCAGCGAAGATGAACTTCTAAGTATAGTTGAAAGACAACTGAAAGATGGTGTGGCGTTCATGACAATTCATGCAGGTTTAACAAAAGAACTCGCTATTAGAGCTCTTAAGAGTGATAGAGTTATTCCGATAGTTTCTAGAGGAGGAGATATGATTGCAGGATGGATAATACATAATGGGAAAGAAAATCCATATCGAACTAACTGGAAATATTTATTAGAGCTTTTTAAAGAATATGATGCTACCATATCTCTGGGAGACGCATTAAGACCAGGCGCAATTGCGGACGCTCATGACGAGTTTCAGATAGGGGAGTTAATAGAAACTACTAGACTTGTAAAAGATGCTATTAGTAACGGAGTTCAGGTTATGGTTGAAGGTCCCGGTCACGTTCCATTAAACGAAGTGGCATGGGATGTGAAACTAATGAAAAAGCTAACCGGAGGCGTTCCATACTATGTGTTAGGACCTTTAGTAATTGATGTTGGCGCACCATATGATCATATAGCCTCTTCCATAGGGGCTGCAATAGCCTCAGCTGCGGGAGCAGATCTACTGTGTTATCTTACACCTGCAGAGCATCTCAGTTTACCGAATCCTAAGCAAGTTGAAGAAGGAGCTATAGCATATAGGATAGCAGCTCATGCAGGAGATATAGTGAAATTAGGCAAGAAAGTTAGGAAATGGGATAATGAAGTAAGCCACTACAGGGGTAAACTGGAGTGGGATAAAATGATAGAGAAGCTTATTGATCCTAAGCAGGCTTACAGGGTTTATACTCAGTTTGGTGAACCCAATGTTAAAGCCTGTACTATGTGTGGTGGGTATTGTCCAATGATGTGGGCTATGGAACAGGTTAAGAAGATTGGTTGACAAAGAATCGGCAAGCCTTGTCTTTTAAGGCGGGGTGAGGTTTTTATAGTATCGTTAAGATGTTAAATTTGGTTAAAATGACGCGTGAGGAAACCCATGGAAATGGGTTATATTAGTTCAATTAAGTGTCCTCATGCTGAAAAACAATATCCTTGAGTCTCAAGGAGGGTGGAATGAGGGTTTGACCAGAGGGATAGGGGTAAAGTGGTTGAAGACCTAGCCTTTGGTTTACCGCTGGATGTGTGGAGTGGGTGATACTCACTAGTTATGAGACGATGAGGGTGAAGGCGGTAAATCATAAACCTGTGAATCGCTCTAAAGGAACCCTTTAGGGCGGGGAGGAGGTCAGAAACAAAAAGATATCAATACACTTTTTTAGTATCTGTTATTTATCTTCCTATTATGTTAAAAGGCTCCATAATAACAGTCCTTGCTTCAACAGAGACTGATGCTCTGAATGTAGCTGAAAGATTGGGTAAAAGGGTTGAGTCAAGTATTTACTATAAGAAGTTTGGTGAGCATATCAGATCTATTCTTGTCCCTCAAAAGTTACTCGATCAGGCTGAGGCACTAAGTATATCATCTGCATTTTACTTGAAAATGAGCCAAATAACTTCTGTTGAGGGAGAATTCGCTTTACTAGCAGAGGCTTCAGGATTAAAAGGTGTGGTACTCCCTCCAGAAGATAGTTCTGCATTTGAAAAAATCTTCAAGGATTTATCAATAGTTTCAATGGTTACTAATGAATTTAAGGAAACAGATGGGGATTTGAATGATAGGGGTTATGTTTACGTTGATAGGGCATTTAATGTCAAGGGTGTCGGTACAGTAGTTTTAGGCTTTTCGCTTACAGAAGTTAGACCTCATGACAAGTTGATAGCTTTGCCAATGAAGAAGGAGGTAGAGGTTAAAAGTATACAAGTTTTAGACGAAGATCAGGAAGGGGTTTTGCCAGGTGTTAGAATAGGCTTTGCATTAAAGAATGTAAAGATCGAAGATATAGAAGGGGTAACAGCGTTGGTAAAGCCTAACATTAAGTTGATTAACTCAATTCAAGGATTTACGAAGTTCAAGTGGACTTCAGATACGGATTCAGTTCATGTAGTAGCAGGTGGCATTAAGACAATAGGAAAGATTGATAATAATATCATTACGTTAAAAGAAGAAATCCCTATAACTGTAGGAAGAGCTATCTTATTAAATCTTAATGCTAAGCCTAAGAGTTCTAGGGTATATGGATATGCAGAGATCAAGTAAGTTCATAAATATAAATATCATTGAATTCTATTATAAGTAGGGGTATCTAGCCCTCTGACTGCCTCGCAGAGGGCTGTGTGAGGAGGGCTTCCTGCCGTGAATTTGATATATCTACTGCAAATAGTCTTAACTTGCATAATGTTAGCTCATACATCTTATCTTGATATTAAAAAGAGAGAAGTAGACCTAAAAATATGGGCTATCTATGCCCCTCTAGTAATCTTCTTTGTATTCAATTATCCGCATCTTAATCTGTTTCTATATTTATACTCAGTTATAACTGTAAATTTAGTCATGTATTTCTTATACCGTTTCTCGATGATGGGAGGTGCAGATTTAATACTATCCATAATTCTATCTCTCAGTAATGCCACAACATATCCCATATTTTTCCCAAGTCTTTCATCAGAAGGCTTTGAGCCTTTTCTAATCATTTTGTACGGTTCTATAATCATACTCCTATCAGGCTTAGTCAATCTATTCAGGAACTTAAAGTATACAAAAGGTTATTCATTAATGGTAAGATTAAATCTCGCTATTTCTGCGAAGAGGATAAAAGTAAAAGATTTTCTATCTTCAAAATTTTTATTTCCATTAACAGTAATAGACGAAAAGGGAAACCAGAATATTAGAACTAGTTTTGATGTGGAAGAGGATGATGAAGAATGGAGAAAATTATATCGAGAATATGTCGAGAGGGGTTTAATCAAAGAGGAAGATTACATTTGGGTTATGTGGGGTGTTCCAGTGATTCCGTTTTTCTTCATAGGCTATTTAATAAGTCTTGTGATGGGTTTTCCTATATAGACTATATAAAATATTTAGTCAAACTACGAATAGATTTTATAATTTAAGATTTAACAAATATAGTGAAATGTCGTATCCAACTTCCGATCTAGATGCGTTAAATAAACTAAAAGATGCTGCTCTGTGGTTTATTATAATAGGCATATTATACTTCATAGGTTTCTTTTTTGCCTTATTAATAATTGTGCCATTGATACTTTATTTTGTAGTGGGAATACCTAAGTTGAGAAACGCATTTCAAGCTTTTTTAAATTTAGGTAAGAATGTTAATTTAGGCTCGACAGGGCTTAACATACTTATATATGGTTTTATAGTAGCCTTTATCGGCGGAGTACTAAGCTTCTTAGTACCCTTTGCGGGAATTGCACTAGTTGGTGTTGGGGTTTTATTAATATTTCTGGCTCAGGTATTAATAGGAGTAGCACTTTATAACATTGGTAATAGTTATAATTCTAGTTTAATGTCTATAGGCGGAATAATTGAAATTTTCTTGAGCTTTATAGGCTGGATCCTAATTTATATTTCAATAGATGAGGTCATAAACAGATTTAGAGGCATGCCTGCACAAGGTCCAACTACATTTGGTATACCTTCCTATCCTAGTGGTCCCACTTACATGCCTCCTGCAATTTATCAAGTTGGTACTGCATACCTTAAACCCAATGGTGAACTCAAGGTTACACTCTATTCAAATGTGGCGGGGATATCTATAATATCAGCTACAATAGAGGCATTTTCAATAACAACGACCAATATATCTCCATCAATGTTAAATCAAGGTAATAACCAAATTACAATACTCTTCCCGACTGTGGCAGGTCTAAGCATAGGAGGAAACTATACTGTAGCATTATCTCTCTCGAACGGACAAGTAGTGAGAGTAACAACGCTATACACTAACATCTGACCTCCTCCCCGCCCTAAAGGGCGAGGCTTTCATCATTTTGTAAGGCTTAGAATTAGTCTTTTTAATTTTTCCACATTCTTACTGATAAACATTCTGCCTTTTTCTTCATCTATAACTACTTTTCCCTTATTAATAATTCCGTATGGGTTTGACTCTTTAGTAGTTATAATATCGAAGACACCCTCTTGAAAAGAGTAATTAACGTCCTTTAACTTATCTTCATTAACCAGTTTTGGATTAATCACTTTTATTGCAGATGTCTCTATTGTGCCTGCATGAAGATCCTCTGAATTTTCTTCCTGAACTGTAAATGTGTAAACTTTAAATGTTTTGTTACTGAAGTTTAACTGCCTCTTAACTACATCTAGTACAGAAACTACTCCTCCATGTCCTATTACTAATACTGCCTTTTTGGAAAATTTTGAAATAGAATTTAGGATTTCGATCATGTAAGAAGCGAATGTGACATATGAGACGCCTGCATATGGAAATCCCTCATGTTCCATGGAACAGGTGTAATAAACAGTTGGGAATAATAAAACAACATTATTCAGCTCTTCTTCAACTCTTTTAGCTATTTCTTCAGCAATTATAGAATCAGTGCCCATAGGTAAATGAGGTCCGTGTTGTTCTAAACTACCTATTGGTATCAAAGCTATTTTATCTTGAATATCGTCCTTACTCGAGTACAATATCTTCATTGTTCTCTATGTACTTAAGTGGATTAGAGAGTTTAAAATAACTCTACTTTCAATCTCAAGTCCATTCAAGGTATATGTATGCTTTTTATAGATAGTAAAACGTGAGGAATAGACATTCATAAACTTGATTTCTCTGGGATCTTTAGAATTGCATTTAGTTATCTAAATTTAAATAGTGTTAACGTATCTAAAGATTCACTAATTGGACGGAGATGCTTATAGGGAAAGCATCAGGACTTTAACCATAAGAAGGGATGGTTATGTGGGAGTAGCGATACGCGAATGCATATATTTTGCGGACATGGGTTAACTAGGGAGTCTAAGTTGGAGAGACCCTATAGGGAAACGAATGTAATGGAAATATCATGAGGTACTAATGAAATGCGGTTAATAGCTGTATCAAGATTGTCCCAACAAATGAAATGAAGAGATAAAGTACTACAAAATTTACAGCTAATATAGGCAATGCATATTTCATGAATTCTAGGAAGCTAAAGCCTTTTCCTCCTCTGCTTTCTGAAGCTTCAGAGACTATAACATTACTGGCAGCCCCTAAAATAGTGAAGTTTCCGGCAATAGTGCTTCCGGCTGCTAACGCTAGCCAATTCAATATACTTACTGCGCCTAACTTCTGCATTTCTTGTATATATATAGCAACTAAAGGCACATTACTGAGTATTTGACTTAGGACTACACTGGAAGCCATTATGGTAGCTGTGTTAGTAGGTAATGGAACTATATGATACAAAGCATCCATTATTCCGCCCTTTACCAGACCTTCAGTAAATATGAACAGTCCTATGAAAAACACAATTACACTCCAATCAACCTTTTGAATTATTTCTCTTCTTTCTTTATTGACCAGTAATAAGATCGAGGAAGTTACTAGGGAGGCTAGTACTATATCTATTCTATAAATGCTTAAAACAAAAAATAGTATGATAGTAATTGCCAATAAAATAAGAGAAGAATAAGCCAATCTTTTGTTTTGTATCTGAATATTTCCAAGGTTATCATCCACAGTAATGTTAGAGAGTTTTTTTCTAAAAATTAGAAGGAGGACGAAATAAGAAATGATAAAATTTATCATAGTAGGTATTAGAAGAATAGCAACAAATATCAGAAAAGGAGTATTGGATTCTAGTAATATTAATAAGTTCTGAGGATTGCCAGTTGGCATCATTACACTACCTATTGTTACCCCAAATGCTAAAGCGTAAAGGAAGGGTAACTCATCGACTTTCATTGCCTTAGACGCTTCAAGAACAACAGGTGTCCAGCTTGATGATATACCGTCATTTGTAACCAAGTTGGAAAGGATTCCAGCGTAGAATAGAATATAGAAGAGAACCTTTTTTGGATCTTTATATCGAGAAACTAATTTGTAAGCAAGAAATTTTAGAAATCCAGATACTTCTAACGCTGACGAGAACATAAAAAGTGTCATGAGAAATAGAATTACATCCAAATTAACACTGGAGTAAGCTTCTTGTAGAGTTATTACTCCTGTCACTATCATTAAGATTCCACCAAAGAACATAGAAGCCCATAAAGGTACCCTAATAATACTCCTTGAAATGATCAATCCGTATGTTATTATGCCTATTATAAGAGCTATATATTCCATGAGTAAGTAGTTAATGCCTTATTCTTTTTAAGTTATTGTCGATAAACACAACTAACGTGAAGCTATTCATAGGGCAAGCATTCATAGTAGCCGGATCAACATTATTGTCTTTGCTTTATCCTTTAGTACTCTATGATCAGACTCACTCCACTGCTTTATTAGGAATAAGTATAATGCTAAATGAGTTAGCAGTGGGTTTGGGATCGTATGTATGGGGTAGGATAATTGATAGAGTGAGGGAAAGATACATATTCTTTATAATACTTCCTGTATCTGGTATCGGAATCACACTGTTGATCTTCGATACAAGTTTAGGTCTAGTGGGATATACTCTGTTAGGATTTTTTACTGCCCTAGATTCACCTATATACTCCATATTACTGTTAGAGAGATTTTCCATGGATAAGGCTGTTGTCGCGAATTCCATGTTATCTCAACTCTCCTTGGCTGGAAATATAATAGGTAGTATAATGGGCGCATTTAAGTTAAAGTTCTTCACTATAATTATATTCTTTATAATCGCAGCTGTCTTAAACGCCATATTGATACCTAGGTATAAGGGGGATATAAGAGAGGATAAGGTAGAGAGAATAAGGGATACTAGGAGGTTACTTAAACCTTTAATCTCTTATTCTATATTTAACCTTTCTGCAGAGGTCTTTTATGTGGTTTACATCCCATTACTTAATCTGTTAACATTGCCTTCATGGACCTATTTCGTTAGCTATACTATACTGTATGCGATAGATGAATACATTTACTACATCTCGCCAAATTTAGTTAGGGATAATGAATTATACTATATCTTTATTTCAATAGCTCTGAGAGGTTTTTTAGTAGCTTTAGTGGGGTATTTGCTCTTTATGAAGATTAATTTTAGCTATCTTACTGTCTTGTTTTTTATATCTTTTGGTAGCCTATATCCTCTATATAATACGGCGTTATTTTCTCTTATCTTCAAAGATTTAAAGAAAAATAGGGGATCCATATTAGGTCTCTTCAGTGCCGGAAATAATTTAGCATCTGCAATGGGTAGTTACCTATCAGGATTAGTAAATCCGATGTCGATATCTCAGGCTTATTTCTTCAGTTTCTTCGGGTTTTCATTATCGTTTTTTATAATGTATGACTACATTAATGAAAAAAGACAAAGAGTTGAAAATAAAAAGAAAGTCATCGTTTCTAATTCTACCTAGTAGTAATTAGTTTCTTTCTTCTTAAAACTTCATCATAATATTTCTTTTCGACGTCGGTTTCTGGTGTATAGCTAGGTACTCTTATGGGTTTTCCATTAGAGTCAACCCTGACATAAGTGAAATAACCCGTTGTTATGTGTTCTTTCATCATAGTTTTTGGATCTATCCTAATTACATTAATCAGTGTTTCTATTGATGTATTTCCTACATATATTATTCCTGCTCTTATTTCCACGATATCGCCTAACCTAATTGGTGTATAGAAACTCATTCTATTGACGGCAACAGTAACTACAGTTCCAGGTTCACTCTGTTTTATGTATCTTCCACATAATACACCGCCTAGGTCATCCATCGCTTTAAGTAATTTTCCAGCAGAAATTATCTTTCCGTCATAGGTCATGTCAGGTGTGATAAATATCTTTGACGATAATCTAAATCTCAATCCTTCTGTAGGATCAGTGATATCAAACTTCTTTTCAACCCTATCCTTAATAGCTCTTTGTCTCTCATTTCTCCTTTCAATAGCCTTCTCCATTCTTCTCTTCTCCTCTTCCGTGTCAGCGATCAGCTTGTTCTCTATTATTATGGGTTTAAATAAATCGTCTATTTTTACGTACGTACCTGTTGCTTCGACCAATGTCTCTTCGTCTCTTAAGGCTCTCATAGATACTTCTACAGAAGAGTTGCCCACATATTCTGCTTCCGCTTCCACTGCTATGTTATCTCCTAATGATATCGGTTTCTTAAATATAACGTCGTCAAGTGATGCTATAACCGCTAAACCTTTGGCTACCCTTATCGCTGACATCATTCCAGTATCCACTAGAAAGTTCAGCATTACACCTCCGTGCAGTCTACCTAGATAATTTATGTGCTCGTAATGAATTATTTTTATTGAGGAGACTTTGGTTTCAGATATTCTCAAATATGACACTATTAACTTGATCAGCCACTTCTAAATATTTTTTATCTATCTTGGAGTATTCAAGTAAATAATCCCTTAATTGACCCAATATTTGCTTCCAATTAGTTTTTATCACTTTAATAACATCTTCAGGTATTTCATTGTATTCTATTCTTTTACTATCTGCTGAAAATATTGGTAAATATTCTTCAAGTGATAAGGATATAATTACTACGCCTCTTCTGTCCAATACATACTCATGAACACCCTTCTTTGTCAGTGATATTCCGTAATCGTCGGATGGGGGTAACAGTCTAGCAACTGTTTTAAGAAAATCTATTGTAGATTCTTTATCTCCTTTTAATTTCATTTTTTTAAGAACGTTCTGTAACTCACTCATTTAACTCGCCTTTGACAAATCATAATGTCCTAATGGTGGAGGAACAGGTACTCGTATTTTAATTTTACCCTCCCTTAACCATGGGGATATTAAGTAAGCTACTCCATTTCTTTCCCAACTTAATATTTTAGCTTCTATTTTCGATAAACCTAAGGATTCTGCTACCTCTGGCTTTATTCTGAAAATGATTTTTGTATTTGCCAACTGAACTATTATATCTGATAGATCAGTTGGATTATGGGTAGAGAATATAAAGCCGATTTTTCTTCTCCTACCTAGCCTCATCATAGATGATATCTTTCCTGCCACTTTTCTAACATAATTTGCGTCCTCTTCAGAACCTTTACCAGAGGGGAAGAACTTATGAGCCTCGTCAATTATCAATACAAGCCTTTCCTTTAATGAGCCTATTTTCATCTGAGCCTCCCTTATTTCAAATATTTTATCAAGAAAATAATAAGTTACAATTTTCTGAGCGAAGTCATCTAATTCACTATTATAAAGATCTAGAATTAATAACTTTCTATCAGATGTCAGTAGTCTTCCTAAAGGTTCTCTCTTTACTCCCACGTCAAATAGACCTGTCGATCTGAGCAAATATAATCCTCTTAATATATTCTCCTTAGTGCTTTTGTGAATACTCAAATTATCCAAGTCATAATCTTCAAGAGAATCCGTGAGGCTAGCCAGAGAATTGTAGTCTTTTCCCTTTCTCTTTAATAGAATCTTAAGAAATTGGGTAGCCTGTTCAGAGAAATAAGGATTCAATCTAGGTAAAACTTTCTTTATCTCATCAAACTTAAAATAAAATGGAGATATTTCGACCTCAGATTTCCACTCACTGTTTGAGACTACTATTCTTCCCTCAGATACACTGTGGTAAAATTTGTATCCTTTTTTGGACAGGTAGTTTATCATTGGATACACGTAAAGTTTGAAATATGCATTTGTTATTGATAAAAGATCCTTATTTCCGTTAGTGTATTTCCTTATCCACTTTCTTGATAAAGGGTAAATTATACTGAGATTTAATCCCGACAACTTAGGGTAAAGAGACTCGAAAAGGGTTAAACTTTGACTTACGTTCTTATCTGTTTTATCAGGCGGTAAAAAAATGTGATAATAGTCTCCTGTTGCATCAAAAACGAAAACCTTAGTCAGCTCTGCTATTGAGTAAATACCTGCAATTACGTCTTTTACAAATGATGTTTTTCCTGCTCCAGTTGTTCCCAATATCAGTGTATGATAGTTTAGGTCATCTAGGCTGATACTTACTTTTATATTGCCTACGTGATTATCTAAGTAGCCTAATCTCAAAAGACCTCTATTGGTATCTAGAGACCTCTCTATTACCTCTGCTCTAGGCAAAATAACTGGTGATTGTGGCTCAACGACCAGGTCAGCTGACTCTGGCTCCGTTGACTCCAGAAAATTTACTTTAGTGAGAGGTTCGCATTTTATTATTACGTTAGATATTAGGGAACCTGGTTCCTCTTCCCCTATTTCATTATTTGATATTATTGGCGAATCTGGATATAATAATGATGACACGTCACTTCTTTCATATCCTATGACTCTCAGCAGAACAAAGTACAAAGTCTTTATGTCAATAGCTCCCAATAAAACCCCGATCTTTCCCAAAAAAGGGTACTTATAGTAAGTTACAGGATCAATAACTACATTAATTTGTGTATTGTTTTCATCCACTTTACTTGGAATTCCACGTGATACTCTTCCTATAATATCACCTAATGTAATAGCCAATGCTTTGGCTTTCTCTATCTGGTCCTTAATCTTCATTGAAAAATCTTCAGACAACATCAAGCACCTCAAATTTGTTTCTGAAACTCTCCTGGACTCCAATTCTATCAAGCGAGAACATAATAAATCTCAGAATACCCGATGACAATTCTTTTGCAGTCTTGTCTGCTACAGCTAAGGTTAAAGGTATTCCTTCAGTTGTGAATTTCAGTGAAGATAATTTATCTAAAGCGTTTTTACCTATTGATTCTATCCTTAGAATAGAGAATTTCGGTACGTATTTATGAATAGGATAAATCATGTAATTTACAAATACTTTAACTCTTTCATTTATATCTTTAACAAGGGGTCCAATACTTAATGTGGGGTACGGCGGATTATAATTAAATCTAACAAATTGATATAAGTAGGCCTCATCTGATAAAAACCCTCGAGGGTCTACCTTATATTTTGCTGTCAGTTCCTTATTATTAGATAGAGTTCTAATTAACAGGTCTGACTTGTCTATCCTTTTAACTACTCCAATGAAATTTTGATCTAAAATCGAAAGCCGTTCATTTGTGATTTTAGTTTTGACCCTCTCAGGGAGGTATATATAAGGGGGGAATAATGGTCCATCAACTAAGACTAAACCCTTATTTTTTAATACTTTTAAAGCTTCAGTTTCTAATATAGCTCTCAACTCAATTTCTATTCTTTCAGGTTCTATTGTAGATTGGAAAGGTGTACCATCTAGTGAAAATGTCATGATATATTTTGATGAATATAAATACGGATTTATTGTTCCTTTAGAGTTTGATGAAGGAGCTAAGGCTATGAAGGGCTTCTGAATCTCCAGTCCTTTTAGACCAAACAAACCTGGATAAACTCCGTACACAGGCTTGTTAGAAGAAGACACTGCAACTGTGGATATACTTATTGTTCCACCGGCGGAAAAAATACTTCTACTACTCCCATCTATTGCATACACTTCCATATTTTGTTTTGTTGGAATTACCTCTTTTACAATGTCAGTAGTGATCAATGAGGCTTCGCTTTCTTTAAAATCTTCCCTAGGGACATAAATATTGAAGTACTCTCTTATATATCTTTGTATTACTTCATTCAGTATTACAGCAAGTTCATTGGTATTACTCATTCTTTGTTATAATTTTATTAATGTAATATTTAAATATGGCGTAATACCAATTAGTATTACCATATCCTAATCGTCCTTCATCAACTGTCTTATGGCTACAATAACAGGATCCCAGACTCTATTTATTGCTGGTAAATAGCCCATCTCAGTGAAAAACACGTCATCAATTGTGAAACCCTTATATAACATCCCGGCTAGCATATTTATTCTACCTAAAACTTCCTCTACTCCAATTATCTGCCCGCCTAATATCTTCTTACTTTCTTCATCTGCAATAATTTTAACATGTATATCACCTCCTCCTGGATAATATCTTGCCCTCGTTTTACTGTTAATTGAAGCGGATATAACATGGAAACCATGTTTTCTAGCTTCCTCCTCATTTAATCCAACCCTAGCTATGTAGTAGTCCTTATATTTAGTAACTTGAGTGTTAACTGTACCGGGGAATGTCATTTCCCTCCCTCCTATATTACTTCCAGCTACATAACCCATTTTATTGGCAACTGGAGCAAAGGGTACCCAATGGGGTCTACCCGTAAGTAGGTTTATAATCTCCGTGTTATCTCCAGCAGAGTAAACATCTTTTAGAGTGGTTCTCATATGTCCATCAACTTTTATTGCTCCTGTATCTCCTAGGGCTAACTTACCTTTAACAAGGTCAACATTAGGCTCAACACCTATTGCGACTATTGTCCCGTCTACCTCATAATTTCCTTTGTCTGTAACTACTAACCTTCCCCCTCTCTTTATTACCTCCAATCTTTCATTAAGCTTAACCTCTGCATCCTTCATCACAATACTTGTGATAATCTTGCCTAATTCATTATCTAAACTTCTATTGAGAAGATAGTCTCCCTTATGTATCAGTATGACCTTCTTTCCCCTTTCAACCAATGCTTCAACCATTTCAAGTCCTAGTATACCTCCACCTATGATGGCTACAGTATTTAATGACCATAGTTGCTTTCTTAATTCTAAGGCGTCAGCAGGATGATGAACATAAAACACTCTCTCATTGCCCTCAGTCTCCACTTTCTTAGGCTTAGCTCCTGTACTTAAGAGTAAGTAATCATATTCTCTCTTTATCTTTTCTTTATTAGCAGTTTCTCCATAAATAGTTCTTCCTGAGAAGTCAATTTCAGTTATTTTTATACCTGTTTTAACGTCTATTTTCCTCTTTTCTTTGAAGAACTCGGGCGTGTATGTCATGAATAAACTTTCATCATCAAAAAGCCCCTCAATGAAAAATGGTATTCCACACGGAGCATGACTTACGAACCTCGTTGACTCAAATACCTCGATATCCATCTCTGGTTTTAATCTTCTAACCTTAGAAGATGCACTCATTCCTGCTGCTCCACCACCTATTACAACTAACTTCTCCATTACAGTCACCTTATTTTTAATATTTCTAAATCAAAGTTAATAAACTACACATACGCAGATTTTTAGATATATTAATATTTAACTACTTATATAATAACTAATAATTAACTTTTATGTGTATTACGAAGTCTATTTTTAGTGTATGTTCTTTATCTAGTACAATAAACACAGCAGTATTGCTGTCCATGAGACCCCTAGATTCCTAGGAAGAAGTTTTAAATTTTCAGGAATCACAATCTCTAACACTTACCTTTTTCTTTAATTTATATAATAGGTAACTCATTTATAGTGAATTCACCAAGAAATATTTGTTATGGAGAAAACAGGTTTTGAAAATTTAACAAAGAAATTGGATGAGATAAGCGAAGCAGGTCTTAGTTTCAATGAAGCTGAGTTAATAAGATTCCTTAGATCTGAAGTTAAGAAGCAGAAAAGTTTGTTAGATTCATTTAACGAAGCATTAGATTCCCAGAGGTGGGAAGAGGCTTTATCGTCGTTTTTGTTGTTTACACAGAGAGTTAATGTCGTATTCATTTATCTGTTTCAACCTACCCACATCTCGTTACTAACAGGAAGTAAAATATCCTCATTACTTGAGGAGTATCTCTCCGCAACATCGCTTTCGATATCCATGTCCCTTCTAAAATTAAGACCACATCTCAAGAAAATTGGAGTTGAAAGCATAACGACCTCAATTTTGTCAAACCCACCATCTCTTAACTTTAGTATGGTGATAAAGGGTGAGTAATGTTTACGAGAGGTGGAAAGAGTTTTATGAAGACGCAATTTCTCGTGATATACCAGGCATTAAAACCGCTGAAAAAATAGCTTATTTTGGGATTGGTGGAAGTGGAATACCAGGTGAAGTCTTAAAACTGCTAGACTTACCTGTGGAGTATAAGCTGTTTAGGAGTTATAAGGTAAAGGTTGATTCAAATACTACAGTTGTGGCTGTAAGTTACTCTGGAAACACTGCAGAGACACTTGCTGGGGTAAAGAGGGCTCAAGAATTAGGTGTAAAGGAGATAATAGTCATTACCTCTGGAGGTAAACTAAAGGAGATAGCTGAAAGTAAAGGATATCCTTTATTAAGCTTACCCCAAGGCTATCAGACAAGATTTATTTTTCCGTATATTTTCACATATCTTGTTAGAATCCTTAACCAGAGTACAGGATCTAGCTATAGAGTACAAGATTTAGTTGAAGGAGTACAAGACAATTTCACCATGTTGTCAGAGGTAAGTATACGAATAGCCAATAGAATCACTGGAAAGGTTCCTATATTTTATGCCTCAGATTTACTCCCTATTGCTGAAAGATTTAAACAGGAAGTAAATGAGAATGCTAAGTATCCAGCCTTTTTCTCTGAGTTACCTGAGGCTAACCATAACGAGATAGAACTTTACTCGTCACGACAGGGAAATCAGTTTATACCAATTGTTATTCCCTCTGATAAGGTAGATGAGGCTACAGCTTCTCTGATAAATGCAGAGTTAATTTATCCACCTTATCAGGTTATACTTAAAAACATATCCAGCATGTTTCTAATTGCAGGACTAGCTTCAGTGAAGTTAGCTTCTCAATTGAATATAAAAGCAGAAGAGTTAAGGATAATACCTAAAATAAGAGAAATGACATTCAATTTACTTATGGGTGGTTAATCTTGAATCCTCTGAGGCTTTACAACACTCTGGGTAGAAGAATAGAGACTTTTGAATCATTTGATCCATTAACGGTAAAAATGTATGTTTGTGGTCCTACGGTTTATGACTATGTTCATATAGGTCATGGTAGAGCATTTGTGGGTTTCGATGGTATAGTGAGATACCTTAAGCTGAGGGGCTTTAACGTAATAAGAGTTCAAAACATTACCGATATAGACGATAAAATAATTAAAAGAGCCAATGAGACAGGCAAGGATTGGAGAGAGATAGTAGATTATTACACAAAGGACTACATGGAGTCGCTTAAAGCTTTGAAGGTAGAAATAGATCAACATCCTAGAGTAACCAGTCATATCCAGGAAATAATTGATTTTGTTCAAAAATTAGTAGATAAAGGTCATGCTTACACAACTTCTAGTGGGAGTGTCTACTTTGATGTGGATTCCTTCCCTAGTTATGGGTTATTATCAGGGAGTAAAAAAGAGGAGTGGAATCAGGGAGAAGAAATAGTTAAGGAGAAGAAAAATCCCTATGATTTTGCTCTATGGAAGGCATGGAAGCCCGGAGAGCCCTATTGGGAATCACCATGGGGTAAGGGTAGACCAGGCTGGCATATTGAATGCTCCACAATGTCAACTAGATATCTCGGTGAGCAGTTTGATATCCACGGTGGAGGTGTGGATCTAGTCTTTCCTCACCATGAGAATGAAAGGGCACAGAGTGAGGCTCTATTAGGTAAGACATGGGTTAAATACTGGGTTCATGTAGCCTATCTCACAATAAACAAGGAGAAGATGAGTAAGTCGCTTGGAAATATAATACCTTTGAATGAGGCACTAAAGAAATGGGGTCCCAGCGTTTTAAGGTTCTGGTACCTGTCTACCAAATATAGAAATTCCATAGACTATAGTGAGCAAACCTTAGAGCAGGCTAGATCATCTCTTCAGAGACTCAAAGACGCAATGGGTATAATAAGGAGTGTAATTAAAGAAGAGCCTAAAAGTCACTCTAATGAAGAGGAAATAAGCACACAGAGAGAAATAATCAGTCTAATCGGTAAGTTTCATGAGGCGATGAGTAACGATTTTGATACTGCTACTGCTCTTTCAAATATATATGAAATTGCCAACCTAGTTTTCACAAAGATCCAATACACTAGGGATTTCATGGGTGCAATGTTAGCTTTTGGCGCATTTAGACAATTTAACTATGTCTTTGGGGTTATGGACGAGGAGTTTAATCCGAGCTATGAAGTTATGTACAAGGTTATAGATTCAGTTGTCGAAATAAGAAATATACTAAGAGCTATGAAGATGTATGATCTAAGCGATGAAATAAGATCTGTTCTAGCTAATG
This sequence comes from Sulfolobus acidocaldarius SUSAZ, assembly GCA_000508305.1. Lineage (NCBI taxonomy): Archaea > Thermoproteati > Thermoproteota > Thermoprotei > Sulfolobales > Sulfolobaceae > Sulfolobus > Sulfolobus acidocaldarius. The sequence continues at coordinate 128,663 of CP006977.1, forward strand.
CAGGTATTAAGATTTTAGATGGAAAAGAAAAATCTACTTGGAGGTTTGAGTGACACTTTTTTCAACTATAAACAAGGGAGTTTTTTCTCCGTTAAAGTATCTCTTCAGCATTTCTATAGTGGTTGGACTTACCTTCTCTAGATATAGATCTTCAAGCCCTAAGAAATCTGCACTTGTGGCATCACTTCCCGGATTCAATTCCCCGTTTACAACTTTGCATATAAAGTCGAAAATTACGTAGTGATATCCCTCTTTTATTATTTCAACTACGGCTAGCAACTCAATAGGTTCCACGTCTAGGGCAGTTTCCTCCTTCATTTCTCTTTTCACAGCATCTACTAGAGTTTCACCGTATTCTACTTTTCCTCCTGGTATAGCCCAATTTCCCTTATTGGGTGGGTTTCTCCTTTTAACTAACAGAACCTTATTGTCTTTGAGTATTACTCCTCCTACTGCAACTAAAGGTCGTTCCATAATAAAATTAACATAGGATAAAAGTTAATATATAGTAGTTAATGTAGCTTATTGATGCGTGTATTTTCATTAGCCCTAATCGTACTATTGATCCCAGTGTTAGTAACCACAGGTTTTGCTATTAACTATAACAGTTATTCGACTCAAAAGATAAGTCAACTCACAATTTATTCTCAGCTACAATATGACCTCAAACAGGTTTCAGGTAATAAAACTAATTTGTACTCAGTGGATTATAACGTAAAGGGTTATCAAGGTGCCTCTGTTAACGTTAGTGTTATTATAAATAAGCTAAGCATAACAAAACCAAATAATGCAACACTACCAATATCTTCAGGTAATTACACCGTAAATCTACTTGATGAGTTATTAAACCTCCATTATCCTTATTTCTTACCTTACCTAATGTTTAATCAGACATACGGGATATATCTTAAAGATGCTACTTATGTAGTATACTTCGCCGGAAACTCCACATTTAAGTTAATGAACCAGAATATATCTGCATATAAATTCTACCTACTATCAAATACTTCTTCTAATGCTTCTCAATATGTTGTACTACCTAATGGTATATTAGCAAATGCAACGTTCACTGGTGCTAATTATACTTATGTCTTCACTTTAAAGAACTATACTGATCCCATTGTCCTGAATATTAATTCAACGGATCTCGGTGATGGTGTCTCAAAACCATATCTATACGTGTATAGTATATACAATCAAGCTTATCAGACTCTTACACCTGACGCATATCTTGAGATTTATTATCCCTTCCAGATAGGTGACTATATGGCTGAACTATACTATTTACTTTATCCACAATCAGGAAGTGCTCTTGTTCAAAATGTGCTTTTAGGTAACAATGTTAATTTCCAGGTATATTTTAAGCCTTATAACCAAGATATAATTACATTCTTACCTAGTGTTGGAGGTAACCAAATCACTTGGAGTGGGCAAAAACTTACCCTAGCGAATACCACCGACCTAAAACTTGTCAACGGAAGCGTTGTTAAAGCATACCTATACAAGTACAGTGATAATTTCTCCACTGTTTACATTTACTTCTCCATGAATGGTGTTTTATTACAACAAATGAACTACTCTTACACGTATAAGACTTATATAAACGAATTGAGTTTCTTAGGTAATAACTACTATCCCTTAAACACTACATTACCTACTTTAACTAAGCCAAGCTATACTACATTACCCTATCAGGCTGTAGACTTTAACACTTTCCTAATTGGAACTATAATTTTCACTGTAGTTTTATCGATATTAATCATAGTTTTTAGACAAAAAACATGATTTTTCTTTGATTATATTGTCATTAGGCAATTTGATTTATCACTAGTTTTTACTACTGATTTTAGCACAAATTATAGCTAAATTAAAATTGTTTAGAGAGAAGAATTACTTGGATAAAATATGAATTCTTCTGCGGTAGAGGAAACTTTATCCTCTAATTTATATGTACAACAGGTAAAGAAACTATATAATGTTGGTAAAATTTTAGGTTTAAATGAAGATGTTTTAGATACTCTAGCTCAACCTGAAAGAGTTATTCAGGTTAAGATTGAAATAAAAGGTAAGGACGGTCAAGTAAGAACTTTTATGGGTTGGAGATCCCAGCATAACAGTGCCCTTGGTCCCTATAAGGGTGGTGTAAGGTATCATCCAAATGTTACTCAGGACGAGGTAGTGGCTTTATCTATGATGATGACATGGAAGAATGCTTTACTTTTGCTACCTTATGGAGGAGGAAAAGGAGGTATAAGAGTAGATCCCTCAAAACTAACTCAAGATGAGCTAGAGCAACTATCCCGAAGATATGTAGGTGCTTTATACAAATACATAGGTAGTGATATCGATATACCTGCACCTGATGTTAATACGAACCCTCAAACAATGGCTTGGTATGTAGATGAATACATTAAGATTACAGGAAGAGCAGATTATGCCGCATTTACAGGAAAACCCATTGAATTAGGAGGCTTACCTGCAAGAATTTACAGTACAGGTCTGGGTGTAGCTACAACAGCCAGACTTGCAGCTGAGAAAGTATTAGGTGGTATAGAGGGAGCTAGAGTACTAATTCAGGGCTTTGGTAACGTAGGTAGTTTCACTGCAAAGTTCTTAGAGGAAATGGGTGCTAAAATTGTTGGAATAAGCGACATAAAGGGAGGAGTTATAAATTACAACGGAATAGATGTAAAGAAAGCACTAGAGGTTAAGGATAACACAGGAAGCGTAGTTAATTATCCAGATGGTAAGAAAGTCACAAATGAGGAGTTCCTGGTAAGTGACTGCGATATTCTCATTCCAGCTGCTATAGAGAATGTAATTCACAAGTTCAATGCTCCAAAAGTAAAGGCAAAGCTGATAGTCGAAGGTGCAAATGGTCCGTTAACAGCTGACGCTGACGTAGTAATGAAGGACAGGGGAATCATGGTAGTCCCTGATATTTTAGCTAATGCAGGAGGCGTAGTTGGAAGCTATGTTGAATGGGCTAATAACAAAATGGGAGAGATAATGGATGAAGAAGAGGCAAGAAAACTAATAGCTAGCAGAATGGAGAGAGCGTTTGATTACGTATACACTAAATATAATAAGTTAGGAGATCAGGATATGAGAACTGCTGCAATGGCAATGGCAATAGAGAGAGTAGTAAATGCAATGAAAGTCAGAGGAAAATTATGATTAGAGTACATAACTTAAAACTACAAATGCGATAATTAGTATAATCATTATGACGCCAATTATTAATGCCATTTTTGCCATATCTTTATTACTTCCAAAGACGATAGGAATAGGACCTATAAAAATAACTCCACCATATTCTGTTTTTGTTTCTTCTCTCTGATTCTCACTCTTCTCCTTTTTGGAGCTTTTTATTATTCCGCTAACAATTCCTACAATAACCAGTATTAAGCCCACGAATATTATTGTTAATCCTATAGCAGAGAGGATATCAGTACTCATAATATTATATGGTTTCTTCGAAAGATTTAATTTTATTTGCTAAAATCTCCATCTCTTTAGGCATTTCAGCCCCATCTTCTGTTGTCACTAGCTCTCCTATACTTCCCCTAAACTTATCATAATCAATTCCTCTCTTTTTGAACACATTTACTAGCCATCTGTATGTTTCCTCTTTAGTTAAATCCCTTAACTCTTTCTCATCAGGATATATTCCGAAATTCTTAATGACTTCTATTAATTTTGCCTTGGTATAGTAGTTTTCGACTTCCCTATTAAGAGGAACACAGAATTCCCTAAGACGATTATCAATTTTCTCACATAATCCTAAGAATATTACATTTAAATCCAATGCATTCTTTAATGAAAGCCATAATTGCAACTCAATGTCGTTAGATGCTTTAAAAATGGTAATTCCCAGTTCCTGCCTATTTAATCCAATCTTCTTTAGCCAGTTTTCTATGACAGGAGGTTCAACTAGATCACTTGCCAATATTATTATTCTATTAAATAATACGTCACTTATGTTAGCCTTTAGCAGTCCAAGAACTTTCTTCAATCTCTCTTCTGGTCTAACTGAAATAGCCGAGGAGACACCATTTTTCTTCCTCATTATAACATAACTATCAACTGAAGAGCTAACTATATATGGAGAATGTGTTGTAACGAAAACCTGAAATACATCATTATTAGTCCACTCCTTTATCAGTCTCATAATTTTTGATTGTAAAGTGGGATACATATTCACCTCAGGCTCTTCCAGTAAAAGAACTTTACTACCACTCAACCACAGAATGAATAACATTAAGATTACTCTTTGGAATCCACTGGCGGCTAGGTCGATATATATTGGCAAGTTCTGTATGTTTAAAACCAGCTTCCCTCCATCCCAGAACTCTAAACCTTTAATTTCCGGTATGGTGTTACTAACAAGGTTTACAAAATCATACCATTTTCTCTTCATATTTATAGGACTTCTATTCATATCTATCATTCTCTTCATAGTAGAGTCGAAGTAATACTGATCGAATATTGGTACATACTCTACAGCCTGAGATGCAAAGGAAAATAGTTGTTTAACAATTTCCAGATCGTCTTTTGTAGGAGTTCCACCATTTATGCTCAGTGACTCTAGAGACCACTCAATGAACTTATTATTATATTGTAATGTATTTACCACCTCAACCCTGATTTTCCCGTTTCTACCAGTGTTCCTGAAAACCTCTTGTTCGTTAAATTCTATTACTCCCCCGATTTTAATCAGTTTAGAAACATCGTAATCTCTCCATAGAAGCATATACTCTCCATTCCTATCTTCAATATTTCTTTTTTCTAACCCTGCACCTAAGTTCTTTATAAACAGATATATAGCAGTGAGAAGGTTTGTCTTTCCGTAGCCGTTATAACCAACTATTATATTTAGACCTCCTAGACCTGTTAATTTGACTGAGGATATGCTTCTGAAGTTGTTCACGTAAAACTCAATAAGCTTCATACTACACTCTCAATCATAATTAAGACTATCAGAGATATAATTGTTAAGTAGTACAAAGAAAGAAGTTTCTCTTCATAAGAAAAAAGGGGGTATTATTAGCCTTAATGATTTTAAAGCGTAGCCCTAATAGCTCCACCATCTACTGGTATTAAAACACCATTTACATAAGTTGCTAAACTTGAAGCCAGAAATATTATAACATTAGCAACTTCCTCTGGACTCCCAAATCTCCTAAGTGGAATATCTCTTGTTACTTCGTCGATCACCTGTTCCTCGGTCTTATTCTCGTTCTTTGCCCTATTCTTAACAACTTCTTTTAACCTATCTGTCAACGTCCAACCCTGCATTATTCCATTCACTAAAATACCTTTAGGTCCTAGTTCCCTTGAGGCTACTTTTATTAGACCTGCTAAGGACAGTCTTACCACATTGGACAGGTCTAAATTATCCATTGGTTGCTTTAAGGTAAATGAGGTAGCTAATATAATTCTTCCATCCTTTCCCATTCTTTTACCTGCCTCTCTTACTGCGACCACTGCGCTCATTAATAGTAAGTTAAATGCATTCCTCCAGTCCTCATCTGTCAAAGTCATTAGATCTCCTGGCTTTGGACTACCAGTATTATATACGAATATGTCTAGTCCATTTAACATCTTATAGCCTTCATCTATGAGCTTTACAACATCATAAGTCTTGGTTAAATCTGCCGTAATATAATGAACCTTACCTATACTCTTTAATTTCTCATATGCTGAAATAAGGTTCTTTTCGTCATGTGAGGATATGATTACCTCTGCACCCTCTTCAACAAACCTCTTTGCCGTAGCAAACCCTATTCCCTTGCTAGAGGCTGTGACAATTACTTTTTTACCTTTTATTCCTAGATCTATCTTCTCCACCTAAGAAGAATTCAATCGTATATCTTTTTGAATCTTTCGAAACGTTTATAAGTTTCTTTATCATCTTAAAGTCATCCTCAAGCACACTTCTTAGGTTTGGGTTATATAATGCGGCAGCAGGATGATAAGTCGGAAATATCTTTATGGAGTCCTGGTCAATTTTCCATTCATACACTTTTCCCCTACTTTTAGTTATGGAACGGAATTGAATATTAGCCTTTGAGAGAATATAAGAAGTCGAATGTCTACCTAATGTAACAATTAACTGTGGCTTTATTAATTTGATTTGAAGATCAAGATATGATGAACATGCAGTGATCTCGTTTTCTTCAGGGTCTCTATTATTTGGTGGTCTACATTTGACAACATTTGTTATGAAAACTTCGTCTCTTTTAATACCCAGGGTGTCTTCTATCAGTCTAGTGAGTAGTTTTCCAGCTGAACCGACAAAAGGTCTTCCTTCTTCATCCTCAGTTTCACCTGGAGCTTCTCCAATAAACATAACCTTTGCCTTGGGATTCCCTTCACCGGGAACAGCGTTCTTTCTGTTCATCCAAAGTTTACACTTTCTACAAACTTTAATTTCGTTAGCTATCTCATCTAACTCCATTATACATATTTTTATGAAAAGACTATATATCAGGTTATCGACCCTTCTTCATTGCTCAGCCTATGTCGACGTCATCATAATTGTACCCCACCCGGCTGAGAATCCTCATTGACATGGGTTAATATACTCAGATTCGGGAGGAGGGTGGGGGTATTGCTGTTCTAGGTAGATATTTATATTTAGCTTGGTTATATCATTTTTGTGTCAATAGACAAAGATTTTCTTTTAATTCAGGATATGATTTTGGCTAAAACCTCGATAGAGAAGGCATTACTTCATGTAAACTCTAGAAATGAAAAGACAGTTTACTCGTGGGTTCATAGGGAATTGAGTGGTTTTTTTAGAAAATACTCCAAGAATAAGGATTTAGCTAACGACATCATTAAGATACAAGAGTGTATAAGTAAGGGGGATCATATTTGCTTAAAACAACAATTACTTTTAACTAAGAAAAAGATAGAAGAACAGATTGATTTACTCTACAAGAGTATGTATAGAAGAGCATCTTAATAATTCTCATGTCTATACACTCTGTGAAAAATATATTTTAGTCCACGTACGTTGTGCTTCCATTTAAATTACATCTGCTAGCTTAATTCTCGTTAATATGAAGGTATTCTCTCACCATGTGGGCATTTGCCCGGTTTTCCTAAATACTCATAAAGTTTATCAATAATCTCCTTTGGGACAGCGAAATCAAACTCCCTTGTAAACTGGCATGCCTCATCTTTCGAAAAACCCATATCTACCAATAAATACTCTAATATCCTATGAGCTCTAACTAGCTCCTCAATGGCTTTAATCCCTGTCTCTGTAATAGAGATTCCTTCCTTTTTCTTTTCTATGAACCCCTTCTTTTCTAGGTGTTGAAGCTCTTCGAAGGCGCTTGCAGGAGAGATTTTTAAATCTCTAGCTATCCAGCTTAATTTGGCTTGTTTACCCTGATCATTATATTTCCTAACAGCTACTAGATATATTAATTCACGCCTTGAAAGCTTCACAAATCTTAATATATAATCGAACTATTTAAGTATGTGTAAATATGGAAGGAGTAGTACCCGCAATTGTCACTCCCTTTAAGGAAAATGAAGATATTGATTTTGAATCTCTAAATTTATTTTTGAATTTTCTTGGGAGAAATGGAGTTAAGTGGATATTCGCTTTAGGTAGTACTGGAGAATTTAATATGTTAAGTTTAAGTGAGAAGCAAGAGTTTATAAGAAAACTGAGAGAGATAACAAAACTCAAAATAATAGTCAATGTCTCTGAAAATTCTCTTAAGAACACACTCTCATTGGGTAAGCTAGCTTTTGATGTGGGCATGGAAGGAATTGCACTCATTCCTCCAATATATCATAAGCCTTCTGAAAGTGGGCTAATCAGCTATTTTGAGGAGATGTCGAAATTAGGTCTTCCATTATATGTTTACGCATATCCTGACAAGGTTCCCATAACATATGAGACAATAAGTAAGTTAGTGAAGCAAGATATTATAGATGGAATTAAGTTGACCACTGATAACTTACCTTTATTCAAGAAATATTTAGGTCTAAAAGAAATTAAGAATGACCTGAAAATCCTGATAGGGAGCGATACTTTATTTATATACTCATTAATTGAGGGCGGTAATGGATGCATATCAGCAGTAGCTAACGTCGCCCCGGAGTTAATGATGAGGGCATATCAGGGAGTAAGAGAAGGTAAGTTAAATGAGAGTTTAGAGATTCAAGAGATGATATCAAAGATAAGTGATGCAATAATGAGTGGAGATTTTCCCTCAGGTGTAAAGGTAGCCCTGAGGTATAGAGGGGTAAGTGTAGGAAGTGTAAGGAGACCCTTAAAGGAGAGTATTGAGGTGAATGCTCGTATATACTCAGTTCTGAAAGAGCTCGGAATGTGATGAGGGGTCGATGTTACTGATCAATTGATGAGATTATCTCCGGCTGAGAAGCTTACTCCTCATCTAAATGTATTTTCGTAAACCTCATGTGTCTTTTAATTGCATCTACGACGAAAACTATCCCGCCAATAAGCACTACTATGGCTGAAAATACTTCTAATGCAAGCTCATGGGAGGAAATGAGAAATATTATGATGAAAAATGAGGTCAGGAAGAAAGAGGCAAAAAACACACTTTTAGGTAAGATATTGTTGAAAAGCAACATGTAATCGTCATCAAGAATTACTTTTCTAGGCACTATCTTTCCTTCTAATGTTTCCTCAACTAAACCAGCAGCAACAAGTTTTTTCACGTGATATCTCACAGCACTTGTTGAAGAGAAACCCAGATCCTCTTGTATTTGTCGTATTGTGACACCGTTTTTACTCTTCAGCACATAGTAGTAGACTCTCTTTGTAGGCAATGATAATGAAAGCTCCATGTTGACTCATTATTTGTTTTTTGTCAAATAAATCTTTCTGAGAAAATTTTCATACTAGTTAGTAATCTCTATAGCCTAACACATGCCATAAACCTGTTAATGTGACTAATAAAACTAGAACTTTACTCCTATCATTTTTGTACTTAGAGATGAGTGTTAGCATAACTGAATTGTAGTAATTTCTATCTATTTCTTCTCCTTTGAGGAGACTATATAAATCTGTAAAAAGGTTGTACTGTATAAGGTCATTTTTATCTATTTGATAAATTAAAAGTTCTATTAAAGGTAAAGCATTTTTATTACCCATTAGAAAGAGAGTGGAGTAAAATACTAATAGGTCAGAAATAGTCTCTACTTTCGTAAGTATCTTTACTTTATTATCTATTATCATCTTTGATAATGTAATTGCAGTAGCAATACTACTTTTAGCTTTATTATCTTTTATCTTGTGAATAATTGAGGATAGTTCAGTTATTCCCTGTAGAGCAAGCCTAGCTTCATATTTCTCATTATTGGCTAGACTTTTAAGTATCTGGAGCTGGTACATTTTTAATAGATCCATATAGTCTTCGTCTGTTGTACTAGAACTCTTTATTCTCTTGAGTATTATTTGTCCCCACGGTAGAATTAGTTTCTCAGCCAACTCAATTGTTCCCTTTACTGACTCGTCATTAGGATGAGTTAACAACAATGTATATCCAATTATGGCATCAGCTCTCCTTTTTAAGAAATCCATAAAATCCTCTATTTTATCAAATTGATTCGGAGCATATAGGTATGAGATTACCTCCTTAAACTCCTTTAGATTTAGTTGTGTATTCTTGGCTTTTGTATAATTTTTTCTAAACTTATCATAAAGTGTTACAACCTTGCTAAGTTCCTTATTTCTCACGTTGTAGTCAATTAATAGAGAGTAAATCAGAGTTGAAAGTAACGGGTCCTTCACATCGATCTTATCTATCATGTCTGTTTTGTAGTAAAGTAATGATAATGGAATTTGAGAGAAGGGGGTGATCGTAGACAAATCCTCCAACATCTTTTCTAGGTTAGTCGGTGTATTTTCTTTAAGAAAACTATAAATTATTAGAGAGAACAAATTCGCTAACCTTCTATCTTTTCCTAATCTATTGAAGCTAGAAATGACATCACTTAATAAATCTCTAATTACTGTTTTATCTTTCAATTTAAGTATTTCTTCAAATGACCATGAAACACACTCTCTGTTTCCACTTTTCCTTAGTAAAACTAGAATATTAATGATATTTTCTATAGGATCTACGTCTCCCTTCAATTCCTCACAATCAATACTTTTTGTTGCAGATACTACGTCGGCTAGTTCATTGAATATTTTTCTTATTGCTAATCTCGATGGCTTATACAATTTCCCTGCTGACAAAAGTAGTTTATTTAATTCACTATTTACTTGTAGTCGACTTTCGCCTACTTCTGCAAAATACAACTTAAGCAAGTCTATTGCACTGGTAGAGTCTTCTCTTACTTTACTTAATAGGTAGTAAGATAATCCATCAATGATCTTGTCTAAATCTACCTTACGCTGGCTTTCTTTTATGTATTCATCATCAAAATATGTCTTTAGATCTTCGTTTACGTTAGAAAACCACTCAACTATTATGTCTTTATCTTCTTCAACTACTCTTCTCCCGTTCTTAGCAAGTGTGAATAAACCAAGTTTATATGGTATAGGAGTCCCATATTCTTCTGCAAGTTTAACTAATGGAATATACCATATGGCTTTATTCGGATCTGCATCTAGAATCACATTGTAAAAGTAGTCAAATATATTTCTTTCATAATCTTTTAACAAATCATTATAATTTGGTGAAGAGAGGAAATGGTCTAATATTTCTATTACTTGTCCTTCCGGTTTCAAGGTATAGTAAATGTCCTTAGTTAGAACTATTATCTTTCTAAAGCCCAGGCTGTTATTAATATCATCTTGAATTTTCTTAATAAAGGCGTAATTTCCTTCTAAGTCATGATAGTCTATTAACTTGACATCGTCAAATCCTATCTCTTTAAGCCTCTTCATTATCAAACTACTTAAGGTACTCTTTCCACTTCTAATGGGTCCTAATATTATTAAGTCCTTCCCTTGAGTTACTGTCCTAACCCCATAATTAGTTAAATCAACGAATTCAGGAAAACTTAGAGGAGATATTATATTGCCGTTATCAATTTCCTCCCCTACTACATTATCTATTTCCCCTAGCTCGTATTTGGAAGATCCTGGTAGAAGTCCTAAACCGGAGTCTAAGAAGTAAAATATCATTTTTTTATAAGATTCTGGTAGAAGTTCCCAGTCTCTCTTTAAATTATTTCCCTTATAATATTTTTTTAGTAAATCTAAGGGTTTTCCTGATTCTCTGCCCACATACATGATTGGTCTAAAACGATTTGTTAGCCTTAGGAACTCATCTAACTTTCCCTCTGTATATAACTTTAAACCTTCCCTTACCAAAAGGGGAATATAGGAAAAGTAATTGTCCAATACGAAACATGAATAATCGAGTATTTTAGCCATTTCATTTCCAGTAACTCCTTTTGACTTCAGATAAGCTATTGCCTTGTAATAAGGATAGGTTAGCGCATATCCTCTTGCAACAAGAGAACTTTCACCCAACTTGATATTCCCTTTCACTAGATCAACAACATAAAAATTTCCTATCACATGAACCTTTGATTCATTTTCATGTTTGACTTTCTTTAAAGTTTCCCTAAGGGCAAGAAACTCTTTCAAGTCATTGAATTCATCAGGCAATTCGATCAAGTTAAACTTTCTTGCTATATTCGATTTGTTGAAGAGTGGAGGGACACGAACACAGATTGGTCTCCTCTTAACTCCTGCGAGTGATGTAATAATCTTCATTATACTGGCATACTTTGATAAAAATAGTATATAACGATTAGCCAAAAATCTTATGTTTCCAATGCCACTAGTTTGTTAGCAGAGTTAAATATGAAGGTGAATTCTGACTTCCTCTCCGCCTTAAAAGGCGAGGCTTTCATCATTTTGTAATTTTGTCTTTTTTATTGTGATATCTTTAAAGAACTATATCCGCTAAAATATAAATATAGACCGTCATATATATTAATCATGGCATTTGTAAATGAGAGAACGTATCAGAAGTACTTAGAAGAAGGGAGAGAAGAGGAATTTCACAAGGAATTCGACAAGGCTGTAAATGAACTATCATCAGGAATAGGAAAGGAATATCCATTGATTATAGGTAAAAGTGAGATAAGGACTAATGAAAAAATAATTGTCACAGTCTCCTTTAATTCTGATTTAAGGTTAGGAATATTCCAGAAAGCAACTGAGAGCGAGCTGAATAAAGCCATAGAAACTGCAGAAAATGCCTATAAGGAATGGCAATATTCAGACTGGAAAGACAGAGTAGAGATTGCTATGAGAGCTGCTGAGTTAATGGCAAGACACAAATTCGCTCTGGCAGCCACAATTACTTTTGAAAACGGTAAAAATAGGTATGAAGCCATGGCTGAAGTCGACGAAACAATAGATTATCTTAGGTACTACGCCTATTTGTTAGAGGAGAATAGGGGATATATCAGGGAAATGGAGTCAAGAATTTACAAGAATGAGAAAGGATATAGCGTGATGAGACCGTATGGTACATGGTTTGTAGTCTCGCCGTTTAATTTTCCTTTGGCAATAACTGCTACCATGACTTTAGGCGCAGTTCTAACTGGGAATACAGCTATTGTAAAGCCTTCGTCAGATACACCATTATCAGCATACAACCTAATACAGATTCTGAGAAGAGCAGGGTTGCCTGATGGTGTGGTAAATTATTTAACTGGGAAAGGAAGTGAAATTGTTACTCCAGCTCTGAAGAGCAGGAGGATAGCCGGTCTAGCTTTCACAGGATCAAAGGATGTTGGGCATAAACTCGCAAAGGATTTTCTCGATATAGATACTAGACCTATAGTTATGGAGTTAGGTGGTAAAAATGCTGTCATAGTTACCGATAAGGCAAATATAGACAAGGCTGTAGAAGGCGTATTTAGAGGTGCGTTTGGTTTTGGAGGGCAAAAGTGTAGTGCGAGCTCAAGAATTTACGTTGAAACTAATGTTTATGATACGTTTCTGAACAAGTTAGTGAATAGGACTAAGGAGGCGATCATAGGAGACCCTACAAAGAAGGAGACATTTCTTGGTCCGTTAATAAATTCCGACGCGGTATCAAAGTATGTTAAGTTCGTAGAGGAAGCTAAGAAAGGAGGGGGAGAGATTGTGTACGGTGGAGAGGTCATAGACATGAAGAGAAGGTTGGTTAAACCAACAATAGTATCCAATTTACCCCTATCTCATTGGTTATGGAAGACTGAGTTATTTGTACCTATAATTCTAGTTACTAAAATCGGTAGTCTTGAGGAAGGGGTTAAATTAGCAAATGATGTTGAATATGGATTAACTGCCGGAATATTCTCAGAAGATCAGAAAGAGATAGAATATTTCTTTAACAAGATTGAAGCTGGTGTAGTGTATGCAAATAGAATGGTAGGAGCTACTACTGGAGCGATGCCAGGAGTACAGCCATTTGGAGGCTGGAAACATTCAGGATGGACAGGTAAGAACGCTGGAGGATCTTACTATTTACTTTCTTTTGTTAGAGAACAGGCAAGGACAATATATACATAAGTTGTTTAGTTCAAATAATGTAAGAACATATATTTTTCATCATCTTCTTTTTAGCCTTTAGGTGTTATTATGAGTGTTATGTATTGTACTTGATAGCTATACACGTCATAGACAGGGAGTAGAATAATAGTTACGGGCTTTACGTTAAGTATTTTAAGAGTTACATTGTAGATTTGCATGTCTCCCTTCATGCCTAAATAATGGTCGTTAACGACTTCGACCCATCCTGTCATATTATATGTATATATCAATGTATTATTGTTGGAGCACTGGCAGTATAAGTAAAAATAAGCTACAGAGTCAGGGTGTGCAACTATAATATTAGGATAAGTGTAGAAAAGTAAACTAGAATTTAATGGGCTCATATTATTCGTTTCATATTCCTCGGTGAGCCCAAGATATAGGCTAGAGTTCAGTTTTTGTAAAATACTAGTATTTGCAATTAGACCTAGCAAACTCAGTGTGTTATTAGTGTTAATTTTAGTGTCATTTAATTGAATTATATAAGGTCTGACCACATTAGGCTTCTCTGCAGTTTGTGTTATATTTTGGCTTCTAATTGTGGTTGTATAGTAATTTGTTGCAGTCTGCAGCTTAAATTCTGATGGTGTAGTTATGTATATAACTAGAGCTGCAATTGATATCGAAAGTATTATACCTATAGCTGCTGCAATAACTGATACATTCACGAGTCTTCATATATTGAAATACTTTAAATATCTAATCCAAACTTTTCCGTATCTAATTCTAAACTCAAGAATGTTAATAATTGATTTTACATGAAAGTTCGAAAAAATAATAAATCAAATAAAATTTGATTTTAGGTGCCTATTTTCCTGACATATTCCTTATACATACATCTATCCTGAATAACCACCAAACCTGCTTTCCTAGCCCTCTCAGCTGCTTCATCGTGTCTGATCCCTTCTTGTAACCATATTACCTTAACATCCCCTTTCCTCTTTACTCTCTCTAGTACTTCATCAACTATTTTCGGAACCTCACTTGAAGGTCTAAACACTTCGACGACTTCTATTTGCTCTGGTACATCAAGAATTGATTTGTAGCTTTTTCTTCCAAGTATCTCATTAACAGTAGGGTTTATTGGAATTACGTTGTATCCTTTGTTTATTAAGAATCTGGGAACTTCATGAGCGGGCTTAGATGGATCCTTGGAAAATCCTATAGTTGCAATATTTTTATATTTCCTTAATACTTCTTCTATTACTTTCTCCTCGTCTACCATAGCTTATTATTAATTTCTGAGTTAAAAATAATTTTGGTGAAGTAACGGTTCCTCTTATTATAAAATTAAAGTAAAAGTAGATAGATGATTTTAAAATGGTAAAATTTAAAAAGATTGAGATTTAAGTAAATTCTTAAGAGGGGAATAAAAATAATGGATAAACTTGTTAAAGCATCGGTATCTATAATAGTGGTATTACTAGGTGTATTTGTTTTCGTAAGCGGATTATTAGGTATTATAAGGATCGCATCACCAGAGTTTCCCCCTTATTTAGGAATGTTGCTAATGACAGTCGGGTCTATTAGTACCGCCTGTATACTTACGGAAAGGAAATGAGTTTTGATTTCTAACAAGGTTTGCTTTTAGTCCTTTCAATATTTGACCACCTTAAGCCTATTTATGACGTTGTTTTAGTTTAATTAATCTTTTATTGAGTAGGGGGATGTAACTAAAGTTCTGGCTTACTCTTTTTCTTTAATTTAAGTTGTCATAAAAAGAATCTTAAAATCTCTATATATTCACAAGGTAAGAACACAAGAGATAATATATTGGGTACAGCGGACCCGCCGGGATTTGAACCCGGGACCACCGGCTAACTTCTCAGCGCCGACTAGAAGGCCGGCGCTCTGTCCTGGCTGAGCTACGGGTCCAATTACCAGAATTCATTTCCTAGATATGATTAAAATATTTTTCTCTCCTTACTATTCATATTCACGCCATACCTTACCGCACTTAGTACATTTATAAAATCTCGTAGCTGGTTCATCAGCACTCCTGGTTTGTAGTATCCAAAAGTATGCTTCATCATTTCCGCAAGAAGGACAGGATATTCCTCTAGTTAATTGTACTCCAGTTTTTGGCATATCACTTTCTAACACAAGTGTCTTTTCCTTTGCAGAATGTTTAATTACAGTTGTGATCTTGGCTTCTTTCTGATTCTCCGTGTCTATGTATCCACATTTTGAGCATTTATATACGGTTTTACCATTCTCTCTCCTAGGCATCATCATAGACCCACATTTTGGACAGAACTTCATGACGTCTCACCGGGCATAATAATAGTTTAAGTGCTAACGAGTTTATTTACTTTTCTTTTTATAGCTTTAACTATCGTTATGCATGTATCTTTTTCCTCTCCACTATCTACAAAGATCTTTACTTCATCTCGCACTGAGGATTTTTCAAAGCTTTCTTTAAGCTTATTCTCGTCTTCTTCAAATATTATTTTTTCAAGTATCTTTCCTCTAAATATGCATAAAGCGTAGAGATCATCCTGATTAACGATAACTGCTCTCCTTGTTTCTTTCTTCAAATCTTTTTCACTTCATCTATGAATAGATTTGAGTAGTTTTCAGCCAGCTCTATTGCTTTAATTAATGCCTCCCTTGCTGATATGCTTCCATCGGTCAAGATCTTAATCGTTATGCTAGTTATAAGTGGATGAGGCAAGGAATAGGCAGCAAATTTCACTCCTGGCACTTTCAAAAGCATTCCCTTAAGTAAGTTGCCTAATGTATGTTCCTCTCCGTCTATTTGTAATTCTAAATAATTTTGTTCTTCTTTTATTACTTTAATTTCCACCTTTCTTCACCGTAAATGCTAGTTTTCTTGTCTCAATATTTCCACAGTCTGGGCATTTTAAATGTTCTTCGTCTTGCCTTTGTAAGGGACTTCCACAGATGGAGCACTTAGCAGAGATCACTCCTAAGTCTCTCTGTTTGATCGTTAAAGGAACTGGAATAATGTAGTTTATTGGTTTAGCTCTTATGATATCACCAACTCTCATAGCATCTGAAATAGTGTTAAGATACTTGCTTGATATTTGTGAGATGTGTATGTAACCGCTTAGAGTAGTTACTAATGACTTATCCTCTAAACTCTGAATGTTAATTATAGCTGAATCCTCTTTAATTCCTACCACTATTCCAAGAACATATTTACTTTTCTTTAATGATAGAATACCCGGTTTCTTGAATCCAATGGAGTTAACTTTCCTGTTTATCATATCATAGAAAGCTTTACCTACAACGCTTGAGTAAACGGTACCATTAAATTCGTAAGTTCCCTCACCTGTTGTGAATTCCTCAATTACACTCAATTCCTCTCCTGGCAAAAGCAATTCTCCTTGATTCTTCAAGCTTCTTCACCACGGAAATATATACTCATCCAACTTACTAAAAATTATCATTTTTGCTTCTCCTGGTGTGAGAACGGGCTTTTCATATTCAAAAAGATCATCTATAGGCAGTCTAGGGCAAGAGGTAACTATGAAACTATCTATCTCAGGGTTATCTATATTTCTGAGGGCATCAATACTAAGACTTCTATTAGTTATTACGAAAACCTTATACCCCTTTTCCTCCAGCTTCTTCTGAATATATTTCACCATTAAAGGTCTGTTTTGTCCCGTCTTAACTCCCTGAATTATAGCCCAGTTTCTCGAGTCTAAGGCTTTCATTATTTTTCCGTATCTGATCTTGAGAATCTTATAAATTTCATTTGTGAGATCTTCATTTTTACCTGTATAAGGATCTAATTTGACTATTGGTTTCCTTGTCGTTAGACCTACACCTAAGGCATGAAACAATCCTCCTGAAACGTTTACATAAACATCTGCGCTCGAGTTCACTACTGCCTTATAATCGCAACCTAGTATCTGCCCATCGTGCATGAATGGAGAAGAGGGCTTACCTATAATAACGTTAAACTGTGACTGCATTCTCTCCTTAATTTTTGGAAGTAGGTGAGAATGTTGGATTGTAGACGATAACGAAACCGTTCTTGGATTATACTTCTCATTAATGTATTGAATAAGTTTCTCTATTTGCTCTTCCTCTACATTTAACTTACTTCTCAATTCAATGAATAATGTTGGAAATTTAGGGTAATACCAAGTATAAGGAGTATGTCCAAAATGTACAATTAAGTCTACTCCTAGTGTTCTAGCCTCATCTTCTGCGACATCGCAAGCTCCCCAGCTAGCATCTGAGGAGATTATGAACTCTATATCCTTTGCTGTTTCTCTTAATTTTTCCAGAAGACCTATAGAAAAAGGTTTTATACCTTCAGGGAATTGAAGTAGAACTTTCTTAGCACTTCTTTTACGTATTTCTTCAATTATCTTATCTACTTCAAAATCATAACTCACTGAGCTGCTGCCTCTTTATTTAGAGCTGATATCTCGATTTTAGTTCTAATAGGCAACTTCGATGAGGCTATTTTCAGGGCTTCTTTTGCAGCCTCTAAGTGTTCCTTCTTCACTCTTACATACATCACAAGCTCTCCCAACTTCTCTAGCCTTGCAGCTGTACCTATCGGCTTCCCAAATGATAGTCTCATACCATCTTGCAATCTATCTGCTCCTGCGAAAGCCATCATTTTGTTTTCCCTTATTACATGATGTGGGTATTTAGTTACAACTAAAGCAAAGTTCTGTTCAGAGGCTAATTTCTTTGATAAATACTTTAGTGCAATTACACGTGCAGCCTCTAATGCGTTATGTCTTATCTGCCCTTTCTCAGTAGTTATTAGCCTTAACTCATAATCATAATCTCCATTAATATTTCCCATTACAAACTTTGTGATCTTAGGCATTGGGATACCTGGGATATATTCTCTTCTGGTATAAGCTGGACCTGAAAACTTCCTGTAACATCTTCCTGGTCTTAATGGCATATGTAGATGTATATCACAAAGTTTAAAATCTTAACTACTACTCTTTCCTACCTCTTTTAATGTCTTCTCAATTGCATTAATGTGTTGTAGAATCTCGTCAACGGTATTTCTTAGGGTCAAAACATCCTTAGGATCCTTTATAGGCATTTCAACTTCTACTATTAAACTCTCCTTGTCAGACTGAAGATTTATTTGCATATCTCTGGGTAAATTTACGTTATCCACCTCTAAGCTTTTCATAATAATTCTACTAGCTTCAGTTGAAATCTTAACTGAAATCTTTATTTTCAACTTTTATCAATCCCTCTTTTGAGGAATAAGGCATAAAATATCTACTTGTATACATTATTTCTCCATTCTTTATTATGACTGGTTTGTCTCTCTTAACTTTACCTTGCTGAGAGTAGACAATATACGCAAGTAACGGTGACTTCAAATCAGTACTTATAAGGTAATACTTATTAAAGTCCACTATACTATCAATCCTATATCCTCTTGCCATCTCGTCTCTGAATCTTGTAATTAAGGTCTCACTGTAACTAGGTGTCATAACTACCTGAAAAAGCTCTCCTGCACCTTTCAGATCAAGGAAATACATAGCAGAAAAGGCTAGCTCTAGTGAATCGTAATCCATGTACAAAATCCTGTCCGTAATTAAGTCGTTTCTAGAAAATTTCGGATTTACTTTAATTACACTGCTAGTTATTTTGTAAAGTAATGTGTTTAACTTTGTCTCATTGATTTCCTCTAGTCTCTCGGTTTCACTAATTCCTATCTCCTTTAAGGCTTTTATTGTGCCTTCCCTGTTTCCACTCATTCCTGGTATATAGGGATCAAAGGATATGGTAAGGGAGAAGAATAGAGGCAAGTTTTTATAGTTGGGAATCTTAAGGTTCTTCTCTACTGAAACTCCTAAGTTTTTCATATCTTCGATCACACTTTTCTCCACATTAGTAAGTTCCCGTCTTTCAATTATTAACGACGACACAATACCTATAATCATTGGAAGTAAGTCCTCAGAGGATAAGGGGAATATAGATGAAAAGGATGTACTCCCTAGGAAGTACGTTTTATCTTTAAATTTTATTAATCTGTCTCCGTTTGAGTTTTGTTCTAACTTTACTGGACACTCTGAGCTCAAGGTTAACATGAAACTGGAATCAGTGTATTTTCCTAAGAGAAATGATGCTATTAGAGAATCAATTGTGTAAGACGATTTCATACATAAAGGTTTGGAAGAGGACACTATCTCGCTAACTAGGTTTCTGAGCTCCTCTTTTGAAGGCTCGTTTAAGAAACTTTCCAAACTTCCTTCACCTTCTCTCTTAATTCCGAGAATTTTATATCATTTACAAAAATTAGCCCTAACGAATAAGCTATTAGTTCGAGTATTCTTACAATTAAGACTAGACTAGGTGGGATAATTGCGGTAAGGGCTAATTCTGCAGCTCCTGCTGCAGAGGGAATAGGTACTAATAAGGATACTTGATAAGTAATGTTTATTATTACAGATTTAAGATAAGAATTAGATATAAGGTAAAATGGTAAGGACTGTAATATGTACCCTATGACGGTCAAAGCAGAATAAAGGGATGACATCTTTACGTCTGAAAGTCTGTCTTTTATAAGCCCCTTACTATCTAAATAAGCTCTTTCTAAGGGCTTAATGTACTTAAATGTGAATATTTTTTGCTCTAACTTATTCAACGTTTCGTGGGAGGTTCCATAAACGTAACCAAAGCCTGCTATCCACATTCCTATGTTAAATAAAGCGACGAAAATGAATATAATTAATATGGGAGAAAATCTAAGCCAAAATAATATTAGGAATATAACTGAAACCACTGTAACGTCAAAGAAGGACTCTATTAGTGAGAGCGAGAATGCCTTATCTAAAGTAATCCCCTTTTTCGTGTATAATATAGCTCTAGCTAAATCAGGTCCTGCAGCTCCAGGAATAATGAGGCTTATTCCATTACCGAATAATCTAGCTTTAAGGGAAGTGAGGAAGTTTACATTAGAAATCAGTGAATCTCTATATGCAAATATAAGGCATTGTGTTATATAAGAAAGGAAGAAAAGTCCAACAAAAATAGGATCCATAGACAGAAATACGTTGATCAGATCAATTTTGAATATAAGGGCATACCCAATGATCACTGCAATAGGCAGAACCGCTACTATTACTAATTTTCTTTCCACAACTAGATTATCTATTAGACTTTTTAAAGCATTTTCCACTGGGATAACAAATTACTAGATTTCCATTTCCTTCGTCTCTAACTAGAAATTCATGACTTTCTATGTCTAGTCTATTCAATCCGCATGAAGGTTCTCTCATTCTTCCGTCTAGAAAGTCAAACCTTTCAAATGAACATGTAGGACATTTATCGTTCTTACTCATTTTCACCTTATCTATCCTAAGTTCTCTGGTGTCCAAATAGTACAAAGAGTTTAAATCGGCTTGGTCTCTCAGGTGATTTAACATTAACTGAACCTGAAGTGAAGCAGTTATGGAAATTACAGTATCAAGTGTTCCTATAGTCTCACATGCATTTATTTCATTTTCATGTTCGTCATAGTTCATAAAACATCTTAGACAGGGTCCTTCTTTAGGTACTATCAGCATTACCGAAGAGTACTCTCCCATTACTCCACCGTAAACTAGTGGAGTTCTCAGTTTCACTGCTACATCATTTAGCAAGAATCTGTAGTACAAATTATCCAGCGCATCAAATATATAATCACTGTCTTTTAGTATCTCCTCAGCATTACTTGAATCTATTATATCATTAACCACCTCAACTTTGATACCTGAGTTAATTTTCCTTATTTTTTCTGCACATACAGTGGCTTTAGGTCTCCCAATATCACTCTCTTCGAATAAATGAGTCCTGTGAAGGTTAGTTACCTCTACTATATCAGCGTCAATAAGCCTAATTTTTCCTACACCAAGTCTAGCTAACAGCTCGGCTATAGTAGTACCTAAGGCTCCACAGCCTACTATCGCCACTTTAAGTTGGCTTATCTTTTCCTGAACTCCAAGTCCTAATACAAGTAATTGTCTAGCATATCTTTCCATTAACTCAGTCACTATAAAGCTTATAACTGAGTAGTATAAATTCTGTTGGGGGCTAGATTTTGCGCCAATGGGTGAGCGTGATGGAATTCCAATATCTCTAGAAGAATTGAACAAATTAAAGGAAATTGCTGAAAGAGCTAGAAGAAAAGTAATAAGAATGTTATTCTACGATCAAACTATACATGTGGGTTCTTCTCTAAGTAGTATAGAAATATTGACCACTCTATTTTATAGATATGTGAAGGATGGAAAAGATCCTATAAATAGAGACTGGTTCATATTAAGCAAGGGTCATGCAGCTCCAGCACTTTATGCTATAATGTCAGAGAGAGGATTAGTCAGTGACGATGACTTATGGAAAATTCAAGATATCTCAGGAATGTTGCAAGGACATCCAGAGACGTTCATACCTGGTGTTGATATGTCAACAGGAAGCCTTGGTCAAGGATTAAGTTTTGGAATTGGTGTGGCACAAGGAATTAAAATGAGAGGAGGATCTGGTAGAGTTTATGTGGTTATGGGAGACGGTGAACAGGATGAAGGTCAAATATGGGAGGCAATGACACATGCAGTTGCAAGAAAATTAGACAATTTGATTGCGTTTGTAGAGATTAATGGATTCCAGTTAGATGATTCCACTGGTAGTGTAAAACCAAAGGAATTTCTACCTGACGTATGGAGGTCAGTAGGCTGGAAAGTGCTCAATTGTGATGGACATGATTTCATAAGCCTTATCTCTACAATAGATGAAGCAATAAAGGCTAAAGCACCAGTTGTAATATTTGCAAACACGGTTAGAGGGAAAGGTTTCCCAGTTATAGAAAATACCAAAAAACAGAGGTCGAGTCCTGATGATGCAAGGAAATATCTACTCAATGCGTGATACATTCGGCAAATTACTAGTCGAAATGGGAGAGAAGCTAAAGGATATAGTAGTGATAACTGCTGATGTTGGTGACTCAAGCAGAGCGTCCTATTTCAAGGAGAAATTTCCTGATAGGTACTTTAATGTTGGTATCTCAGAGCAGGACATGATAGACTTTGCAGCAGGTCTTTCAGCAACAGGATTTAAACCAGTTGTTGTGGATTTCGCAATGTTTTTAATGAGAGCATGGGAGCAAATTAGGAATGCTGTAGCCAGGATGAACTTGGATGTGAAATTCGTGGTTACACATTCAGGGTATAGTGATAGTGGGGACGGATCAAGTCATCAGTGTCTTGAGGACATATCATTAATGAGAGTATTACCTAATATGAAGGTAATAATACCTGCAGACCCAGCAGATATAAAGAGAAGTTTTCCCGTGATAATGGAAGAACTAAGAGGACCGTTATACTATAGAGTAGGAAGAGAGTATTCACCATCAATTACTGATGGTTTAGAATATGATTTCAAATTGGGCAAAGCTTACGTCCTTAAAGAAGGAGATGATGTTACAATAATGGGTGCAGGTGTGGTTCTCTGGGACGCATTAAGGGCTGCAGAGGAACTTGAAAAGAAGGGAATAAGTGCGTCGGTGATTAACCTGTTATCAATAAAACCAATCGATGAGCAAACCATAGAATATTATGCCAGAAAAACAGGAAGGATTGTCACCATTGAGGAGCACAGTATCTATGGAGGCATAGGCTCTGCAGTGTCTGAGGTGGTGGTTAAGAGATACCCAGTTCCTATGAGGTTTGTTGGGGCTACTGGTTTTGGAAGGAGTGCAAGGAGTCAGAGAGACTTACTGGACTTTTACGGAATAAATTACAAATCGATAATAAGTTCCGTAATGGAGTTGTTGAAATGAATGAACTAGAAGAGTTGAGAAAAGAAATAGAGGAGATAGATAGTCAAATTTTAAGTTTAATCGCAAAAAGGCTTCAGGTTTCTTCTATGATAGGAGAGGTTAAAGGTAGGATGGGTTTTAACGTTACGGATGAAAAAAGGGAGGAATATGTTAAGGAATATTGGACTGAGAAGGGTAGAAGACTAGGAATTCCAGAATCCTTAGTCTCATCTGTTCTCACTAACCTAGTTTCTTACTCAAAGATGTTTCAAGTTAAAGACTCGAAGAAGAGAAGAGTCACAATAATAGGATATGGTGGAATGGCAAGATCCTTATCATCTCTCTTTCATCTTTCTGGTCATAATGTGGTAATTACAGGCAGAGATAAGAGAAAGGCTGAGAGACTTGCAAATGAATTTAAGTTTGTCTATATGGAAGAAAAGAGTGCACTGGACTGGAGTGAATATGTTATACTTTCGATTAGTCCCAGTGGACTGGACTACGCAGAGAGTGTTTTAAGATATGCTAAAGAAAAAGTTGTGATGGATATTTTTTCTACTAAATCTAATACATTTCGAACACTTCAGACCCTATCTGAACAGTTCTCATTTGAGTATATTTCAACTCATCCTCTTTTTGGTCCTATTTTATATCCGGTAGGGGAGAGAATAGCTGTGATACCCTCCCAGAAATCCACGAGAACACAAGAGGTTATAGAGTTTTGGAGAAAGTGTGGTTTAGTACCTGTCTTGACTACTCCAGAGGAACATGACAAAGTTATGGCTATAGTCCAAGTTTTGGCTCATTTCTACATGTTAGGTCTGTTACGAAGCTCAAACACGTTAAAGAAGGAGTTGGAAGTTGGTAATAAAATAGATGAATTACAGACTACTAATTTTAGAGAGATAGGTAAGATATTAGATAGAATTAACTCCTTACTCCCCGTTATTTTGGAAATTCAGAAGGATAATCCTTATGCCCATAAGGTGAGAGATTTAGGTATGAGAGAACTTCAAGATGTTTTGAAAAGTCTAGGTGAGTGAAACATGCTCCTAATTCTTAAACAAAACGCAAATTACTCTTCATTAAAAGAAAAACTAAATAATTCGTCTGCTTCATATAAGTTTCTAGATCTATACGGTAAAAAACTTGTAGTTACCTGGCCTGATACTTATGTAGAAAACATAAAGGATGAGAGCATAGAGATAGCTGTTAAAAGTAAGCGTCAATTTCCACTAGTGAGCAATGAATGGAAAAAAGATCCCACTATTGTTAAAGTTAAGGATGTAGAAATAGGTGGGGACAGGTTAGTTGTTGCTGCAGGACCATGCGCAGTTGAGGACGAGGAACAAGTCTTAACTGTTGCCAAGGCTGCCAAAAGAGCTGGAGCAAAGCTTCTGAGAGGAGGTGCTCTAAAGCCCAGAACCAATCCCTACTCATTTCAAGGACTAGGGGAGAGAGGGTTAGAGATACTCAGAAAGGTAGGAGACCAAGTTGGACTCCCTGTAGTTTCAGAGATAATGGATACTAGGCAAATAGACATGTTCAAAAAGTATACTGATATGCTCCAAATTGGTGCTAGAAATGGTCAGAACTTCGATTTACTTAAGGAAGCTGGGAAATCTGGGATGCCAGTATTATTGAAGAGGGGTTTAGGTAACACAGTAGATGAGTGGCTACTAGCGGCTGAGTATTTGCTTTTGGAGGGTAATGGTAACGTGGTATTATGTGAAAGAGGGATTAGGACATTTGAAAAGGCTACGAGATTTACTATGGATATAGGAGGGATGATAGCTGCTAAATTACAAACTCATTTACCCATATGTGCAGATCCAAGTCACCCTGCAGGTAAAAGAGAATTAGTTCATTCCCTTGCCTTAGCTGCTGTTGCTGCTGGTGCAGATATGTTATTAATTGAAGTTCATCCAAATCCCGAGAAGGCACTTAGTGATTCAGAGCAACAATTAACACCAGACTCATTCGAACTACTAATGAATAGGATAAGAGCTTTAGCTAATGTTCTAGGTAGAAAGGTATGATAAGATTTAGTGAGAGTATTACCTCTCAACAGGATATAGATGTAGTAGTTGGAGAAAACGCATTAAGTTATCTGAAAGAAATACAAGATAAAAAAGCCATATTTTACTCAAGTAGCGTGAACATAGATTTTATTAAACCTCATCTTAAGGGAGAATATACCCTAGTTCCCATCAAGGACGGGGAGGAAGCAAAGGATATTCAGTATTCACTTGAGCTCCTAAAGGTTCTATTTGAAGGAGGTTTTGATAGAGGGGACTATGTAATTGCAATTGGTGGAGGGTCTGTAACGGATACTATTGGTTTTATAGCCTCCACGTATATGAGAGGCTTAAATCTAATCAATGTTCCCACCACCCTTCTTGGAATGGTGGATGCTGGAATAGGTGGAAAGAATGGAGTCAATTTTGGCAGAATTAAAAACATCATTGGAACTTTCTATCAGCCTAGAGCAATTATTGCAGACTTGAGGTTTTTAATATCATTACCCTCAGAGGAGGTTAGGAAAGGTCTAGCAGAGGTCATAAAATATGGTTTAGTGTTAGATAAAGAATTGTATGACTTCCTTGCTCTAAATAAGAATTCAGTGTTAAGCAAAGACCCTGAATCGTTGGAGTATGTTGTACAGAGATCCATACAGGACAAGCTGAGTGTGGTTAAGGAAGATGAGAGGGAGACAAAGGGAGTTAGAATAGTTTTGAACTTTGGTCATACTATTGGGCATGCTATTGAAGCTGGATCAGGATTTAGTATACCTCACGGTTATGCAATATCTGTGGGTATGGTCTGCGAGGCTAAAATAGCTGAGGAGATGGGCTATTCTGAGGAAGGGGTAGTTGAAGATACTGTGTGGATACTTTCACACTATAACTTGCCAATTAGTATTGATGAGTTGTCCTCTAAGATTGACCTCAAAGAGGCTTTGTTTGCACTATCAAAGGATAAGAAAGTGAGAAATGGAGTACTATTGATGCCCTTTCCCACAAGGATAGGAGATTGGAAAAGAGTGGAAGTACCAATTGAGACTTTAAAAGGGTTTGCTGAGCAATGCTTGAAATAAATAATGACACAAAACTTTTTGGAGTCTTAGGAGAAAACATACCATATACCTTATCTCCAGCTATACATAACTATGCATTTCAAAGATTAGGAATTAATGCAGTTTACCTGAGATTTGATGTAAGAAGGGATAAATTTGACTCCATAATAATAGGGCTATTGAATATAGCTTTAGGCTTGAATGTTACAATACCTTATAAAGAGGATGCAGTTAAGTATCTCATTGGCGTTTCTGAGGAGGCTAGAGTTATTGGAGCTGTGAACACTATTTATAACCTAAATGGTTACAACACTGACTACATAGCCATTTATAATTTGATAAAGGAGAAGCTAATTGATAAACCTTCAATATGCACAGTTTTTGGAGCTGGTGGTGCAGGGAGGGCTAGTATATACGCATTGCTGAAATTAGGCTGTGAGGTTCATGTGATAAATAGATCCTTAGAAAGGGCTCAGTCCCTAAATAGAGATTTTAAAGAATTTGGTTATGATATTAAGATAAGTTCTTCATGTAAACCTGGAGATATAATAGTTAATGCTACCCCAAATTCTAGCTACGTCCCAGATGAGTGCATAAGGGGAAAACTCGTTGTAGATTTAGTTTATAATCCCATAAAGACTCCACTCATATTGAAGGCTGAAAACAGAGGTATAAGGTCTATAAATGGTTTGGAGATTTTGGTACGTCAGGCGATGGAGGCTGAAAAGATTTGGTTTGGTAAATCGTTAAGTGATGAAGAGGTGGTGAAGTTCTTATATGCCAGGAAACTCGTTAGGTAAGATGTTTAGAATTACCACATTTGGAGAGAGTCATGGTCCAATGGTAGGTGTAGTTATTGACGGCGTTCCTGCAGGACTTTACATAAGTAAGGAGGATATCGAATTTGAATTGAGTTTTCGAAGACCAGGTAAGCAATTCGTTAGTGGAAGGAGGGAGAAGGATGAGCCTGAAATTGTCAGTGGGGTTTATAATGGTAGAACCACAGGTGCCCCGCTAACTATCATTATTAGAAATAATGATGTGATCTCCTCACTATATGAGGAAGTTAAACATAAACCCAGACCAGGACATGCTGACTTACCGTATATCATGAAATACGGTTACGAGAATTGGGACTATAGAGGAGGAGGGAGATCTAGCGCAAGGGAGACCGCATCTAGAGTAGCAGCCTCTGCAATAGCCAAGAAATTACTCATGTTGACCGATACTGTGATAGGTGCACATCTGAAGTCTTTGGGTCCAGTGGAACTTAATGAAGATGTTTCCTTCAGGGAAATATTTTGTTCTAAGTACAGCCCCGTGAGGGCTAGTAAGAAATGGCTTGAGGAGAAGTACGAGGAACTGATCAAACAAGCTACAGTTGAAGGGGATAGTTGGGGAGGAGTTGCTGAGGTTATTGCAGATAATGTACCGATAGGTTTGGGTGAGCCAGTTTTTGATAAACTGAAGTCTGATTTGGCTAAGGCTTTACTTTCAATACCTGCAGTTGTTGGTTTTGAGTATGGGTTAGGATTTAAAGCAAGTAAAATGAAGGGTAGTGAGGCAAATGATGAAATAGTTATTAAGGATAATGGGAAACTGGGATGGCGATACAATAGAGCAGGAGGTATATTAGGTGGTCTTTCAAACGGCGAGAAATTAGTATTGAGATGCGGATTTAAGCCTACTAGTTCAATTAGAAAACCTCAGAAAACTATAGATTTACGTACCTCTGAAGAGTCTACTATTAGTGTGATAGGTAGGCATGATCCTGCGGTAGCAATAAGAGGTGTCTCTGTAGCCGAAGCAATGGTTGCCTTAGTGTTAGTGGATCATGCACTTAGATCTGGTTATATTCCACTTGTAAAATTAAGTGAAGATCAAGCTAGGATTATAGAGGAGAAATGGAGGAGGTATGTAGAGGAATGCAAACCTATGCAGGAATCTCAGTAGTAAACGCACTGCCAGGCTGGTACGGTTCATCAATGGCAATTGACTTAAAGGTAGAGGTGAAAGTTAGTGAGACTGATTACTGTGAGAGTCAAGATATATTGATAGATACTATAATTCAATTCTTCAGACAAAAGTACAACCTACCTTGTATGAAGGCTGAAATAAACTCAGAGATTCCTCCAAAAGGAGGTTTGAAAAGCAGTAGTGCTGTTTCCACTGCGTTGATAGCTGAAATTATGAGAAGGTATAAGATAAACGATATTGATCCACCAAAATTATCCGCAATACTGTCATTAAGGGCAGGCGTGAGTTATACTGGTGCTTACGATGACGCTACATCCTCATATTATGGAGGGGTCACATTTACCTTTAATAAGGAATTCCAGTTAATTGAAATAAAAGAGCCACCTGATATCTCAATAGTTTTACTTCCTAGAGGAAACAGACAGGTGAAAATTGATCTCAACCATTTAAAGAGATATGCTGGTCTATTCCAGGAAATATTCAATGTCGCAAGAAAGGACATAATTACGGGTATGAGGCTTAACGGAATTGCTATAGCTGAGATATTAGGTTATGACACTTCTCCCATAAAGCAAGCTTTGAAAGGTGGCGCATTAGCTTCTGGTATATCTGGTAATGGACCGTCAATTTTTGCTGTAACAAAGCCGGGAGACGAGGGTAAGATAATCGATATTTTCTCGGATTTTGGAGAGGTATTAGTAACCAGGGTGGTTGAGCCACGATCACTAGAATAAACAAGTCCAAAATCTCAGGGATCATAAAGGCTCCTCAGTCTAAGAGCCTCGCAATAAGACTGATACTGTACTCGCTACTATCTAATGTTATCCTAAATAACCTTTCCCTGTCTGAGGACACTAAAGTTGCAATAGACGTGGTAAAGGACATTGGAGTGAATATAAGTGATAATCTTAGCCTTAAGAAAGGTGAAAAATTAAGAGTGCCGCAATACCTGAATTTTGGCGGTTCTGCTACTACTCTTAGAATGATGATACCCATTTTATCAGTTTTAGGAGGAGAAGTGGTTTTAGACGGGAATGAAAGTCTAAGGAAGAGACCTATAACTGCAATAGTGGAAGCCCTAGAGGGGCAAATAAGGTTTTCATCAAATTATCTTCCAGTTACCATGACTGGAAAACTAAAGGAAAATTATGTGAGAATAAGGGGAGATGAGAGCAGTCAATACATCTCTGGGTTTATATATGCCTTTTCTTTAGTCAACGGTGGGGATATTGAGATTATTCCCCCGTTATCTTCGAAGAGCTACATATATATGACTATTGATTTGATCAATTCACTCGGCGGTAATGTGAAGTTTAGTGGAAACAGGATTAGGGTAGAAAGGGGGGAGTTTGTAGAGTTTAAAGGAGATGTTCCAGGAGATTATGCATTAGCTTCATTTTATGCTATTGCCTCTGCAATAACTGGAGGAGAGATTCAAATTAAGGGACTGTATTCTCCTCCACATTACGATGGTGACCACAGCATTGTAAAAATAATTAAGAATATAGGTGTAGACTCTAGAGTCGAAGGTAACTCATGGATTGTATCAGGGAACGGAATTATAAAGGGAATAAAGGTGGATGTGGACGATATGCCTGACCTTGCACCATCTATAGCTTGTATTGCACCCTTTGCGACCTCAGGAACTGAAATTACTGGAATTAAGAGATTGAGAATTAAGGAGAGTGATAGGGTAAGTACAATAAAATCCACCCTGGAGTCTTTTTCAGGTAATGTTGTTGTTGATACAGATTCTATTAAAATATTTCCATCAAAGTTGACTGAAGGTAGTATAATATGTCCCAATGATCACAGAATAGCAATGATGGCAGGAGTGATATCCCTGAAGACGGGGGGTACTATTGAAAAAGCTGAATGTGTGAATAAGAGTAATCCAAGTTTCTGGTCAGACCTAATTAGTTTAGGTGGTGATATACATTTCACCTAAGCTCGTTGTTGCCTTACCTGTTAAGGAATTAAAAGATTTAGATAGAATTGAATTGCTTATAAAGGACGTTGACTTGGTAGAACTTAGACTAGATTATCTTAGCAAATTTGACGTTGATATTTTAGATTCAGTCTCAAAATACAAGGAAAAGTTGATTATAACCCTAAGGGATAAGAATGAAGGAGGAGTAAATTATATAGATCCTGTTTTTAAGGCTTACTTTGTCAGACATATGGAAAGAGAGAAATTTATGTATGATATTGAGGCAAGATTTGCATTAAGATATCAAGTCAATGTTAAAGACAAGATAGTTTCAATCCATTATTTTGATAATGTGCCTGAGTTTACAGAGGTAAAGGAAATTTTTGATAAATTCGATGAAGCATATCTTAGAAAAATAGCTGTAATAGCCAAGAGAGGTTATAAGGAACTATTGATGAGAGTTCTGGATAATTACGATAATGCAGTTGTTATGCCTATGGGTGTTAATGGAGTAGAGAGAATAGCCTTCTCTCTTCTGGGATCTAAGTTGATATATGCCCATGCTGGCGAAGAAACTGCTAAAGGGCAGTTACATTATAAGGATGTGAGAAGAATCTTAAATCAACTTTCCACAATTATGTCTTCACCATCAACCTGAACGCGGTACAGTTTCAATGGTTTCTTGGTTGCTCCTTTGATTGCTCTTCCGTCATTGATGGAGAAGTGTGTGAAATGACATTGGCATACTAATTCTTCTCTAATCACTACACCTACTTTGTACAGGTCACAACCCAGGTGGGGGCATCTACTTTGGAATGCATAATACTTTCCTCCTCCCAGGTAAAGCAAAATTACTTCCTCATTTCCAATGGTTACTTTTTTCTTTTCACCTGGTTTTAGTTCAGAACGCCTAATCCTTAACATCTTCTTACTGGAAATTTATAAACACGCTGGCTAATTAAAACATTAATACCGAATATTAAGCATCTAGTATTGTTTTTTATATATTCCACCTAACTTTATATGCAATTAGTTTATAATGTTAAAAAGATATAATATATCCTAGGTAAAGGAGTGAAAAAATATGAGTAGTACTGAGGAAAAAGTGTTAGAGAAACTCGATTATAGAATCCTTGAGATTAATAATATTTCAAGATCAGCAGATGTCAGCTGTATAATAATAACCAACAGACCTCCAGCAAGTGAAATTATTGAGGATATTAAAAAGACAGTGAGTGTTTTATCAGTTTTTTCGTTTTTGTCTACTATAAAAGCGAAAGGTAAAGTCAAGGATTTCATTGAATTGGCTAATAAAGATTATGTTAAGTTCATTATGTTAGATGAAGTTTTAGTCAAGCTTGAAGAATTAATGTAATGTTGAAACTCAGGGATTGGCAAGAAAAATTAAAGGACAAAGTTATAGAAGGACTTAGAAATAATTGTTTGGTTGCCTTAAATGCTCCCACTGGTAGTGGGAAGACTATATTCTCTCTTTTGGTTTCTTTGGAGGTTAAACCGAAAGTATTGTTCGTAGTCAGAACACACAATGAATTTTACCCAATTTACAGAGACTTAACTAAAATACGAGAGAAGAGAGATATCACTTTTTCTTTTCTTGTAGGTAAACCCTCATCATGTTTATACGCCGAGAAGGGAGCAGAAAGTGAAGATATTCCATGCAAATATTGTGAGCTTAAGGGCTCTACAGTCGAGGTAAAGACCGATGACTCTCCATTGTCCTTAGTAAAGAAGTTGAAGAAAGAAGGACTCCAGGATAGATTCTGTCCCTACTACTCCTTACTCAATTCCTTATATAAGGCAGACGTTATAGCCCTAACTTATCCATATTTCTTTATAGACCGTTATAGAGAATTTATTGATATAGATTTAAGGGAATATGTGATAGTCATAGACGAGGCTCATAACTTAGATAAGGTAAACGAGCTTGAAGAAAGGAGTCTAAGTGAGATTACGATTCAAATGGCGATAAAACAAAGTAAAAGTGAAGAGAGCAGAAGGATATTAAGTAAATTGTTAAATCAGCTTAGGGAAGTCGTCTTACCTGATGAAAAATACATCAAAGTGGAGAATGTTCCTAAGTTATCAAAGGAGGAACTCGAAATCTTAGCTGATGATTATGAAGATATTAGAAAAGATAGTTTAAAGCAAGGCAAGGTAAATAAAATTCATATAGGTTCTATTCTGAGGTTCTTCTTTCTGTTATCTACAGGCTCATTTATTCCCTTTTCATATTCTAAAAGACTCGTCATTAAAAACCCAGAAATATCTTATTATCTAAATCTACTTAATGATAACGCATTGTCAATAATTCTAATGTCTGGTACATTACCGCCTAGTGAGTACATGGAAAAGGTTTGGGGTGTAAAGAGAAACATGTTATACCTTGATGTAGAAAGGGAAATACAAAGGAGGGTTTCTGGTTCTTACGAGTGTTACATCGGTGTCGACGTTACCTCTAAATATGATATGAGAAGTGACAATATGTGGAAGAGATATGCTGACTATCTTCTAAAAATATACTTTCAAGCTAAGGCAAATGTTTTGGTAGTATTTCCGTCTTACGAGATAATGGAGAGGGTTATGTCTAGGATTTCATTACCTAAGTATGTTGAGAGTGAAGACTCTTCAGTAGAGGATCTATACTCTGCAATCTCGGTAAAAAATAAAGTCCTGATAGGGAGTGTAGGAAAAGGAAAATTAGCCGAAGGCATAGAATTAAGGAACAATGATAGAAGTTTAATTTCTGATGTGGTAATTGTAGGTATACCTTACCCACCACCTGATGATTACTTGAAAATTTTAGCTCAAAGGGTTTCGTTGAAGATGAATAGGGAAAATGAGGAGTTTTTGTTTAAGATCCCAGCTTTAGTTACCATAAAACAGGCTATAGGAAGGGCTATTCGTGATGTAAATGACAAATGTAATGTATGGCTTTTGGACAAGCGTTTCGAGTCCCTTTATTGGAAGAAAAATCTAAAATGTTTGAATGCGAATAAAATGAAGCTATGAGTAAAGTAGAGATTTTTACGCATAAGACTTGTACTGAGTGCGGTATTTTAATGGAATTTCTGGAGAGGAATAGACTTCTAGGAAAAGTGACCATAATAGATACAGAACTATATCCATTTTTAGCCTTCGAGAGAGGAGTGATTTCAACTCCCTCAATATTCATTGATGGTAAGCTAGTATATGCTGGAGTAGTTGATTATGACGAGCTCCTGAAAATATTGCAGGACGAAAAGGTTAATGTGGAGGTAAATAAGGACGAATTGGTAAATAAACTGATGTTTGGCGTAGTTAATTCCTTTGCAGCTACAGCTTGGCTCTATGTAAATAGAGATTTTGATGCTTTAATGGCTCAAAAGGACTTTGTCTTGGCTGTTACAGGTTTATCACTCGTTGATGACAAAAGTGCTGATGAGTATTACACATATCTCAGAAATGTAATTGTGAAGGAAGGGGAGAAATATGTTGATGAGTGGAAAGAGAAGATGTTAAGAGTTATTGCTACTAATTTCATTAGAGAGCTTTACTTGCTCTATAGGAAAAAGCTAAGTGATGAAGAGATTATGAGGAAATATCCATTGGAAGTCTTTGCCCACTGGCTAATGATCAGAGGAGGGGCTGTGGGCAGGGTCGGTCTAAGAATTCATCCACTCTCCGATAATCAAGTGTTGGAGAAGATCAGTGAGGTTTACGTCTATACATTGTCTAATGCAAAACAATTGTGGGATAAAGTGATAAAAGAACAGGAAGAGTTGGCGAAGAAAAGTGCTTTATATGAGCAGGCAAGATTCATAAGTATCTAAAAGGTGATAATAATTATGAGTCAACAATTAAGACTGGATTTAAGAGGAAAGAGTTGCGACGAATATATCTTGGAGATCTCAAAGGTACTGGTTAACATGAAACCTGGTGACATATTGAACATAATAGCTGATAAGGATAGGATAATGTGCACGCATCAGTTACTCAGAAATGCACCAAGATACTTATTTAAGGGGGACGTTGTAGATGACCATGCTGAGATATCCATAAGGAGGTTAAGATGATTAGGTCGTAAATTTGTTGTTATTGTTAGATAGTAATAATTTTCATGTTAAAACCTATTTCTAATCAAAATATTTAATCCACCATTGGCTATTTGTTTGTATGACCCAAGTTATTCAGTTAAAAAGATATGAATTTCCGCAACTCCCATACAAAGTAGATGCACTGGAACCCTATATCAGTAAAGATATAATAGATGTCCACTATAACGGGCACCATAAGGGATATGTTAATGGTGCAAACTCCCTTCTAGATAGATTAGAGAAATTGATTAAGGGCGACCTACCTCAAGGACAATACGATCTACAGGGTATATTGAGGGGTTTAACATTCAATATTAACGGTCACAAGTTACATGCAATATATTGGAATAACATGGCTCCTGCTGGTAAGGGAGGAGGAAAGCCTGGCGGTGCTTTAGCTGACCTGATCAATAAACAGTACGGAAGCTTCGATAGGTTTAAACAGGTATTCAGTGAATCAGCCAATAGTTTACCTGGATCAGGCTGGACTGTACTATACTATGATAACGAGTCCGGTAACCTACAGATAATGACAGTGGAGAACCACTTTATGAATCATATTGCAGAGTTGCCAGTGATCTTGATAGTAGATGAGTTTGAACATGCATATTATCTTCAGTACAAGAACAAGAGAGGAGACTATCTGAACGCCTGGTGGAATGTAGTAAATTGGGACGACGCCGAAAAGAGATTGCAGAAGTATCTAAATAAGTAAGTTTATTTTACTGTTTTTTCCTAAATTATATAATGGTATCTGCTATAGTTCTTGCAGGTGGATACGCAACTAGACTAAGACCATTAAGCTTAACAAAACCTAAAGCCCTTCTTCCTGTATTAGGAAAACCATTAATGGACTATACACTCTACTCTCTAGCATCTTCAGACGTTGATACAATATATCTTTCCTTGAGGGTCATGGCTGATAAAGTTCTTGATCATGTTAAGCAATTAAACTTACAGAAAAACATTGTTTCCGTTATAGAGGAAAGTAGGCTAGGAGATGCTGGTCCACTGAAACTCATAAATTCAAATTATAACTTATCTGATGACGTGATAGTGGTTTATGGAGACATATATGCGGAGATAGATTTCAATAAATTACTAGAGTATCATCAGAGTAAAGGCTGTAGTGCAACACTTACAGCTACTCAAGTAGAGGATCCCTCTAGATATGGCGTGTTAATAACAGATGGTCATAGATTAATTCAGATTATAGAGAAACCCAAAACTCCATTAAGCAACTTAGTAAATGCTGGAATATATGTATTTAAAAAAGAGTTGTTAAACAAGATAGACGGCTTGTCTATAAGCAGAGACTTTTTACCGAAATTGTTGGTTTCTGATACTTGTGTATCAGTCTATCCGTATAAGGGGTTGTGGATGGACATAGGAGTTCCCAGGGATTATATGAGAATAAACCTTGAACTGTTGACCCTAAAATATCCAAAAGGGTTTATCTCACAAAGTGCTAAGGTAAGTGAGAAAGCAGAACTATTTCCTCCATTTTATATAGGTGATAATACCACCGTAGGTGAAGGCTCAAGTATTAGGAATTCGATAATCGGAGTAAATAACAGGATAGGGAATGGTAGCTGTATCGAGGAGAGTATATTGATGAATGATGTGGCATTAGGTGATTTCTCTCTAGTCAAGGAAAGTGTAATTGGTGATGAGGTAAGTCTAGGTAAATGGAATAGAGTAGATGGGGCAATAATCGGTGATGGTGTTTTAATACATGATCAGGTGTTCATAAACAGGGAGACAATAATATTGCCCGATAAGGAAGTTACTGAGTCGGTGTATGATAAAGGGAAAATAATACTTTGAGAAAGGACTCCCCTTTTAATCTTAGTAGAATTTGTTAATGAAATCGTCAGAATTACTCCTTATTTCTGTTTTTATAACTATCCTAATCCCGCTCTGCATCTCTTCAACCGTCACAGAGTCTTCAGTACGTACTCTAGAGATCTTAATAAACGGTCCCTTACAGGTAACTATAACACAGGGAGATAATTTCACTGTAATTAGCAAAACTACCTCATTGAGATTAGAGGGTAATATAACTATTCAAGCATCAACCCTTCAACCTGGATACCAGATATTTATTAATGGCGTTAAGGCAAATACGCTGACCCTCAATTCTTCATTGTATGATTTGATAAACGTGACCGCTGTCCCCACATATGTGGAGCTTAAGGTAATTGTAAATAATGGTTCCAATGTACAAATAAGATTCGATAATGGATCCTACATTAGCATAAAATCAAATTCGCAATTCCTTGTCAGAAACGACTCTTATGTCTACATTACGACCCCAATAGGATCAAACAGTATTATAAACAATGTCTCCACGAACTTTTACATACTATTTGTGACCAATGACTCAGTTGTAAATGTTACATTTATAAAATACCATGAATTAAACTCCAACTCTTCTCCATCTGTGGATTTATTAGGTGTAGGCTTAGGGGTTATGGCGTTAGCCATCTATTTGATTATAAAGAGAAGACAATAATACATACTTTTTATTGTTAATATACATATATATATCACGTATGAATAGATTAGGTAACGTAAGTAGTGCATTTCTTAAACTATCCTCAGGGAGTCCTATTGATTGGTTTCCTTGGAGTGATGAGGCTTTTGATAAGGCAAAAAAAGAGGATAAGCCAGTATTGGTAGACGTTGGCGCTTCGTGGTGTCACTGGTGCCACGTAATGGATGAGACAACTTATGAGGACAAGGAGGTCATCGATTTAATTAACAAAAATTTCGTCGCAATTAAAGTAGATAGGGATGAGATGCCTGACCTGGATAGGAGACTTCAACTTGCTGTAAGCTCGATTACTGGAGAATCTGGTTGGCCTTTAACGGTATTTATGACACCTGATGGTAAGGTGTTTTTCGGCGGAACATATTTTCCTCCAGAGGACTCCTACGGTAGGGTTGGTTTCAAGAGACTCCTTAATGAGATTGTAAGATTATGGAAGAATGAGAGGGATAAAATATTTCAGACTGCTAATTCTCTTCACTCTTCACTTCAGAATCTAGGATATCAAAAAGTTGAAGCCCACTGGGATCAAGTAGAGAGCATAGTGAGTTATATTGCATCAAATTTTGACTTTGAAAACGGTGGACTCTTAGGTAGTATGAAATTTCCTCACCCAACTATAGATCAGCTCTTAATTGCTTACTCTTTCTACACAAAGAGTGACACTGAGGCTAAACTTTCTATGTTTACGTTAAAGAAGATGTACTATGGTGGGATTTTTGACCAGGTCGGTGGTGGGTTTCATAGATACACCGTAGACAGTGAATGGTACGTTCCGCATTTTGAAAAACTCCTTATAGATAATGCTGAACTTCTAATTAGTTACATGCAGGCTTACATGCAAAGTGAAGATATTGAAATATTGGACGCGATGAATATGACCGTGA
The DNA here is from genome assembly GCA_000508305.1 of Sulfolobus acidocaldarius SUSAZ. Taxonomy (NCBI): domain Archaea; kingdom Thermoproteati; phylum Thermoproteota; class Thermoprotei; order Sulfolobales; family Sulfolobaceae; genus Sulfolobus; species Sulfolobus acidocaldarius. The sequence continues at coordinate 166,475 of CP006977.1, forward strand.
ACTTCATTCTCAGGGAGTTAAGTACTGTGGATGGGTTTTCAAATAGTGTCGATGCGGACTCAGAAGGTGCAGAAGGGTACTACTATACATGGACGTTAAAGGAGTTTCAGGAAGCTCTCAATGGAGAAGATATTAACTTTTGGATCAGATTTTTCAATGTTGATACCGTAAAGGAAGTTGAGGGTAGAAAAGTATTAAGAAGGAATTATGATTTGAGAGAATTAAGTAAAAGGTTCAAGGATCCAATAGGTAAACTGAATGATGTTAGGGAAAGACTAAGAGTCTATAGAGAAGAGAGAAGAAAGTATCCCTTTATTGACACAAATGTATATACTCACTCTAACTGTAGAACAGCTGAGGCTTTAACATTAGCTTACCCAATTACAGGTAAAGGTTTAAAGGAAGCCCTTAAGGTAGTAGATATGATAAACACTAAGGTTACTAGAAGACTAACAGGGGGTAAAGATGGCTTACCCGAAGATTATGCATCTGCTCTCCTATCCCTATTATCAGCCTATGAGGTAACAGGTAAAATGAAGTATAGAGATCTAGCCCTTAAAATAGGAAGAGAATTAAAGGAGATGGACTATAATTACCCTATTGACTCTCCCAATGAGAGTAATGCGTCTTTAGCCAACAAAGGACTGTTGAAATTATCGCTTTTAGATGAGTCATTTAAGTTTACTCCTAATTCTTATTCAATAGATTCCCCTTACATTGCAGGCGTAACATTTAACTCAATGGCTTTTGAGAAAGGTTTAGCCCATATCGTGATAGTTGATGAAAAAGATGGTAAGGCAAAAGATCTTCACCTATCTTCACTGAAAATATATCATCCTTTCAAGGTCGTGGAGCTCGTGAGTGAAGACTCTATAGATATGCTTCCCTCTTTTATAAAATCCATGGTTAATTACAATAAAGGTTCCAGTAGAGCTTATGTGTGTATAGGTAATACTTGTAATTTACCGGTAGACTCTTCAGAGAAGATTAGATTATTATTGGGTGGTAAAACATGAGACTGAAGGGAAGAAGAGTTTTAATTGCAGGTACAAGTACGGGTTTAGGTTATGCTGTAGCCTATTTTAGTATAAACGAAGGTGCTGAGGTAGTTCTTAATGCCAGAAGTGAGAAAAAACTTGTGGAAATAGTAAAATCTTTGGGAGACAAAGCCAGCTATGTTGTAGGCGATCTCTCAACCCCCCAAGGGGCTAAGGATGTAGTTAGTAGGGCTGGAAACATAACTGATTTAGTGATCACAGTAGGTGGGTATTTAGAGGATACTGTAGAATCTCCAAGTGGATTAGATGAAATGTTGAAAAATCACATAAAAACACCGCTATATTTGGTTAATGCCTCATTGGAAAAGCTTCGTGAAGGTTCCACAATAGTTATGGTATCATCGACTAGGGCACTATATACAGCATTGCCAAACCAACTATCTTATGCAATTGCGAAATCGGGTTTAACCAAGGCAGTAGAGATCCTAGCATCTGAATTGCTGAATAAGGGAATAAGGGTTGTTGGTGTAGCGCCAAGCTTTATAATGGGTGATTTCGTACCAGGTAGGGATTGGAGAAAGATGAGAAAATTAGGTGATGCGGGCGCACCGCCTGAGGATTTTGCTCAAGTTATAACTTGGTTATTAAGCGATGAGGCACAATGGGTTAATGGAGTAGTTATTCCAGTTGATGGTGGTGCTAGACTGAAGTGGGTGTAGAGTATATTCTTCTCTCTAGAGTGAATATATATATTAGTTTTTTATAAGTAATACTGTGTTTAAGGTATTACTCGAGCCTGATTTACAGGAGGCTTTAATTTTCCTCAACGAATCGGTGAATGCTCTACTTACAATTTATTCTGACTGTGAAATCTTATATTCAGGTAGGGCTAAATCACGAGCCTCTCTTTCACCGAGACTTACGATTATCAAACCAGATGGAAGTGTTATAATTCACGGACCTACTAAGAGAGAGCCTGTAAATTGGCAACCTCCTGGATCAAGAATAGAGTACAGTATAGAGAGTGGAGTATTGACAGTACATGCTGAAAGAAAGAGACCTAAGGAAAGACTCTCCATTCTGCACCACAGAGTCTATTATATTACCTCTTCAGAGGTTAAGCCTGGAGAGTTCTTTCTAGTGGGGAGAGAGAAGGATGAAGTGGACTTCGTTATAAATAACCCTGAGGTAATAGAGGGTGGATTTAAGCCAATTCACCGAGAGTATCGCACTCCCTATGGTACTGTAGACCTAATAGGGAAGGATAAAGAGGGTAATTTAGTTGTTTTAGAGTTTAAAAGAGCTAAAGCTTCGCTTCAGGCTGTATCTCAACTATATAGGTATATAATGTATTTTAAGGAGATTGGAGAGAACGCCAGAGGAATTCTAGTTGCGCCAGGTATTTCTGAGAACGCTTTAAATTTACTTAAGCGGTTAGAATTAGAGTATGTTAATATTTCTGATAAGCTCGGCGATAATACTATTAGCAGACCTATTAATTACGTACCAAATTTACAGAGAGATTAAGGTTCGACGAGAGGTAAATGGTAATCAAGGGGGCTTCGCTTCCGTAATTATTCCTGTTAGAGGTTTGGATGTTAACGCAGAGGAAAACATCAAATCCCTTTTATTACAGGATTATCCAGCATATGAGGTAATCTATGTAGTCGATGATGAAAATGACCCGATAGTTCCTGTCCTCAGGAAATACAACGTGAAAGTTGTTGTAAGTAATAAAAACTGTGACATATGTAGTGGAAAAATAAATGCTCAGTTAGAGGGACTGAAATACGCAAGAGGGGATGTAATAGTATTCGCTGACTCTGATACATGGTTTCCCAGGTATTGGCTGAAAGAATTGGTATCCCCATTATCTAACTATGTTGCAACAACAGTGTTTTCATGGGCAAAGCCTGTCAGGCTTACAATCGGTAATATAATAAGAGCGGGATTTTGGACCTTAGGGTTCGAGAGCCAGGCTGTAGGTGGAACATTCCTTTGGGGAGGGTCTATGGCTTTCAAAAGGGAATTCTTCGACGAGAGGGTAATTCAGGAGTTGAAAACCCAGTGGTGCGATGATTGTACCTTAACAAGGATAGCTAAAGAAAGAGGAAAATTAGGATTTGTATTCAACGCGATGCCGTTAAATTTCTACGACGAAACCCAGTTGATAACATGGAGTAAAAGGCAACTAATAACAGTGTGGAGATACTCAAGGAGGGGAGTCAATGGATTTATAATTGTGGCTATCTTCATGCTGGCTTTTCTAGTCCTGATACCCTTTAACATATTTGTAGTAACTCCCTTCATCTTATGGGTAATTAAAAATATTTTGAGGAGTTACAAGATAGGTCTGTCCAACTCAATAATTCCTTCATTAGCCTCAATATTAGCAATATTTTACTCATTGTTCTTAATAGCCTTAACTTTAAGAGAAAAGAATATTATATGGAGAGGTAAAATTTATAAAGTGTGAGTAAGTGGAGATTGCTACTGATAATTGGAGTCTTACTGTTATTAATAGGGGTTGCTCTGGGCGATTTCATACTATCTCAGTCACTTAAGGAAATTGGAATACCACCAACATCCTCATATACAGTAAATAAGGGTCTGGTTTTGGTAGAAAACCAACAGCTCGCTGCTTCTCCCAATAATCAAGTCCCCATAACTGTTACAAGCTTAACCACTGACTATACTATAGTAAATTCCATGACCTCTGTTAAATCGATCACCATAATACAGTATCCACCATTACTTAATATCATATTTGGTATAATTATTGCTAGTGTGATAATAGTTCTTGTAGCTGGTGTGGTAATTTTATATAATAAACTTAAATAAATGAGCTCTTGATGTCGAGAACTATATTATTTAATGGCAAGTCTTTTTGAATGACCCTGCTTTGGTAATATTCATTATAGTAATATCATTAACTCTTTTTACTCTCTAATGTAACCTCCTCCGCTATTCTAAAAAGATCTGGATATATCTCTCTCAGTCCACGCTCTAAGGCGTCCTTTGCAATCTTACTCATTTTAAATCCAGGAACTGTATGATACAGGTACTGTAGCACAAGGAATGACGGATAACTCCATATCCCTATTTTAGGATCCCTATCTATGAACCTTTTCATGACCCCTTTTATGTTATCCACGTTGGCTTCTGAATTAGGGTTTGAACTGTTCTTCACTTCCTCTAAATCTTCACTAGGGTTCTTTGAAGCGTTATTCTCATTAACCTTTTCCTGGATTTTATTAGTTATGGTCTCTACTCTCTGTGTAGTAGACTTGGGAGTCTCCTGTCTGGACTCAACTTTCTGTTCACTAGTCTCTACTTTCTGTTCAGTCTTTTTCCTGTTTAGAATTAAGTCTAACTCACTCATCCTTCTATCACCACTTTAGCTAAGTCTTCATATAACTGTGAAAACTTTGGTTTCTTCACTCTAAACTCTTCATATCTAAGGGCTGGAACTCCGAGTCTAGTGGCTTCAGAGAAAAGTTTAGATTGCGGAATTGACAAGTCTATACTCTTGACAGAAGGTAGTTCAAGCTTTACAGATTTCTTACTCATATTTGTGAATGCTATTGCTGGTTTCCTTAGACCCTGCAGTCTAGAGTCCAGATTCTTAGCAGCCTCTAATACAAGGGGTTGTGGGGTAATAGGCGTAATTATCTTATCTCCAGCAATCATGGCAGAGACTGCTAGTGTGCCCAGGTTAGGGGGTGTATCTATTACCAGAAAGTCAAAGTTTTCTGCAAGTTTCTTAAGAGAGGAGACTATAGACTCTATGTCTCCATTAAGTTCCAGTTTAAGTAGACCAATATGGGCTAGGAATACTTCTACGTTAAATATGTTTACACTCTTTCCTCCCAATGGATATTCCTTCTTTTCCCTCTTTATTCCAAATGATATTGTGGCTCCGCCTTCAGGATCAAGGTCTAACAATGCAGTATTCTTATTTTTGGATAAAGTGTAAGAGAGGTTTACGGAGGTTGTTGTTTTCCCTACTCCTCCTTTCTGATTGATGACAGTGATTATCATATATAGAGTCTTAACTCTATACCCTTTATTTCAGATTCTTCTCATAATACACCGTACTCTGGAGTGAAAAATTTAAAGTAAATCCACTAGATGAATAGGTTTTAAACCCATTTTTATAAAGGCAAGTGTACATGATGGGTTTGTTGATATCACAATATTAACCCCGCTCTTCATTACTTTCTCCTTCTTTCTACTCATAACATCAGAGGATATCTGTTTGTTAAAGAAAATTTGTGAACCTCCGGCACCACATTCGAAATAAGGATCATCAGAATCCATTATTGTTAACCCTAGCTTCTCAGCCATCTTCCTTATATAGCCTTCAATACCGACTACATGGGCATGGCAGGGATAATGTATGGTAACTTTTTCATTAACTTTAGGTAATGGTAGATTTTTGGACAATACAAACTCAGGGAAGTCATACACTTCTAATCCATTCTCCTTCATAAAAGCACTGCAGTTAGAGGAAAGAGATACAACTGTCTTTCCCTTAAACTCCTCTCCTAGCTTTTTAACAATGTCCATGGCTCTCTTGTTCTCTCCTACATGCGAATGAGCTAAACCGCAACAAGTATTAATGACTCTTACGTTGTACCCTAGACCTTTAAAGTATTTCACTGCTTTCTCTACGCTACTTCTAGACATAACTGAGGTCAAACATCCTGGAAATATTATTAAATCTTCATTCTGGTCTCTGTACTCTAGAGGAGGGCTGGTCTCCACTCCCATTCCTATTTTCAGAGGTAAGGCTAATGATGAGGGTTTTTCAAGTAATCTTAACATAGCTCTTTCTAAGGGGTTAGACTTTCTTGAATTTACAAATATCTCTGAGTACTTTACCCCACTTGGACAGGCTATTTCGCATTTTCTACAAAACATGCACGTCTTTAGACCTTCACTGTCTATTCCTAATTTTACAGCAGTTATTCTACCTCTTGGTGAGTGTATTTCTGATCTAGTTACAACATATGTGGGGCAAGACTCTAGACAAAATCCACAATGAACGCATTTTAGAGCTTCTTCTAATCCCATTCCCACAACACCTTTAACTCTTTCGTGTAAGCTTTACAACCACCTAATGTCTTACAAGGATTAAATAGCCCATTTATATCAAACGCAGTCTTAATTTTTTTCATCACTTCTAATGATTTTTCATCATAATATAAGTCAAGATATTTAACTTTCTCAATTCCTATTCCGTGCTCCCCTGAGGGAACACCGCCATTTTCAATAACTAATTTCTCTATTTCATCACTAGCTTTTACAGCCTTTACGAAGCTATCGAAATCCTCAGGATTATAAGAAATGAGTGGGTGAAGATTTCCGTCTCCTGCATGAAATACATTTGCGATATACAGGTTCTGCTTTATAGATATTTCACGTATCTTTGCTAAAACTTCAGGTAGGTTACTTCTCAACACATTACAGTCTAAGGTAATATATGCCGGTGAAATAACTCCCATAGCTGGGAAAGCTCCCCTCCTTGCACTCCAGAACTTTTCTGGTTCCTTTGGATTAATTATCTCACCATTATTTTCGCTTATTACATCCCTGACTCTACTCTCTTCACTCTTTACTTGAATCTCTGAACCATCTAATTCTATAAGCAATATCGCCTCAACTTCAGGTAAGCCTGCCTTATATCTACTCTTTTCTATGGCGATTATCGAATATCTGTCCATCATCTCGAGTGCCGAGGGGATAACTCCCCTCTTAAAAATATCAATAATCGCCTTTCCCGCATCTCTGACGTCATTAAAAGTTGCAAATATACTCTTCCTAGATTTGGGTTTGGGATATAACCTGAGCCTAGCCCTTAAGACAGCCCCTAAGCCACCCTCTCCTCCGATAAAAATGCTGGTTGGATTCAGAAATGGTGAGGGCTTGATTTCCTCCACATTCCCGTTCGCAAGAATAACCTTTACTGAAACCACGCTATTAAATGTAGGTCCATATTTCACCACGTGGACTCCTCCGGAGTCGTGAGATATGTTACCTCCGATACTTGATACCTGGTAACTTGCGGGATCAGGAGCGTAAAACAGGTTTGGAGGGCAACTCTTAGTTACAAGTGCATTAGCTATTCCAGGTCCTACCTCAATTTCCAGCCCTCTGACTCCATAAACCTTGTTTAACCTCGATAAAGAGACCACAACCTCATCACCTTCCACAGGAACTGTAGCTCCGCTGAGACTAGTTCCAGAACCTCTAATTATAATTTTTCTTCTATTCTGTATCAAGTATCTTATTACAGTAATTGCCTCCTCTTCATTACCGGGTAGTACAACTAATTCTGGTTCTCCCTTTACTGCTGTTAGACCATCGAAACCATAGAGTCTTCTCTCTTCATCCTTTATGACCCACTTGTCCCCAACTATTTGTTTTAGGTCCTGGATCAACACTACAGTTTCACTTTATGATTTAATGGAAATAAATTTTTGTTAACAATTAATTAGTAGGATTAAATTATAGAAAGAACTTTTCTAAAGTGAATCTTGTTGTAGAGTTATTAAACAAAATTTATTTTAGTGATTAGGTTAATAAAGGAGCGATGTGCGATATTGAATATCCAGACAATTATGAAAAGTTAAGCGAAGTAATTGGAGAGGCTATTAAAAGGAAACTAAAAGTTCACATAATGGGTTATGGCAATCATCACATTGGTAAGTTACCTAAGGCTGATATATGCATATCAACTAAGAAATTAGATAGAATATTGGAGATAAGAGAAGCTGATTTATACGCCATAGTACAAAGTGGCATGAATAGCTTAAAGTTACAAGAAGAGCTAGAGAAGAAAAACTTACTATTGCCCTTTGTATATGATGGGAGTGTCGGGGGTTTATTTGCAAGAAACTATCCATCGTTATACTCCATTTGGTTTCCATACCCTAAAGATTTTGTTTTAGGAGCTAAGATATTGACCGGAGAAGGTACAGTTGTAAAGAGCGGAGGAGTGACCCCAAAATTTTCCAGTGGCTATAAGATTTGGAAATCACTATCAGGATCACTAGGATTATTAGGAGCCTATTTAGAGATCATTGTAAGACTGATACCTAAACCGGAGAAGATAATGTACGCTGAAATAAACGACGTAGATAAGGTATTAAATGAGAGACCGTGGGGGATACTCTTCTCTGCAGACTCTGGAGAAATAAAGAAATATGCTATATTTGCTGGGTTTCAAGATTACTTGAGGAGTGTAGAGAAGGAGTATAATATTTCTCTTGTTGATGGCACTCCTAACCATGATCTACAGTGCGAGAGAATCTTCGGGATAACAACATATAGGGGAGGGGAATTGGATCTAATAAAATCCTTCGGTACTGGTATAGGATATTTCGGTTCTGGGTACGTAAAGGTATGTGATGACAAAGCCCTAGAATTAAGGAGAAGTAATATCTCAGTGGTTGTGGAGAAAGGTTGTAAAGAGGATGAAGATTGCTTTGGTATTGAAAGTGAGGCATATAAAATTTTAAAAAATGCTTTAGATCCTTACGGAATTTTTGTTTAATTGTCCTCAGCTACCTTTCTCTCTTCCAATAGGGGATCTATGATTGTGGTCAATTTCTTTTCATACTCGATTTTCTGCTCTGCAGGATAGTTGTCGTAATAAGATGGTGCACTTGTCTTTATTCTTTCCTCATAAGTTGGTACTAACTCATTCTTGTAGAATATTCCAATTGGAATTCTCTCTCCCCACTCATAGCTTTTATCTATTGCTTTCTTCAACTTCTCCTGCATCTCACTTTCTGATTTCACTACTGGGTCCATGTCTTGCATCTTATACACTCTTTTATCATACCATTCCTTAGTGTTTATGTCATTATAAGTGGGACATGGTTGAAGTATATCTACGAAGGCTAATCCCTTGTGTTTTATAGCCTGTTTTATAATCTCCTTTAGGTGTGGCACATCATAGGCATACGCTCTTGCAACGAAAGTGTAACCAGATGCTAAGGCTAATGTGACAGGGTTTATTGCGTCGTTTATATTTGGTCTTGGTAATGATTTGGTCTTCATTCCTCTAAATAGTGTAGGAGCTGCTTGACCTTTTGTTAAACCATAAACTCCATTATTATGAAGGATTACTACAATGTCCACATTTCTCCTTCCTACTGATACGAAATGACCAGCACCAATTCCCAGTAAGTCACCGTCTCCTCCGTTTACAATAACCTCAAGGGACGGATTAGCTAGCTTTATACCTACTGCAAACGGAATCGCTCTACCGTGTAATGTGTGGACGCCACTAACAGGTATCCTGGTATATTGTGAGAGTTTACCTGAACAACCTATTCCTCCCACTATCACAGTATTGTTTGTTATCCCAAGTTCTGTTATTGCTTGTTGCTCTGCACTTAGTATTCCAAAGTTTCCACAGCCTGGGCACCAATCATTCCAATGGAACTTATGACCCGCCACTTAACATCACCTTTTTCACATCTTTTTCAATTACATTCCTTAAAGCTTCTTCTACTTCATCTCTTAAGAATGGTCTACCATTCCATTTAAGTATGTAGTTTGTTGCTTCTATACCTGTGTTCATCTTAACTATCTTTCCTGCCTGTGCTAAATAGTTACCTTCAGCTGCAATAATCCTCTTCCTTCCTTGCAGGAATTTACTGACGAACCTTGACGGGAAGGGTGAGAACATTCTAAGCTGAAGTAAAGCAAAATCTAATTTCGTCTCCTCTAAAATATCCATGAATACTCCGGTAGGCGCGCCCCAAGTTATTACCACATTCTCTGAGTTCACATTTCCGTACACCTTTACTCTTTCCTCCTCTGGTATTTCCTTGTCGGCAAGCTCTAACTTTTTCATTCTCTTCTCATAAATTATGTTTCTGTTAACTGGGTCTTCACTAATAAAACCATATTCGTTGTGCTCGTCTCCTGTATAATACATTAGAGCTTTGCCTAGAGGTGCTCTTGGTGATACACCATCGTCAGTGAACTGGAATCTAGCGTAATCCTCTGGTGGACTCAATATGAGTTTGCCTCTATCAGCGTAAAGCTGACCTACTCCTAAATCCTGCTTCGGTACAGTGGTATAAGAGTTTGCTAGTGTTTTCTCTACTAAGTGAATAACTGGAGTCTGATATCTCTCTGCTAGGTTCAATGTAAGTACTGCATCTTTAAATGCCTCGTCGTGGGTTCCCGAAGCAACCACTATCTTAGGGAATTCTCCGTGTCCAGCAAACAGTGAGAAAAGTAAATCGGCTTGTGAAGTTCTTGTTGGTAATCCTGTAGAGGGACCTCCCCTAATGTAATATGTTATAACAACCGGAACCTCATTCATTCCAGCCCAGCCTATCCCTTCGACCATCAGTGAAAATCCTGGACCAGAAGTTGCAGTAGAGGACCTTATACCCGTTAAAGCTGCACCCACAGCCATGTTCACAGCAGCTAATTCATCTTCAGCTTGAACTACCACAACTGCACCTTTCTTTTTATCCCCTGTCTTGGGATCTTCCATTAACACTTCCTGATGAGCTTCAATGTACATACTTTCGTCTGATGCAGGGGTAATGGGGTAATATGACTGGAACCTAAGTCCACCATATATTTTTCCTATTGCTACTGCGGTGTTTCCGTCTAATAGATACCTTTCTGGTGCACCTTCAAGTTTCGGTAGTGAATACACGCTTTCTGTAAGCTCATAAGCTTTCTTTATTGCCATAACGTTAAGTTTTCTGTATAGCTCTTGTTTAAATGTTGACCCTGCAACCTTTGCTAAATGTTCCTCATTTATTCCCAATAGCTTTGTGGAAACTGCTATTCCGATTACGTTCTTTACCCTTTCCACAACTGAAAGTTGTACCTTAGCTTCCTCAGCCACTTTCTTTGCTATTTCGTCATAGTTTACAGGAATGAGCTTAACTCCTCTTCTTTTTGCTGATTCTAAAGCTCCTTCAACAGTCTTAGGTAAATTCTCGCTTTCCAATTGTTTTGATATCCTTTCAGCTACCTCAGATTCCATCGATTGGACTGTTTCAACTTTTGTTCCTTTAACCCCTTCATTATAGATTATGTAACCTTTAATCTCATTAAAATGTTGTAATACGGTCTCTGCATCAAATGAGACTAGTATATCTGCTTTCTCCGGTATACTTCTTACCTTTTTGTCGCTTATTGTTAGGGTGAAGTAGCTATGTCTTCCCTTTATATTTGAGTGGTACTCTCTGTTTCCATATATGTAGTACCCTAATGTGGAGACAACTTTCCCAAAAATATTGGCAGAAGTATCTATACCTGTTCCTTGAGCTCCTCCAATCATCCAACTAATTCTCATATCAATTGTATATACGTAGTTAGAGATATAAATAAGTTTATAAAATGGTATAAGCAGTCTTCCAAATGTTTAAGTAACCACTTTCATATTTATTTTATCATTATAATACCTACTTTTTAAACTCCAGGCATCTTGGAGAGTAAACCGTCTACTATAATTTTCTTATTTTTATTGTTTACAAATCCCGTTTTATAATCATAGTATAACTCCGCCTTACTTATAGAATCTATCACATCCCCACTTAATACATCATTCTTATTCGCCTTTCCCTCTAAAATCTTGTACGTTAGTTCCTCCTTGTTTCTAGTTATTAGTACCCTATTTTTAAGGGGGTATACGTTATTGGCAATTATACCTGCAAGGATATATGAACTCGAAGTTGGAGATAAATTAACTATGACAGGTTTTTTAGACTCTAGAGTCTCTGTTACATTCCTAAAATCAGTGTAAATATTTCTCTTCTTATCAACGTTAACAGGTAATCCTTTGTTAAATTCAACTATAATATCCTCCTCATCCCTTCTAGCTATTAATGACTCCAGTTCAGAGTAACTTGAATATGGCATAAAAGTGTATCTTACTTTACCCCTCAGTATCAGGGCTTTAGGGGGTAACCAGTTATTTCTTACGAACATAACCTCCACTTCATCGCTAATGGGAACAGCATAGTAAATGTATTCCACGTATTCATCATTATTCCAACCTAACACATTCTTGGCATTCTTCACAAACTCTACACGACTAGTTCTAAATTTTTCAAATAATGGTGCTAATTTCTGATCTAGAGACCTGACTAGCTTCTTTAATATTTCGTCTTCAAGGTAGAGGGATATTAGTGGTACCAAGTCTAATTCTTCTGTAATTTTCAATGTTCTTTCGAATAAGTTTTTTATCTCATTTTTCTCACTAAACAACTTTACTGAGTTCATCCTTACTAAAATACGCTGGGTCTTTTATTAATCATTTTAGTTCAGTAATTTCGAAATTTCTATATTCCTTTAGTCTTTCTAACCTCATGTTCACAAAGTCCAATGGATTCACATCAACAACCATGTAACTCTCGCTTGAGTCCAGTTCTGCGAGTACATAGGGATAGACAAACCTGCCTTGAAACTTAGGTACATAAACTATACTTTTTCCCGGAAAATCTGGGGGAAAAATCGCATTTGAGTTTATTATCGCAATTCTGTTCTCTAGGACTCTAGTTCTTAAATACTCCCTCCACAGGTCTATTCCGTCCGAGGGAATTTTTGAGGGAACTAAAACTATCTCTACTCCCTTGAGGAACATACTTCTTATCACTTCTGGGAAGTCAGCATCATAACAAATTACGACGCCTATTTTGATACCCCTAAAATTAAACATTGTAGTGAAAGTTCCTGGAAGAAGTCTTTTACTCTCCTCTAAAAATAAATGGATCTTCTTTGCTATTCCTTTTACTTCACCGTCATAACTTATAATAGGCGAAATTATTGACACACCGTCCTCTACAGCACCTGGAATTATGTATGCAGTATACCTCTTGGCTAAATTTCGTAAGTCTTCCAGCGGTAGCTCGTCCAGTGTTTTGACCCATTTTTCAGGTAATAGCACTACTTCTGCTCCTTCCCTTAACGCGTTTTCTGTTAACTCTAATGCTAATCCTTTTTTATTTACCTGAACTATACCAAACTTCAAATCTCTTCTGCCTTGGGTTTTCTCCTTTTGCTCTCCATTTTTCTCGATGTCTTAATCACTCTATCCTCTAACTTCTCCACTGCCTTCCTTAACGCAGTGATTGGATCCCAGTCTCTTTCCTTTGCAATGAATTCGCCCATCTTGGTGGAAACTCTAGCGGTGACTTGGTAGACTTTCTTATTATTTTCGCTTTTTGCCTCCTCCTTAAAGGCGACCTTAAAATCAAGAATTTCAGTCAATCTTTCCAGTTTAGCTAAATACCTCTCTAAGATGGAGTCTATTATTGCCCTTGAATTACCCTCCTTAAGTTCACCAGTTAACTTAGCCTCTATTGGCATAGAAAGTTCGAATTTCCTAGCAATAACTTTAAGCGCATCAATTCCGCTAAACATTCCCACAATCATGTTACCTTCTAGTACTGGCATACCTGATATCTTTCTGGTGAGTAGAGTATTCACTGCAGAATGAAGATTCTCTGCGCCATTTACAGTTATTACGGGGTAGTTCATTATTTCCTTTATCGGCATTGCCATTAATCTCTCTTCCTCAGTAAGTATGGAGGACTTCTTCTTTCCGCTAATGCTGTATAATCTGTTCAGTATATCCCTGGCACTGATAATTCCTGCAACTTCTTTACCTTGTATAACAGGGAGTTTTGTTATGTTATTGTTACTCATTAACCACCTAGCTCTAGCCACTGAATCTTCAGCGTCTATAGTTATTGCAGGGGAGTTCATCACTTCCCTGACTTTCGCCTTTTTAAACTCCTCTTCATTTAAGAACTGTAAGAGTACTCTTTCCCTTGTCACTATACCTGTAAACCTCTTCCTCTCGTCAATAACTGGAATTGCTCTACTTCGTGTGGTGTAAAATTTTGCTATGACTCTTCCAATATCATCATTTAGATTTACTGAAATTGGAGGGCTCATGAGATTTACGACCTTAGATTCAGGACTTATTCTCTTTTTTAACAAGTCATTGTAACTAATTATACCAACTAATATCTTCTCTTTCAGAACTGGTACAACCCATTGGTTTTGCTCTCTCATTTTACTAATAACTTCCCTTATTCTATCACCATAAGTTGCGATAACTTTCGGTTCCTCTAGTAGATTAGATAAGCTCATCATGGAAAAATCCTCGTGTACACTTATATAGTTTTTGATATATATTAAAATTCATGAATGTTGCATTTCTATGGGATTATGATTATTTAAAATATTCATTTCCAGGAAATCATCCTTTTAAGGCTTTAAGGGAAACTATGGCAAAGAAGATCTTAGAGGAGAGAGGAGCATTCCACTACATAGATATAATAAAACCTGATTTAATAAGTGAGGAGGACTTACTGAAGATTCACTCAAGAGATTATATCCAGCTGGTGAAAAAGAAGAGTGAAGATGGAGCAGGATATTTAGACGATGGAGATACCCCTGCATTTAAAGGAATGTATGAGGGTGCACTATCTAGAACGAGTGGAACTGTAACAGCTATAAAACTCTTGGACAAGTATGATGTTGTGTTCAATATAGGAGGAGGCTTTCATCACGCAAAATACTCCTCTGCCTCAGGCTTCTGTGTATTCAATGATGTCGCGTTAGCTATAAAGATAGCTCAGGAGAAATATAATAGAATTGCACTAATCGATATTGACGGTCATCACGGTGATGGAACCCAGTATATGCTATTTGATGACCCGAACTCACTTAAGATCTCCCTTCATATGTATCACAGGGGCTTCTTCCCAGGAACTGGTAACTATGATGAAATAGGAAGGGGAAAAGGTGAGGGTTTAGTATTAAATGTTCCTTTACCACCAGGTACTGGGGATAAGGAATACCTTAAGGCTTTCACAGAAACAGTTATACCTAAGGTGGAGTCATATAAACCTGATTTAATCATAATATTAAATGGAGGCGATTCTCATTTCACTGACCCATTGGTGGAACTTAAGTTAACCAACAGGGGATATTTGGATGTAATTTCTTCATTGAGAGATCTCGCACAGAAATTTAAGAGTAAGATTGTGATGACAGGTGGTGGTGGGTACAGCTATGAAGCCACAGCTAAAATTTGGGTACTGTCAATAGCGACATTAGCAGACTTAGGTTTAAGTGATTATGAGGATTTAGAAGACCCCTCATACACTGTATCGTCTGATTTTGTAGCAAAGAAAGTGAATGAGGTTGTGGAAAAAATAAAGGGCATACACGGTTTATGAAACTAGGATTAGAGCAGAGGCTTTTCTAACTTTCTCCTTTGCCTCCTCGACACTATTTCCTGTAGCCAGTACTATACCCATTCTCCTTTCATTGTAAGTGACAGGCTTTCCGAATAACCTTACCTGAACGCCGGGAATTTCCAAAGCCTTATCAACGTTAATATATTTTGGTGCCCATTTCTCTCCTGAAGCTAATATTACGTGAGCAGCAGCCGGGGTTACAACCTTAACATCTGGTGTAGGTAAGCCTAATGCACTTCTGATATGTACCTGAAATTCACTAATATCACTACTCACTAATGTTACTAATCCTGTATCATGTGGTCTTGGTGCGACCTCGTTAAACAGAACCCTGTTACCTGCTATCATTATTTCAACACCAAAGATTCCAAAACCTCCTAATTCATTAACCACCTTCGTTGCATACTCTGAAGCCTTTGATATGACGTCTTGGCTTACAGTTGCAGGATGCCACGACTCTATGTAATGATATACACCCTGAGGTCTCTGGTGCTCTACTGGGTAAATTGTCTTTGTTGCCACTCCCCCTGAACTAAGAGGATACCTGTAAGTTAAAACTGTAAGCTCTCTATCTATTTTCACATATTCCTCTACGATAACTGTCTTACTTTTTCCTCTGGCATGTGCCAGTGCCTCCTTAAATTTCTCCTCAACTTGGCTTTCGTCATATATAACCTCATGACCGTGACCACTCGAACTCATTTGTGGTTTAATAATACAGGGGTAACCTACGTCTTTGCACATTTTCTTAACTTCTTCCGGTGAAGTTGCAAAACCATAGGCTGTTGTAGGAACTTTGACCTTCTCTGCTGCAAATCTCCTTAGTTCAATTCTATCCATACAGATTTTTACTGCCCTTGCATTAGGCATAACCTTTATTCCGTCCATCTCTATCTTACTCAATGTCTCTGTGTTAATAGCCTCGATTTCCGCTATTACTGCATCAGGTCTCTCCCTTCTTATTATGCTCTCAATCGCACCACCATCATGCATGTTCATAACATACTTTCTATGTGCAACATGCATGGCTGGAGCTAAATCATATCTATCTATAACGACAGTTTCTACTCCCATTCTTTGAGCTTCTATTACCATTTCCTTACCTAGTTCTCCTCCACCTAACCATAACAATTTCTTAGATCCTTCAAAAAGAGGTGTTCCTATCTCCATGTTATATTTTTACTTAAGCCCGGTTAAAAACTTTAACCCAGTCTACAAATCTTTTTACATCACTAAGTAAATAATAGAAACACCTCCATCTCCTAACTTTGCATTCACCACTCCAAGGAAAGACCACTGCACCGATATCGTATATCTTCTCATAATCTTCTATCTGTTCATGACTGTAATAACCTGTCTTAGCCTCAATTGCTATTTTGTTTTCCACTAAGAAATCAGGCTTGTTATGTATCATTGCACCAAGCCTAGGCAAAGATAGGACCCTTTTATCGTTATTTCTCTCTACTCTGAGACCTGTATTTAACAACTGGTTGTGCACATAATCTTCAAACACTAATCCTATTAGTTGATTTAACTTCAGTATTCTGGTCTTTACGTCAGGGTAAGCTAACGCATAATTCTCGTCAACATTTATTCCTGTTTTAGTTATAATCTCCTTAAGCCTGTTTAGAAGGACTCTCTCTTGACCAAGTGGTTTGAACTGAAATTTTTTCAATTCGACACCATTCTCAAAAACCTTAACCATTAGATTTTCAACTATTACAATCACCTTCCCATCTTTCTCCGCGGGTGCTAATGTACCATCTGGCAATTTTTTGTATAAAAATACGCTTACCACATCTAATTGTTAAAAAAGTTTTTAATAACTCTTCATTGATGAAGTGATAATGATTATTAATTATAGTGACGTAGTATGGGGCTTAGTCTTAGTGGCATGGGTAGCCTTTGTCACCTTATACTTGTCCAAACTAATTAATAAATACACAAACACTTACGTAACGAGGAAAGCCATACACATTTTGGGAGGCGGAGTTGTGGCAGTAGTTTCACCATTCTTGTTCTCTTCGCCATTAGTTCCCATATTAGCCTCTTATGCAATCATGATCTACCTTATAATCCATAGGACTAGGCAGAAGATGTTAAACTGGTTTCAGGATGAGGGAGATAGGGGGGAAGTATACTTCTCCTTTTCATTTGGTACAGTTCTTCTTATAATGTGGTTGATTGAGCCTACGTTCTGGAGTAGTCCACTTAAATTCGTTCCCTTCCTCCCACTTTACTACATGAGTTTTGGTGATGGTATAACTGGGATAATCAGGAACTACGTGTATAGGAGAAGATTTAAGGGGTTCTGGGGCAGTGTAGGTATGTTTTTATTCTGTGTTCCTCTAGGTTACTTAATCTACGGAATACCTGGTATGATCTCAGGAGTTATAGCTACTATAGTCGAGACTTTGCCCTACATAGATGACAATATATCTGTTCCATTTATATCATTCATTTTCCTTTACATTGCTGTAAAATTCCTCTATATTTAAATAGCTTTTAGGGTCTATTATCTTTATATCTAAATTCTTTGTATTAATTGTGATAATTCCATTTAATCTACACACCTTGACGTCATTTAGGGTGATGTCTGGTGACTTTGTATATTTTCTAATAAGCATCATAATTTTTCTAACATCACTTTCACTTCTTCGCTCTGGGTTAACAAGAAGCTCCTTAGGTATTGGGGGTATGTAAAATGATGGCACTGCTATGTAAAATTGTTGAGCAATGTTACTATATCTGACAGTCTTTGAGGCTATCCTACTCATTAAATATTCTTCAGCTAGAAATATATTTGTGGGAGGCACATAACCAGTTTCAACCTCTATGGACATATCTACCCCCTTAATTGCATATATGTCCGTAATTCCGCCAGGCACTTCCACCTCAGTGTAAACTTTGAAACCCTTATTAACAAGGTAGGCGGAGAGGATTAGTTCAAGGACTAGATGGCTAGAGTTTACTATACTAGCCTTGTTGAGAGATAATAGTTTCTTGAATATGTTTTCTAAGTCTTCACTCCCTCCAAACTTCTCGTTTACTCTTTTGTAAATCTCATAAAATTGTTTCATTTTCATCACTCAGGATGGGAAGCGATCTTCATCAGTCTGTAAACCGTCACATCATCATTATAAGTAAAGTCTTATACCACATATTTAAGGATTTAATATGCTAAGTTGGATAATTGGCTCTCCAGCACCGCCTTGGCATTACCTAAGAGATATGTTTGAGGACTATAATAACGTTGGAGTATATGTTGACAATAAGGGAAATATTCAGTTAATTAAAGTAAGTGACTTCGATGAATTTCATATAACAACTTCTGTTCTAATAAGCGGGTATCATTTACTAACCTTAAAGCCCCATTACATTAAACTCAGGAAATATGTTGCCTTTACCACAACTAGGCTAAATATCGTTAAAGAATTGATTAAGAACAGAAATTGGAGGAGTATGGAGTATTATTATGGAGATGAATTCATTTACGCATGGGTTATATATAGTTGTGAAATGTGCGAGGAAAAGCAGAGACTACACCTCGAGGTTAATGAGGAGAAATTTAATGATGATGAGCTTCTGAGCAAGCATCTTGAAATCTATAATTCATGAGGTTCCTTACCTATTTTGAAATCCGTTACTCCATTAAATCTTCTCCAGTAGTAATCGCTTTCTTTCTCTCCTTCTAGAATATACGTGACCAGTAGATTTGCTATACCAGGACCTACTTCAGCCCCATATCCGTCTAAACCACCCGCAAAATATAACCTATCAGTTATCTCACCATATACCGGTCTCATGTCAGGAGTACCTTCGCAGTAACCCTCTCCCCTATATATTGGAAACAACTTACCTACTCTACTCTCTGCTCTTTCTACTGCTTTCCTATCACCAATTTTCTTGTCAAACGGAGAGCACTCTATCACGTCACCATCTCCCACTATACTTAATGGAAGCCCTATTCCCATGAAAGGTCTTGAGTAATATCCTAGCTCGTAATCATAAATGAAAACTTTGTCCAATAGCGAATTTCTGTTTAGAGTTAACCATGACCAACAATAGTAACTCTTGAGGGGAAGCCTCAAGCCATTTATTGAAAGAGTATTCCAAGCACCAGCTGTCAGTATGAAAATGTCGTATTTTGATGTAACGTCATTATCGTCTAGTGTAACTCTTAATTTATTATTATTTACCTCAACTGATACATTTCCGCTGATCTTAGGAACGCTGTCTATCAGCTTTCTAATTTGAACCAAAGAGTCTGTCCCATAGCCTATTATGGCTCTATCCCCTAACCATTTAACGTACTTCTCTTCAACATTTAAGCCTAAACTTAACCATTTATTGACGACATCATTACTCACTTTTCCTAGTGTATAAGACGTAAAGGACTTAAGCGGAATATTATGCCTAAGGTAAAACTCCTTGGACAGTATAGAGAGTTCAACATCCTTTCCAACCAACAACAAAGAGTGAATAAGCGTTGGCGGAAATTTTCTAAATCCACTCTCTACCACAGATACCTCATGACCCTTCTCCTTAAGCATGTGATATATAGAACTTCCTAGTATACCTTTGCCAACTACTAAGACTTTCACTTAATCCTTAAAGCCTAATACACTAAAAAATTTATTGTGATCGCTGAGGGTTACTTCGTTAAGTATGAGGGCGTTTATTGGGCTGTTAAAGGATGCTTTCATCCACAAGGTTATGTTGTAGGCATACCTAGGTTGTATAAAGGCGAGAAGATTAAGAGGTATAATGACGCCATGAGTATCGTAAGAAAGGATTTTCCGCATTTACTACGATATGTTGAGGAGATAGGTGTTGAAGTTCCTTTAATACCCCTTAAGGACTCCGAGGTACTAAATCCTTTTGACCTTAAGAAGGTAACAGATCCTAAGGTTAAGTACTTTATATCACTATTCAGACATGTGGGAATTACGGGAAGTTTACTCTATTTTCAAGGCAAGAACTTTAACGATATTGATTTACTTTCATTTGACATAGGGAACTATGAGATACTCAGGGAGCTCAGAAGAGCTGGGATAACTAAGTCACTGAGTTCCTTTAACCAAGGTGAGGTTGAAATATTAAACTCTCATGACTTTAATCTGCTAAAAAGGGAGAGAGTTTTGGAAGGAATATTTCACGACATTCCTTATACTTTTAAGATAGTTGAGTGTGAGGATTTCGGAAAAGTTAAAAGAGTGGAAAGATTTGAGGGGAAGGTAACTATAGACAAAACCTTGAAACCTTATTCTTTACCCGTAAAGTACCTAACTGATACTGGTCATGTTTTGACGTCTTTTAGAATAAGGTTCACAGAGTTAAAGGAGGGATTAGAGCTTTATGTGGATGGTTTCTTGCTAGAAAGAGATAAATTCAGTGATATTGATTTAGACATAGCCCGAAAGGTGGAAATTCTTTGACAGCACATGAGAAACACAAGGAACATGCACCTAAGGAAGTGAGGTTTTACGTGATTACGATAAGTACTTCACGATATGAGAAATTCATAAAGAGAGAGACTATTGTAGATGAGTCTGGAGATGCTATAAAGGAATCAATTATAAGTGAAGGTTATAAGGTGGTAGGGTATACATTGATACCTGATAACAAGATAAAAATACTTAGAGCTTTTTCTGAAGCACTTGATAGTCCAGATGTGGACGTCATAATTTCAACTGGAGGCACAGGCTACTCTACAACAGATGTCACGGTTGAAACAATAAGAAAAATATTTGACAGGGAGATTGAAGGATACGGTGATGTATTTAGAATGGTAAGTTATAATGATCCTAAAGTTAGGTCAGCATCTTACTTATCCAAATCGACTGCTGGGATTATAGGTGATAAAGTTGTTTTCCTCCTACCTGGGTCACCAGACGCTGTGAAATTAGCAATGAAGGAGCTTATTCTACCGGAGATCGGTCATTTACTCTACTTAGTGAGAGGGAAATGAGGCTTTACGCCCACTACGTGTTTACTATAGGTGTGCTCGTATTCATAAATTCGTTTCTTGTGACCCCGTTATCCCCTCCTAATTATTATGACAGTTTGTTCTACAGCGGTTTACTTTCAGTCTTTTCAAATACCCTTATTGATAGGTTGGGGCATGAAATACGGGGTAAATACATCTCTAGGACTCCTACTACCCACACTTTTCCGAGGTCTATGCTTTGGAGCTTACTTATCAGTGTTTTACTTTCTGTTCTCTTCTTTTACGTTAGACATGCTATCCCTTACTATCTGTTGGTTGATGGGGTTATTGCTGGTCCTTCCCACATGGTCTTAGATATCTTCACAGAGAGGGGTATATACGTGAAGAGGAATGGCAAGTGGAGAAGGTTTGCTTTAGCCCACTTTAGGTATAACAATCCAGCTGTTAATGGGTTGGCTGTGTTGATAGGATTCCTATTGATGACTATACCGTTAGGTGTACTTTAAATTTATAATATTATTATAGTTGTGTTATTAAAGATAATAACACTAAAAACGAAAGGTTTTTAAATATACAGACTTCTAAAGTTAGTTGTGGCTTGTGAAAGGTACAAAATAATGTTCAGGATGAGGAAAGTTAGAAATGAAAAAGACCTACCAGGTTCATAGCAAAGCGGTTCTCTAATATCGAGTACCTAATGCTAATAGTGGACAAATTGGAACTCATAAAAAGCAATCCATTTCACTACGCTAGAGAGAAATTGAATAAGGAGGACCTATACGGCAACGATATGTTTTCTATAGAAGTCACTGGTAACATTAGGATACTTTACAGTGTAGACGCAAAAAACTGTATCATTTACGTTTGGGGGATTGGTTCTCACAAGGACGTTTATGGTCGGGATTAAGCTCATAATAGGCTTCAATAAGCATTTGCCTAAACTTCTCTAAGTCCTCATCTGACTCTAGAAGTGGATAACCGTAACCTTTCTCGTCCTTCTCAACTATTTTCATATGTATAAACTTGTCGGAAGAGCATAAAAAGGGCTTTGGACTTGGATGTGTATTGGCTTTGAATTTAATGCCCAGTTAACCGAGGAGAATTTAACTATAGGTATACAAAAATATTGAAGCCTCACCTTTAATGGAGGGAAAGGAAACCAATAGCTAAAGAAAGACTAGAATATATCTTCTTTATGGCGGAAATCACTGACTATATTTGATACTGTCAGGGTAATTGACCTTTTTGAAATCTTTTCACGTTATTTACTAACTTGTTGAAAGTTACAAGTCTCTTCCAAACAAAACCTAAATATTTCTCCTCTTTATTTAGCTCTACACATTACTTAGCAACGCCTAAAACAATTGGTTAAGCCCACAATCGAGGACTTTCGTTAAATGATGAAACTATGCCTAAGATACAGGAATCAGCTACTAGGACTCACATAGTTAATATTTCATGGTTATAAGTGACCATAATATGAAAAGTGAGCTTCAACTGTGAAGTTCATTGACAATTTTGCATACTTTACAACAATATATTTTTATTAAAGGAATATCAAGCTATACTAAGAGAAGAAGAGGGTTATACATCAACAAAATTTCATGTATTAATCTGGAGTAGGTAATTGCGGGAATGATGGTCAAAAGTTATTTGACTTTCTGATATATTCAGTCTTTTCTTCATCTTTACTCTTTGTAATAAGCTTTTATTATTCAATTACAACTACTCTTTCTATGGAAATAATTTCACCTATCATTACACCTTTCGATAAACAAGGTAAAATAAACGTAGATGCACTAAAAACGCATGCAAAGAACCTACTTGAGAAGGGTGTTGACGAAATTTTCGTTAACGGAACTACTGGTCTAGGTCCTGCCTTATCCAAAGACGAGAAGAGGCAGAATTTAAATGCCCTTTATGATGTTACCCATAAACTTATCTTTCAGGTAGGTAGTCTCAATCTTAATGACGTCATGGAGCTCGTAAAGTTTTCAAATGAAATGGATATTCTGGGAGTCTCTTCTCATTCCCCCTATTACTTTCCCAGATTACCAGAAAAGTTTCTAGCTAAATATTATGAGGAAATAGCAAGGGTTTCCTCTCACTCTCTCTATATATACAACTACCCTTCAGCCACTGGTTATGACATATCACCATCAATACTGAAATCTCTTCCAGTAAAGGGCATAAAGGACACTAATCAAGATTTAGCTCATTCGTTAGAGTATAAGTTAAACTTACCTGGAGTAAAAGTATATAATGGCTCAAACACCTTGATATACTACTCTTTGTTGTCTTTAGATGGAGTCGTTGCATCCTTTACCAACTTCATACCTGAGGTAATTGTTAAGCAAAGGGATTTAATAAGGCAAGGTAAGTTAGATGACGCCTTGAGACTTCAGGAGTTGATAAACAGGTTGGCTGACATACTGAGAAAATACGGTTCGATCTCAGCAATTTATGTGTTAGTTAATGAGTTTCAAGGTTATGATGTTGGATATCCTAGACCTCCAATATTTCCACTTACAGATGAGGAGGCATTGTCCTTAAAAAGAGAGATAGAGCCTTTAAAGAGAAAGATTCAAGAACTGGTACATTAATAGTTTAATCATGGTTAAGTTAATAGCTCTTGGGGAAATCCTTGTCCAGTTCAATGCTCTTGCAGTCGGTCCCTTAAGGCATATAAACTACTTTGAAAAGCACATAGCGGGTAGTGAAGCGAATTATTGTGTAGCTTTTATTAAGCAAGGAAATGAGTGCGGGATTATTACGAGAGTTGGAGATGACGAGTTTGGCTATAACATTATAGAGTGGTTAAGGGGACAAGGAGTTGATGTTAGTGGAATAAAAGTGGATCCAGAGTCTTTTACAGGAATTTATTTTGTTCAGAGGAGTCACCCTGTTCCCAATAGGAGCTCAATGTTATACTTCAGAAAAGGAAGTGCAGGTAGTAGACTCTCCCCGGCGGATGTGAGCGAGAATTACGTTAAGAGTGCCGATATTGTACATTCCTCAGGAATAACCTTAGCTATATCAGATACAGCCAAAGAGGCTGTTTTCAGGGCTTTTTCATTAGCTAAAATGAGATCCTTTGACACAAACATTAGGTTGAGGTTATGGAGTGCTGAGAAGGCTAAGAGTGAAATTATGAGGTTACTGAATGAGTTTAAACCAGACTTTTTGATAACCGATCCTGATGATTCAAAGATCATCATAGGTGAGTCTGATCCCGAGAAGGCTCTAAAGATTTTATCAAATTATTCTAGGATAGTCGTAATGAAGTTAGGAGCCAGAGGCGCTATGGTATACTCTGATGGAAGTATTTACTTTTCTCCAGGTTATCAGGTTCAGGTTGAAGATGTTATTGGGGCAGGTGACGCTTTAGGAGGAACATTTCTATCTCTATATTTAAAAGGATTTAATGTGAAAAAAGCACTGGATTATTCAATTGTAGCCTCTACTCTTAATGTGATGATAAGAGGGGATCAGGAGAACCTTCCCTCAACGAAGGAAATAGAGGAGTTCCTAGCAGAGATGAAAAAGTAAAAAATCAGCATATTATATTATAACTAATTATGGTAAAGTTAAACGAATTACCTAAAGAGTTTCAAGACCTCTACACGATCGACTCAGACGGCGTACCTCATTTTAAGACCTTTTTAGCAGGTACTTGGGCATCTTCAAAGGACTTTGAGAACGTGAAGAGCCCAATAGATCTAGAGGTATACGCGAGAGTTCCTAGGCTCAACTACGAAATGATAGACTCTGTGATAGCAAATATACACTATAAAGGAAGATGGGAAATTAGGGACATTCCAGGGGAGAAGAGGCTAAAATTGTACGATAGAATTGCAAACCTCCTGGATAAGTATAGAGAGGATTTTATCCAAGTATTAGTAGTAGGAAATGGCAAAACAGTATCTTCTGCAAGGGGAGAGGTCAATGCGTCAATTGAGAGACTTTTAAGGGCTGACCTGGATGTGAGAAAGCTTTATGGGGAGTACGTTCCAGGCGACTGGAGTAGTGAGAGCTTAGAGTCTGAGGCTATAATAAGGAGGGAACCATTGGGAATTGTATTGGCTATAACCCCGTTTAACTATCCACTTTTTGATGTGGTGAACAAGTTCGTGTACTCAACTGTGGCAGGGAATGCTTTTGTACTAAAACCGGCTATCTCAACTCCTATTCCTGCTATAATGTTTGCAAAACTGGCTGAAATTGCCGGATTTCCAAAAAATGCTTTAGCGGTGATAACCCTGCCAGGGAAGGAAATGGACAAGGTGGTTCAAGATAAGAGGTTAAGCGTCATCTCCATAACAGGAAGCACTGAGACTGGGGAGCACATTATGAAGGTTGGAGGGATAAAGCAATACATAATGGAGCTAGGGGGTGGAGATTCCGTAATAGTTATGAAAGATGCAGATATAACTTCTACAGCCCAAAAGATCGTAACAGGAATAACTAGTTATTCAGGACAAAGATGTGACTCCATAAAATTCATTTTCGCGGAAGATGAGATATACGAAAAGCTAAAATTGGCTCTAGTAGAAGAATTAAAGAAAATTAAAGTTGGAGATCCTAGAGATCCAAATGTAAATATGGGTCCAATTATAGATTCAAAAACTGTGGACGAGTTCGAGTTCTCTTTGAAAGACGTAGTTGAGAAGGGAGGAGTGATCCTTTATGGGGGTAAAAGACTGGGTCCCACATATATAGAGCCAACTGTTATAGAGGCTGATAAAAGTAAGGTGAAAGACCTCTATCTATATAAGAAAGAAGTTTTCCTTTCTATAGCTGTCTTAGTAAAAGTAAACGATATCTCCGAGGCAATAAGTTTATCTAACGAGAGAAGGTACGGGTTAGATGCAGCAATATTTGGTACTGACATAAATGAAATAAGGAGAGCAATAAGGTTCTTGGAAGTGGGCGCAGTGTACATTAATGATTACCCTAGGCACGGTATAGGTTACTTCCCGTTCGGCGGACGCAAGGATTCCGGAATAGGAAGAGAAGGAATAGGTTACACAATTGAGGATGTGACTACGTATAAGACTATAGTATACAATTATAGAGGGAAAGGCATATGGGAGTATTTATAGATGTAGAACAACCTTCTAAGAAAGTATTAGTTTAACAGATTAGTGCCCAACGAAATCTATAAGCCTTTTTTACTTTGCAACGTGGGGATAAAGGGCTCACCAGAGAACTCCAACTTGTCCGTAATCTTGACCTGAATTAACCTGCAGTTACTTCCACAACTTGTCTTTGACTCTGGTTCCTTAAGCATCTCTCCCGTAATAAGGCTAAATACAGCATAATGGAATGGACACTTTATCTTATCATCAAATATTTCAACGCCTTTTTCAAGAATAGGTCTTCTCTTGTGAGGGCACCCAGCCAACCAGGTATAAGTTTTACCATCCTTTCTATAAATCATTATAGGGTAACCCTCTATTTCTTTAACTTCAATACTCATGTGATGTAGATACTATGTGTGATCTTAAAAGATTTACAAGTCACCATTGCCATGAACTATTGCTAATCATGATGAGCAATAAAGTGAATTTTGAAAAGGCTAATCTTACAGTAATCCAATTTCCTGTTTTACTACATCAAGAACAAATTTATAATGTTAAATTCTGATTTCTTACCTGATTAAATAAGGATTTTAGAGCGAAAATTTTTAATTTTTAAAAAACTATTATATAACATTGGGGGAGTAGATTTTCTTATTATTCCCTCTGTTGAATTAGATTATTTACAGGTCAATTTTTTATCTTTCCAGGAAATTCTCGTGAAATACGTTGCTAGTAAGTTTGTAATACGTAGCATTTTGGAGGTGAAAGATTTACTCAGGGTACCGCAATATGTAAGTCAACAGTTAGTCCTAACCGGAGATTACGTAATTCTACCCTCCAAAGGGATAAGAAAATGAGTATTAGGGATGTTCTAATCGGTCTGGTTAACCATATGACTGTAGCGGATAGAAAAATAAGATCATATTTACCTTTAAATGGGAACGAGGCTGTTGAAGTTGAGTCCACCCTTAAGGAGTTGGGATTTGTCTCATGTACTTTTATGTTTAGGGAGGCTAAACGATACATAAAACTGATAGACAAGACCAAGAGGGTCTCTGCGTTATTGGATGAAAGATTTTTATCAATTAGTTTCTATAATGTAGTTAAACCTAAGGATAAGGTAGTAAGCAATATAGTTGATGCGCTAAATGAAATAGAGGGTTCCAGGATAGGTACAAGGGTGGTTGTACCTAGTATAATGCATGAATTCGATAAAGCCGAAGTGTTAATTTTATTGCAAAGCTATGGCTATAAGATAGTTAAGGATCATGGGTTTGATTTAATAAATATTCTGAAGGTGAAGGGGGTAATGTGGTCTTGACTGTTTTTTGGAAGGCGATGAAAGAGAAGATAGGTTATTTATAGTTAATTTTGTGGTCCGTTCATTAAATCAATTGAATGTAGCGTATCTTTAGAACGGTATTAGGAGACTTTCGAGTATGGTAATTCCCTTAATTCCTCTAAGTCCTGAGTGGTAATCTTAGAAGCTATGTTTTATGAAGTTGAGGACGAACTCAAATCAAGAATTATATCTCGAATATTAAGCTAATTTTATAAATTTCTCAAGTTTAGACTAATATATGAATCCCTTTCCATTACTACTGACATTTATGTTGTATTTAAGACCTGTAGTTGGAGATTTCGGTATAATATTCCTGTTTCTCTCATTTCTAGCATCACTTATCCTGTTGTTTCTCTCATCTATTTTAGCTATCATTATTTAATTAGATTATTTGACGGATTATTCTGAGTCTTCTGTTGTCTTATTATCATTTCCTGCCTCACTTTTAAGAGTCTTTTTAGTACCTCAGATTTGACTCTCCGCCAGTCCTCCCCATTTCTCACTTTTATCCTTACTAGGACTGCCACATATTCTTTGTCAAATTGTTCATTAAAGTAGGGACCATTTTCCACTTCATAGTCTTTTACAACCTGATAAAAGAATTACAAACCTCGCCTTTTAAGGCGGGGAGTGGGTCAGATGCAACGTTTGGTATCTTTATCTCTCTCACTACTTCCCCTAGGCTCCAACTTAAGAGGAAACCTAACGCTAGAATTAAGCCAAGTCTTATCCAAAGAATATTGTCAGGAGTAAAAATTCCATTATTCAATTGACTAGATTGAAGCACTCTCAGTATGTAATTTATAATTCCAAAGGCTACAATAGAGGATAGAAGAATTATGATGAACTTTTGTAACTTCATAGATCTAGCATTTTTCAGGAATTATATAAACTTATTACATAACCTTACTTCCCCCCAAAAGGCGGGGGTTTCCCCATTACGTAAATTCATAGAAAACCTAAATGAGTTTTATCCTACATCAAGAATTCATCATATCAATTTTTGAATCATTTCTCCAAATAATTTATAAGTAATGACTCTTACTCTTTAATCTAATACATTTCCAATTCTTCTAAAAACAACTCAAAATATAGGAGAGATTTTCCATAAAATCTTTTAAGTAAATAGATCATATTATAAATATGTTCTCTTCTGATCCGTCTGTGCAAGCGAGGAAAGAAAAGTTAGATAAAGAGGAGGAGGTAAGAGCACTACGAGGAGCTTTGATGGCAGAGTTAGACGCAATAAACTACTATCTTCAACAAGGTAAGCTTTTTGAGAACGAACATCTTAAGAGGGTTCATGAAGATATTGCGAAAGAGGAAATAGCCCATTTTGGAGAGTTTCTAAGGCTACTGTATGAGGTTAGTAAAGAGGATTTTGATTACATAGTTAAAGGTTGGAAGGAAGCATCAGAACTTATAGGAAGCGGACATGAAATACCAATTCCACGTGGACAAGTGAATGATGATAAGGACAGTGAGCATAAAGAGGATAAAACTGATAGTTATCAAAAGGAGCCCTCTGTGGAGGAGATAATTCATGAGGCTTTAAAGCAAAGAAAAATAAGATATGCTGGGACTTTAAGGAGTTACCCTGATGAGAGCATTTCTCTATTTGGATTTGAGGAGACTGAGAGAGAAGTAACACAGAAAATGGACTCACAACTTTATAAGATAGAGTATTTGAGTGTGGAGTTCAAAATTAGGAGTGACTTACCTGTAAACAGGACTTTAAATATCATACATAGAGCAGGGGTAAAGTACTCCCTTATGGAAGATGAATTATTACTCTCCAAGCATCCCTTGTCAATTATAGAAAGGGGTAGGAAAGAAAAAGCATCAGATTGGGATATTCCAGGTAGTATTGCAAACGATATAATAAGAGGAGTACAGATCCTAGAGACAAACGGATACTCTGACCCTGTTACGATAATCTCCCCTGAGCTCTACACAAGGCTTTTCCGCGTTTATGATAAGAGTGGTACTTATGAAATAAAGTTAGTGAAGCATGCTACAGACATTATAGTATCTCCTTTAATTAGGGGCTTAGCTGTTGTGTCAAAGAAAGGGTTCTACATCATGGAGAATACTCTAGTTAAGGTAGAGTTTCTAGGAAGAGAAGGGATTAATAGTGATTATATTATATGGGGGAAGATTGCTCCGTACTTAATTGATACTAATGCTGCAGTTGTATTTCTTCGCCAATAAATAGACTGTCTAGTATTCTTTCTCTAAAATCTAGAATTTTTTCACTGAAATATAAATATTCACTTAAGTCTGCACCCTTAAAGAACTCACTAATCTCATTCACTGTCTCCTTGAGAATTACATTCCTGTTTTGTTTGTCTAAGGATTTAATTATCTCAACTCCTTCCAAATAACTTTCTTTATCTGACCATAACTTGAACCTTGTAACAGGTTTGTGCAATATCTCCTGAACGTAATACAGTGGTTTCCAAGCTAACAATACATGACCATGGTCTATGATATATCCATAATTATTCTTGGATAGGATATGATCCTCTTTTAAATCAATATTTAGTAGCCACTCCTCAAAGGCTAAAGCCCTCTTTAGCTCTTTCAGGTTTTTCACTTCAAATGTGGCTCTATCCGGTAGGTAATCCATTACAATCCCCTCACTGGCGACCTCTAAATCAAGGACAGGCATTCCTAAAACTCTTCCTATTCTTGAGGCAAACAACTCGGATATCACTTCATATTTTGCATGAATGTCATCCTCCTCTTTGAACCTTTTCAGAAACTTCATGACGTAACATTGCGTGGGATCATTTTAAAAATCTGTTATGAGTCAAAAATTTATATTTCTGATATGGAGTATTAAAAGTGTTCACTGAAGTTTTTATTTCTGTATATGTTATGGCTTTGATACTAGGGAGATACATAAAATTACCTAAAGGGGTCTCTGATGGAATAATATCGATGGTGATATTTACTATAGCATTTTGGGGAGGATCTCAGATAGCTGGAATCCAGTTAGTTGATGCCATATTATTATCATTTCTTCTTGCGCTAGTGATAGCTGTAGTCACTTACGCCCTAGGATTATTTACTGTCTCTAGACTAAATGTAACCTTCGTTACAAAAGTCAATTGGAAAGTCCAAGCAAAATACATAATCCCATTAGTTTTAGGTTTCATAGTTGGCCTACTACTAAGAGCTAATATTCCTTTTGACGACATTATAGATTACGAATTATATATTCTTGCATTAGTTATAGGAATCGATGTAGGGAGCTCTATTAGTCTAAAGACGTTAATGAAGATGAGTAAGCTATCTATGTTTGCTGTTATTGTTGACATAATTAGTGCAGTTCTTGTAGCCTTAATTATTTCCCCCATAATTAATTTAAAGGAAGGCTTAATGATTATGTTAGGATCAGGGTGGTATTCATACACTGGTCCTTTCGTAGCTAGTTATTATGGTCCAATTGCTGGAATAATTGGGTTTTTGGTTAATTTCCTGAGAGAGCAATTAGCCTTCGTCTTAGTCCCCATTTTCCTGAAGTTTAGACCTACCCCTGTAGGCGCAATAGCAGTAGGTGGTGCAACTTCTATGGACGTTACTCTACCGCTATATGTGGAAGTATTGGGAAATGAGTATATGATAGGAGCCATGATAAGTGGAGTTATATTGACAATTGTAGTTCCCATAATTTTACCGTTGGTGAGCATAATTTGAACAAGTGGGTAATTGTCTTCATAACTTCATCCTCCTTTTTTCTAGGCTATTTTGCCAGAGTAGCTTGGAGCATAGTGAGTGTTTATTCCACCTTAAAACCGAATGAATTTGAAAATGGACTTATATTCTCGTTGTTCTTCATAGCGTATGTTATAGTTCAAATTCCATCGGGACTACTTTCAGATATTTTTAAACCTAACTTGATTGCGTTACTATCTCTAATAGGGCTATTTATATCTTCTTTACTCTCTGGTATAGCTCAGACTATACTCACATTGTATGTATCGAGTTTTATGATGGGATTTTGCGCAGGATGGATATATCCTGTGACGATAAAGATTCTCACAGCAACATTTTCAAAGAACGAGCTAAACAAGGCTATAAGCTATTATAGCCTAGCCTGGCCATTGTCAATTGTAATATCTGGTTTAGCGTTACCTGCGATGGCTATTGACCTTGGCTGGAGAGCACCATATTATATGATAGCTGTGATATCCTTACTGTTAGGGTTATCATATCTGAAACTGGGTGATGTCAAAAAGGATTTAGATAATAAAAATAATAACAACAAATTATCTTTTTCAGTAATCAAGGATAAAAGGGTCTTGGTCGTCAGCGTTGCTGGTTTCCTGTTCTTTTTATCTTATTGGACTATTGCATTATACGCTTATAGGTACTTTCTGTACACAGGTCTGAACGATTACTTTGCAGGATTGGCATATTCACTCTTAGCTTTGACTGGAATTCCGTCAACCATAATGGCAGGTTTTATAATACAGAGGTTCGGTCCTATAAAATCCCTAAGTTTATTCGAAGGAGTTTATGGCATACTTACAATTATCTTACCAATTTCTTTAAATTATATTTACATGCTGATAATTGCTGCTGTTATGGGTTTCGTTAGATTTGTGATAACGCCTGCAAATTCCTCAGCTGTAGCCATGATAGGTGGTAGTAAAGCTGGTAGCGTCTCAGGTATTTCTAACTTCTTCTGGCAGACTAGCGGAATAATCTCACCTATTGTTGCGTCCTTCATATTAGTAGATTTCAGCTATCTCGCGTTGTGGATATTTTGTGGACTTGTGACACTCGTATCAGCTGTCATGTATTATGTGTTACTCTGAACTATCTTTTTGACAAAACGGCCTCTCTGAAGAACCTTTAATTTATTCAAGCTTTTTGGAATATCAAGTTCATCTACAGATACAATAGACACTATATAATTTTCAAAAGTCTGCTCATCTATATCAGGAAAGGTCAAACGCTTAATGTTCCTAAATGATAACTGTTTGCCATGGTTTATTATTTCTTCCTTGGACAATGTAAGATCGTCCAGATCAGCAATTACCGAAACCCCTTTTCTAGCTTCATTGAATCCCTCCACAAACGATCTACCAGTTTCTTTAGCCCTCTGTAATGTTTGGTCTATGACGTTAGCTGTTTCACTTGCTACTCCTAAAAAACTACTCATTGCCTGATTCATTACCTCCCCTACAGTTCTTCCACTATCCCTTGCGAAATTTACCATTTTCTCATACAGGTCTTGATCTATTCCCCTTATAGTTATACTTTTCTTTTTCTCCTCTTCAGATGACTTGTCAGACATGTCATACTGTAATACACAGTCACTGTATTTAAATTTTTCGCCATAAAACTTATCAACTGTTGCGTGAAAGTGTAAATATGTGATTTACGAGGTTGAAGAGGAAATAATTAACTTCACTCCTCAGGGGAACTTCACGGAAAATAGGGTTATTAAAGTTCCTAGAAGAGGAGCCTCAGGGGGCTGTTCGTCCTTTACACATCCAAGTGTGAAGGATTTTGAGAGAATAAGGGAGATCAATGATGATGAAGCTACAATTGTTATAAAGAAAGTTCGCAGACAAATAAGAGATGATGAACACGTTTGCGTTGAGGAGAAAGTTCTCAATTATGTAAGTATAGGTGATCTGAAGTTCGGATATGTGGGAAGTCCGCTTGAGGTAAAAATCTCGCTGGACTTTTTAAAATCTATAAGGTTTAACGTTTTAGAGGAGAGGGTGTGGAATTTAGGCAGGATCTACGGGATATTAGACCCAGAGGCATCAGCACATGTTTTTCATAACCTGGTCGAGTTTTTGAAGGGAGACCAACCTAGAATAAGACTTGGAGAGAAGATCTTATCAGATGAAATTTCTATATATGATAACCCCTTGAATAATTATCTACTTGGCTTTTCAGTTTTTGATGACGAGGGCTATCCTACCAAGAGGAAGGAGATCGTCGCTGACGGTACTGTCTCGTCATATCTTGGGACGTCATTTACAAAAAAAGTTGAGCCCGGAAATGCAAGGGGGTTCATACCTAAACCAGACTACTTTAACTTAGAGGTTAATAATGGTAGCTGGAATGTTAAGGAGATGATTGAAGATACTAAAGGAGATTGGATACTTGTTTCAGGTGTTAAGAGGAGTGAGATAGTGAAAAATAGTATCAGGCTATTTCCAAGAACAGTCATATTTAAGGGAAAAGGAGTAGTAGTGAGGGAGATAGCGATTCCTCTGCAAGAGCTATTGACAATTGATGCAGTAAGCAAGGATGGAAGAAGTGTTATGGTTGATGAAAATCATGGAGCCTATACCCCTTATGTTAGACTTAAGGTAAGACCTATAATATACTAACTTGTAAAAAAGTGGCTCTTAGTTTCACAGTGTTTTACCTAACTTACAAGCTATGTGTTAAATAATCAATTCTTCCTCCATCTGCTACTATCACTTGTCCAGTGATGTACCTGGCGTCATCGCTGGATAGGAAGGTGACTATGCCTGCTATGTCCTCTGGTCTTCCGGTCGTGCGTAGTACTGTTCTATCCCTAAACCACTGTTTAATTTTTTCAGTCTCTTCAGGACTCCTCCCCGAAACAGTTAAATCAGTCTCCACCCATCCTGGAGCTACAGCGTTAACTCTAATGTTATACTTACCTAACTCAAAGGCTAGTCTCCTGGTTAACATTATAACAGCAGATTTGGTTATGGCATAGAACGTCGTTCCAACGGCAGAGGTGCCAACTCCAGCATTTGAGGCTATATTTACAATTACACCTCCTCTTTGTTTCATGAAAGGCAGAAAAGAGTGAATTACGTAGATCGTTCCAGTCAAGTTAATATCCATCATTCTCTTGTATTTTTCCTCATCAAACTCTTCAAACGGCATAGTATACATGACTCCAGCATTATTTACGATTACATCTATGTTATTTGTAATCTCCCTTACTTTTTTGGAAGCCTCTATAACCTGATCCCTTTTTGATACATCACACTTGATTGTGACCATTCCTTTACTTTCCAATTCCTTTGCTTGGCTCTCCGAAGATGCGTAGAGCACAAATACCTTAGCACCTAAGGAGTTAAACCTCTCAGCTATAGCCCTTCCTATGCCCCTAGTTCCACCAGTTATAACTACGTTTTTACCCTTAAACATAAATTCTACTAAAGAATGTCAAAATAAAAGCTAAACGTTTACATTTTATATATGGGCAAAATAGCATGCGTAGATTTAGGTGATACGTTGGTAGCATTTGAGCCGAGAAGATACCAGCTGATATATGATTTTTTGAGGGACAACGGATACAATGTAAGTTTACTAAAAGTATATAGAGCTTACGTAAGGAGCCTCTCGAAGTCCAATTTTCCTGATGATAATGGTGTAAACCCATTTGATGTAAAAGACTTCCTTTATGAGTTGGGCTTAGACCCATCTAATGAGAAGTTAACAAAGAAAATTTCGTCTATATCGAGAGGTAGTGAGTACTATATTTATGATGATGCCATAGATTTCCTAGAGTACCTAAGATCTGAAGGTTATAAAATAGCTCTAGTCTCAAATGCCACCCCTAGGGCAAGGGACGTAGTATACTCGTTAGGCCTCCATAAATATCTTGACATCCTAATATTCTCCTTTGAAGTAGGGGTCGTTAAACCAAATCCAAAAATTTTCACATATGTTAGGGAGAAATTAGGCGAGCCAGACTTTCACTTAGGCGATATTGCTGAAATGGATATACAGGGAGCTAAGAGGGCTAGGCTAAAAAGGGGAATTCTTTTGGACAGGTTTGGATTCTATGGCACGGATATTAGGACATTGAAAGACGTTATTCGCTTTTTAGAGGCTTTGCGGTCAGTCTAATGAGCCAATATATTGATTTCAGGACTCCAGTGAGGTTGTTTAAGTTAACCTGTGAGTAAATCTTAGCATGTTCTCCTTTTGTTTCTTTCAATTGCATGAACACAAAGTCTATGCTGGAGAATATTTTATCGATCATGATTTGAACTATCTTCCTCACCAGTTTATTTCTCATGCTATTTGTTATTACAGGGATTAGTTGTCTAGTAATTTTCAGATCATAATTCCATGCTAGGTATAGCAAATCCCAATAGTTTTTAGGAAGCTTCTCAGGCTTAGGGTATGGATTCTTGGAAATGTAAGTTGTTGAGATCGGAATTACAGGTAACGGGAATATCCATGTTACCAGTTTATGATCTATCAATGACTGGACTAGGCTGATACTCTGGTCCACGTCTTCTTCAGTCTCATCTGGATAACCTACTGTCATAGTGTAGCACGGATAGATGTAATTGTCATTCATTATTGCTGTGGCATCTAGGATTACATCTCTCCAGTCCCTGGGAGTCCATGGGAAGGCTTTAGCAGGCATGTACTTTTCAATTATCTTCAAACTCCCGCTCTCTAGACCAACTACGGGAGCTGCAGCTCTATCGAAATTATATGAAGCTATTTCTGACATAGCCTTTACAGTCTTAGGGCTTTCCCTAACTGCCGGTGCCGATATGTGTGGGAACCATATTCCATCAACCCCCATCTTCATAACTTCTGAAAACAGATTTACTATGGCATCATGATTAGTCCTCAACTTTTGCGATCCATAAAGTAAGATATCGTCTGTAATGAACTCCACCCTCCTCCACCCACCTTTCATATTTATCACTACTTCTTTCTTTATGACATCTATAGGTATTGATCTGAAAGTCTCTGGGGTAATTGAACAGAACCTACAACCTCTGGGGCAACCCCTTGTTACCTGAACCTCCCCTAACCTAGCAGGATTTTGTATTGGAGGAATTTTATCCAGCTTTGGGTTTCTTCCTCTAACTATGGATGGTGGTTCATTCCCATCAAGAATTGACTTAACTAACGGTGGAAGATCTACTTCTGCCTCTCCTATAAAGACAGTATCTATCCAATCAGGTTTTTTAAGACTGAGTTCCCAGGCTCCTGGACCTCCTGCAATCACTTTCATTTTATATTTTTCCTTCAAACTCTTTATCTCCTCACCAAACTCGTCAAAGAACTGGGCGGTCCAAGTAGGACCTCCGCCAAATATGAAACTCAACTTTGCACTCACTGGGTTTAAACCATATGGATCGTGGGCTGTAATTCCAATTATTTTAGTTTCCTTGGCAAATTTCTTTAACTTTTCTGGAGGTACTGTAATTACACTAAATCCTGAATTTGTGAGTAATGCCTCGATTTTTCTTATGGCGTATGGAGCAAACAGTGCTCTACCATCTTTATCTGTTGGTACAGGGGGAGTGAAGAACCTGTTCATAAAAGCTCTTGGAACCAGTCTAGCTGGCATGCAGGCTACATATCCTAGTACACTGGTTCCCCCATAGTCTGTGAAGGATCCTCTATCTGATGTAAGGATTATGTCATACATTAAAAAGAGAATCGAATTCAGATGTTATAAACTTTCTTTTAAAAAGAGTATCAGAAAAGGGATTAAATATTTTATTAATGGGAGAAAACTAAAAACTGTTTAATAACTTACCCTATATATTTGGTCTTTTTTAATTAAAAAAATTGTTTGGTGGTAAACTTTTTCTTAACTCAAGATATATCTCTAAAAAACTGACATTTTAAAACTTTAGAAAAAGTTATTATATCAGTAGAGAGGCTAAATGTAATGCACCTAGTATTAGAGCAATGATCACGAATATTACAAGTGACAATACCCCAATTACTATAGCTCCGCCCCATCCGACGTTGTATATTTCTCTAATTATTAATAATATTATAATTATACCTATTATAGCTCCTATAAAATGCAGAAAAGTTGTCAGAACCACGTATATTACTATCGATACTAAACTCACAATCATAGCGTTTCCGAAACTAGATCTTCTAGACACAGCTTTAGATGCTAGCCACACTGGAATTGATAGTATTATCCAACCTATCAAAAAACTTATTAAAACTATTATTAGGTTAGAAATAGCTGCCATAATAATTATTTATAAAGGTTAGTTATAAATAAAGTTTTCCGACCTTTGCATATCAGATTAAAAGTGAAATATGGAGAGACTACGCACGAAAACCAATATAGTTTATCCTATAGAATAGGGTAATTATAAAGGTCATGCAAAATTAAGGTCTGAAAGCTAAGTCATTTATAGAAATAAACAGGATTTATGTAAACGGATTTAGTTATTATATTTTCACTTCTCCTTTCAGATCGACCAATTAAAGATAAGATTTTTACATCATATTGATTAAGTATTTATTTTAATATTTTTCTATGTAAAATAGTGTTGAAATTTTAGTTCTAAGTGCAAATGGTAGTTCTATGGTCACACATGGGACTTAGAGCACGATCATCCCACGTGGATTGTTATTAGGATTTCCCGAAGAAGAAATTTTAAGTCGAGAACACCATAATATATATCGTAGAGATAACGTGATAAGAATACTAATTTGTTTCTCATTGATTACCGCTAGTCTACTGATTACCTCCATATTTGCTAACAGTGCTCTATTATTCACTGAATTTATTCACTCACTAGTAGATCTAATCCCCATAGCTTTTGCATTCTATGCATTAAGGATTATTGACAGGATTGACAGTAAATACACTTATGGATTGCATAGACTTGAAATTGTGAGCTCATTATTCAACATTTTCACCGTAGTAGCAGGAAGCATCTTTAGTGTATATATCTCTACCGTTGAGTTAATTGAAGGCTCGAGGGGAGACTACTTACTAGTTCTAATCTCTTCCTCTATAGCCCTCTCTTTATCTCTAATAGCCTCTACAGATAAGAGTGAAGGGGGGAGGGTTAGCGGGAGTAAGTTACATGCGATCCAAGACTCATTGGCATATGTATTAGCTGTTATTTCATCCTTACTCATTATTGCTACGAAAATATACTTCATTGACCCTGCATCAGCGTATATCTTAAATGGAGTCCTAATAATAACATCACTGAGCTCTTTAAAGTTATCCTATAACATCCTAATGGAGAAGTCACCTATTGACACAAAAAGTGTGGAAGCTGAATTACAGTCTATTTTTCCTCAAGTTCATCACATTCATGTATGGTCTATATGTGACCATTTAAATGTAGCGACACTTCACGTAAAGGAGAATCCTGATCTAACGTTAAGAGAACTTGATAGGAAAAGGGAGTACGCAGAAAAGGTTCTAAGGGAAAAATTTGGTATTACTCATGTTACAATACAGTTTGAAGCCAGTAATAAAAAAGAGAAGCTTGAGAAGATTTAACCTCTATTTTCTAATGGTACGTAATCCCTCTGTGATGGTCCTACATATAGGGCTCTGGGTCTTATTAACCTGTGTTGCTCTTCCACATACTCAATGAAATGGGCTAGCCATCCTAGAGTTCTAGACAGTGCGAATATCCCTGTGAACATGTAGATTGGGAAGCCTATACCATAAAATACAATCCCTGAGTAGAAGTCTGTGTTTGGATAGACTCCTTTACCTGAGAATGTTTCAACTCCTAACTTTTCAAGTCTTTCAGCAATGTCAAGATACTTCTTAACCTGCTCATTACCACTTGCTAATTCCTCTGCATACTTCTTAAATATTTTTCCTCTTGGATCAAAAGTCCTGTAAACTCTATGTCCGAATCCCATTAATCTCTTCTTCTTATCCAAGATATTGGTTTTGAACCACTCATCCACTTTTTCAGGAGATCCTATCTCCACAAATTGCTTAAAGGCTTCCTCAGCAGCTCCTCCATGTAATGGACCCTTTAATGCGGAAAGGGCTGCAACTATACAAGAGTAAAGGTCTGATAATGTGGAAGCTGCAACAAGTCCAGCTGTTGTGGATGCAGGAACTTCATGATCAGTGTAAAGTATTAATGCAATATCCATAGCTTTTACTTTCTTGTCTTCCACATGTCCTCCAAATGCTGCCTCCAAAAAGCTCCTAGCTAAACTCTCACTAGGTTGTGGTATTCTTGGTTTTAATCCCTCCTTAGCCCTATAAATATTTGCTAATATTGTGGCTGTTTTCGCTACGATCTCTATTGCTATATCCTTGTTTTTTGCCTTCTCCCAGGTGGGATTATAAATTGCTGCAAGTACTCCAAAGGCTGCTTCCATTAAACCAATAGTCTCTGAGTCTTTAGGTAGTGAGTAAATTAGGTTTATTGCCTGGTCAGGTACTTCGAAGCTCTCATCCAACTTATTTTTAACTCTCTGGAGATCTGATTTTTTGGGAAGTTCTCCATAAAGCATTAGGTAGATAATTTCCTCGTATGTAGAATATTTTGCTAAATCTTCTATGGTGTAGCCTCTATACCTTAATATTCCATTTACACCATCAATGTAGGTTAAACTAGTTGATTTTATGTATACGTCTTCTAATCCTCTGCTTACTGACGTATTTAATCCCCTCTTACATGATTAATGTTTACTTCTCTGATTAAATCTCTAGTTGAAATGATTCCCTTAATTTTACCAGATTTGTCAAGGTTTAATGAGTATCTTTTGTAAATTGTGTGAAATGTTGGATCTCTTAAATAGTTAAAATAGTTTTTACCTAACTTTTCATAGAAAAAGTTATCTTTAAAAATTAACATGCCTGTAATATAACTCTTCATGTTTACTTATATCCTTTTAGTAAACTATAAATCTTTTGCAAGTTGTTTATCTAAATCTTCATAAGAGTAATATTTAATAACCTCATACTGCTCTTTCCTAGTCATCATCTTATCTAAGAGAGATTTCTGGGTTCCCTCTCTCATTAAGACTTCAAGCGCATCCTTCATTGCCTTTGCTGCAACTCTAAATATGGTAACAGGGAATATTACATATTTATATCCCATCTCTCTAAACTCCTTGGCCGTAATGTATGGCGTCTTTCCAAATTCTGTCATATTTGCCAAAAGAGGTGCCTTGACCTCCTTAGCAAACTTTTGGAACTCATCCTTAGATTCCATAGCTTCAGGGAATATTATATCTGCGCCAGCCTCTAGGTATGTCTTTGCTCTCTGAATCGCGTCATCAAGACCATTCACTGCTCTAGAGTCAGTTCTGGCTATTATCAGCATGTCCTTACGGGCTTTAAGTGCTGCTTTTATTTTAGATACCATGTCCCTTGGGTGCACAACTTCTTTACCATCCAAGTGACCGCATTTTTTGGGTAAAACTTGATCCTCTATCTGAATCGCATTAGCTCCCGCACTTTCTAAAACTTTTACGGCTCTATATACATTTAAAACTTCACCAAACCCAGTGTCTGCATCAACAATTATTGGTATATCAGTGACTTCCCTTATTCTCCTTATAATCCAGGCTAATTCATCAAGTGTTATTATGCCTAAATCTGGCATACCGAGGGAAGAGGTATATGCACCGCCTGAAAGGTAAACTGCTTTAAATCCAACTTGCTCAGCTAGAAGGGCAGTAAATGGATTGAATACTCCAGGAATTAATAAAAAATTAGCCTTCTTTAATAGCTCTGACAAGATCTCTCACCTTAATTGTGTCTAACTGCAAAACTGAATTTATTTGTTTTTCTGACATTCCTAACTTTTTAGCCTTTTCTACAACTTCATCCTCGCTCATGGGATTAGCGTAATGTCCTCTAGGTACTCTAACTTCTGCAGAATATTCTCCCTTACTTGTAATCACCGTTACTTTTGTGGGTAATTCTCTAGCATAAACCTTCGTGTAATCTTCTCTCTCCACTACCTCCACTTTCTTCATCAACTCTTCTAACTCCTTATAACCAATTAAATTGTATGAATCTAACCACAGGTACTTCTTAAGGAGTGTAACGGTGATTATGAAAGGTATACTGTGATCTGCAGTTTCCTTATTTCTAGGCTTCCATTTGTCCTCAGTATCTGCTAAAATACTCTTCCCTGCCTCATACGTTTCGACAACTATCTTCTTTATCTCTCCCTCATAATTTATTTTCATACCAGCCTCAACAAGTGCCTCAGCGTGGTATTCCACTGGGTATTTCTTCAACATGGTCCTTAGTATAGCCTTACCCTCTGTTAATTTGAACTTGGAATAATCCATGTCCTTAGCTATGATCGAGGAGAAACCGAACACCCCAGAGAATGGTAGCTCAGGTCCAGTAAATCCGTTCTTTGCCATAAGTGTAGCAAAAACAGCATTTCTTACTGCCTCTGCTGTGGCTCCTGCTTTCCACATGGTTAGCTTTCCACTTCTTGTCTCTCTAAGTGCCACATGTGGAACTATGGTAAGTGAAATTGCATTCTTAGCTTTCTCCTTATCTAAAGACAATAGATTAGCCATTCCAGCAGCCGCACCTATTCCTAAAAAATTTACATGGTCAAAGCCCTTCTTTCTTAATGACGTTGTGTCACAAAGATTCACCCCAACTTCATAGCCCACAGCAATAGCCCTAATTAAGTCTTCACCCTTCAAATCGAATATTGATGCTAATGTAAGTAATCCTCCTATCATGTCACTTGGGTGAAGTGGTTCAAGGCTAAGATAAGTATCGTTAAAATCAAGGTAACGGATTAACAGTGTGTTGTAGAATGAGGCAAAATCTGGGCTTGCCTTCATTCCGTTTAGCATAGGAGCTTCTCCAGGGAAGTATTTAGCTGTCTCTTGTGCAACTTTAGCAGGTTGAGAGTTTATAGACGCTAGAGCTACCGCAACGCTGTCCAGAACACGTTTCTTTACTTCTTTTACCACATCATCACTTACTTTAGTTACGGAAGATGCGAACTCCGCTATTGTATCGGAGAGTTCCATGTAGTCATATTACTGGTACAACTTAAAAATTTAATAATTGTCAATAATCTTCTCCTTATTTATATTAAAGTACTTTATTTTTACAAACACTGTTCATACAAGATCATTCTATAATACTATATTAATAAATGTACAAAGTAAGATATGGTATTGTTTTATTTAAATTGGTTAAGTTTAAATCTTTCTAACGTAGATTTTAGGCTATGGTAAAAGTAGCCTTTATAGGAGTGGGAAGAGTAGGTCAAACTATAGCTTACAATACAATAGTCAACGGCTATGCAGATGAAGTAATGCTTTATGATGTAGTTCCAGAGTTACCAGAGAAATTTGAGCATGAAATTAGGCATGCATTAGCAGCTTTAAGAGTGAAGACTGAACTACTGAGTACCAATAACATAGATGATATTTCTGGGGCAGATATTGTAGTAATCACAGCAGGAAAACCAAGAAAACCTGGTATGAGTAGAAGGGATCTATTCATCGACAACGCCAAGATAATGATAGATCTAGCAAAGAAACTTCCAAAGAAAAACAAAGGCGCAATGTATATCATGGTAGCCAACCCAGTGGATATGATGGCATCAGTATTCATGAAGTACTCTGGAGAGAATACAATTAGCACCGGTAACCAAGTGGAGACAATGAGAATGAGATCTTACATTGCTAAGAAATTGAATATACCAGCATACGAAGTAGGAGGATATGTAGGCGGTGAACACGGAGAGGCTGCAATGGTACTATGGAGTACTGTAACAGTGAAGGGTAAACCTTTCAGTGAGAGTTTAGGCGTAAATAAGGCTGAGGTAGAAGATTACGTTAAGAAAATTGCTGCTGAAATAATAAGAGTTTTAGGCGGAACAACATGGGGTCCAGGTGCTGATATTGAAGAGGTTATCAGAAGTGTCGCACTTAATGAGGGTAAAGTTATGTCTGTTGCATTCCCTCATAAATATGAGGACGAGATAATTCACATAAGTGAACCAGTTGTTGTAGGTAGAACCGTAGGTCCTGCACTGACTTCAGCGTTAGATGAAAATGATAAAGCTAGACTGTTACAGGCTATAAAAGAAGTTTATAACGTTTATAAGAGTAACTTAAAAGAGTTAGAGCAAGTAATATCTTGACATGTTAATACTCTCAACAGAAAAACTTCCCGATGAATGTAAGAGACTTCTGCCTAATGTAAAGGACCAATTCAGCGAAGACGATGTGCCAAAAGCAGACATTTTAATGTTATGGCCTCTTCAAGCTAAGGTGTTTTTACCAAAGGCTAAATCCGTAAAAGCAGTCCAAACTTTTTCTGCAGGTGTCGATGATTTTCCATTTTCCCTCCTACCTAAAGGAGTAGATGTTTTTTCCAATGCAGGAGCTTACTCAGTTTCAGTTGCTGAACACGCTTTTGCTTTGATAATGACTTTAGCCAAGGGGATAGGAAAGAGAGATAGAACATTTAGACCATATCCATTGACTGGTGTAAATTTAATGGTCTTAGGAGGAGGAGGTATAGGCTCAGAGGTAGCAAGAATAGGCAAAATGGGCTTTAACATGTATGTCATAGGTGTCTCTAGATCCTTTAAGAGACCTGAACTTTTCGACGAGAAGCACAACATCTCTGAGCTCAAGGACATAATAGGCAAGGCTGATATCATAGTAGATACACTACCTTTAAGTAAATTAACAAATGGTATTCTCGACTACGATATGCTCTCTAGGGTGAAAGAAAATACAATCATTGTGAATGTAGGTAGGGGGGAGACAGTAGTGGAGGAAGATATCTACAGATTATTAAAGGAGAGGAAGGATGTTAGGTTTGGTACCGACGTATTTTGGAGGAAAAATGGGGTAGAGGACTTTAACAGTAAGTTGTGGGAACTGGACAACTTCACCGGAACTCCTCATACTGGAGGAGCTTACGGAAATGATGTGGTTAAGACAAATGCTATAATTGAAGCTTGTAAGAATGTGTACAACTACATTACCAGTGGAAATGCTGAAAATAAAGTTAGGATTGAGGACTATTTGTAGCCTATAATCACATATAGAATTTTTTAAGGCAAATTTTTAAACTGATATGACCTTAAATAAATTGTGACTTACTGGATAATACCGGTGCAAGAGGACTTCTGGGAGGCAGTGTCTTCGCTGAATGTATTTGGGCACAATAAAGAGAGGGCGACGAGATATATCAAGAAGGGAGACTTACTCATATTTTATGTCAACAAGTATTATGCTAAAAGATTAGGAGGAATGTTTGTTGGAATATATAGGGTATCATCTGATTGGTATACCGACACTACACCGCTTTTTCCTGATGAAAAGTTACAAAATAAAGTTATTCACACCTATAGAATCAACATCGAACCACTGTTAGCAGGTAAATGCCCAGTTAGAGATATACTTTATGAACTTTCCTTTATAGAAGACAAATTTCAATTTTCGAAATTTCTTAGGAATGTTCCAGGTAATCTCAGGAGACCTGTACCTGTGAATGATGCGAAACTTATAGAGGAATGCATAAAAAAATCTAATGAAGTATAAAATTCACTTTATCTATCACTTATAAACCTTCACTAATACTAAATTTTATGA
Organism: Sulfolobus acidocaldarius SUSAZ; assembly: GCA_000508305.1. Classification (NCBI taxonomy): domain Archaea; kingdom Thermoproteati; phylum Thermoproteota; class Thermoprotei; order Sulfolobales; family Sulfolobaceae; genus Sulfolobus; species Sulfolobus acidocaldarius. Next base: position 211,438 of record CP006977.1, read on the forward strand.
TTAGAAGAAAACGCCTCCTAATGCACGTAGGACCAGTCGATATATACGATGAAGTATTATATGCGGGATTAAAACACAATGTAGGCTTCTCATCAGAGGAGTTTGTACAGGCATTTCAGTTTTGCCTTAAGGAAACTAGAAATTTATTCAGAGTGGATGACAATTATCAGCCATTCATTATACCAGGTGGTGGAACCTCTGCAATGGAAAGCGTGACCTCTTTCCTACCAAGAGACAGTAAAGTCTTAGTTGCCTCTAATGGTGTCTTTGGTGACAGATGGGTAAATATTTTCAGGAGATACCCTCTGAAAGTTGATTATCTAGGTAGCGAGGTTGGGGATTACGTCTCATTGGAGAAGTTAGAAGAAAAGGTAAGAAAAGAGAGATACAATCTGGTTACACTTACTCACGTTGAGACAAGTACAGGTGTCAGGCAACCTATAGAGGAGACGGTAAAGAGAATAAGGGACTACGTGGACCTAATAGTTGTCGATGGAGTCTCAAGTGTAGGCGCGGAGGAGGTAAGGGCTAAAGATTGGAGAGTTGACATTTACTTAACAGCTAGCCAAAAGGCAATAGGTGCTCCCCCAGGTTTAGGAATTTTAGTTGCCTCTGAAAAGGCTATGGAGTTAATTAAGGGGGATAGTGTTGCTGGTTATTACTTAGATTTAAGGAACTGGCTTCCTGTCATGAGGAGTATGGAAGACGGAAAAGGATCATACTTCGCAACACCACCAGTACACACTATGTTCATGCTAGCGCAAGCCTTCAAGTTAATACAGGAGGAGGGATTAGATAATAGGATAAAAAGGCATCAAAAGGTCGCTAAAGTAATAAGGGCAGGTATAGAGAGTATGGGATTGCGACTTGTAGCTAAAAGACCCGAATCCTACAGTAATACCGTAACAGGAGTAATACTAAATAAGGTCAGGGCTGAGGAGGTCTTAAAAGAGATAGTTAATGAGGGAGTGGAATTAGCTCCAGGAGTTCATCCTGCTCTGCAGGGCAGATATTTGAGAATAGGTCATATGGGATGGGTTACTCCTAACGACGCTGTAGTCACTATCTCAGCTGTTGAAAGAACCTTGAGAAAACTTGGAGAAGATATCAATGTGGGGAGTGGTGTGAGGTCTGCCCAAGCTTTTATACTAGATGGATAATCTATCCATATGGACATATATGAGGCTATAAAGAAGAGAAGAGACGTAAGGAGTTACTACAGGAAAGACCCCATACCTGATGAAGTCTTAGCAAAAATTTTAATGGCTGCACACTTAGCACCATCTGTAGGTTTTTCTCAGCCCTGGAACTTCATAATTATCAGAGATATAGAAAAAAGGAAGAAAATAAAAGAGCTCGTCCAGAAGGAGAGGGAAAATTTTAGACAACAATTAAGTGAAGAGAGAAAAGAGATTTTTGATAGGATAAAAATAGAGGCAATACTAGATACGCCAATTAACATAGCAGTAACATGTGACCCACAAAGGTTTGGTCCTAATGTATTGGGTAGAAGTACTATGCCGTACTTATGTCAATATAGTACCGTTTTGGCGATCGAGAACCTATGGTTAGCATCTACCGCAGAAGGTATAGGAGTAGGTTGGGTAAGTTTCTTCCACAAGGAAGACGTAAAGAGAATTTTGAATATTCCCGATTCAGTGGACTTAGTAGCTTACCTTACGTTAGGTTATGTAACTCATTTTCCAGACAGACCTGAACTAGAGGAAAAGGGATGGCTCAAAAGGTTGCCATTAGAGGATTTAGTATTTGAAGACGCATACGGAAAGAGACCATCAGATAACATGGTATTAGCGATCAAGAACGTGAAACTTTAAGGAGAAGAGATTAAAAATCTGAAAATTAATTTTCTATTTTACTAACCCTTCAATTTTTATGACGCAATGGAGATAAGTAGTTACAGATGAGGCATCAGCCATAGTTTTACCTTAATCATGAATTAACTTAATTTGAGCTTTTCTTAAGCCTCTTAATAATTCTCAGTGTTATCTGACCAATTGATGAGATAAGCAAAAATTCTACTATATACACTATAACTGAATACAAAAGGAGAAAAGGTATAGAAGTAGCCAATTCATATACTATCTGTCCATAGATGACTCTCATAGCTTCTATTCCAATCCTTACATCTATGAACGTAAATAGGAGGGACAGTAGAGCGAAAATAACCAACTTCATGCTTTTAGTATGGTTTAACCTTATAGATAAGCTTTACTTTTAGAAAGATCTTATTTTTTAAAAATGTAAAAAGTGAAACTTTCGATTAATTACACTTATTCTACCAAAAGTGTTAAGAGGCTTTCTTCAGGTATGTTATAAGTCCACCAGTTTTCAATATCTCTAATGGCATTCCTGAAATGCCCTTACCCTTTAATACTTTACTTCCGTTAACTACGATTTCCCCTGTCTCAACATTTACTCTCACTAGGTCACCCTGGTTAATCTCCTTCGTAGCGTTCTGAAGTGTTATTACAGGCAATCCGTTATTAATAGCGTTTCTGAAGAAAATTCTGGCAAATGATTCTGCTATTATTGCCTTTACTCCCGCAGCCTTAAGAGCCATTGCAGCCTGTTCTCTGGAGGATCCCATTCCGAATACCTTCCCTGCTACAATTATCACTCCTGAGGATGCTTTCTTATAGAATTCTGGATCTAATGGTTCCATTGCATGCTGGGCTAAATACTGTGGATCAGTGTACTTTAGGTACTTGGCGGGAATAATAATGTCTGTATCTATTTTGTCTCCAAATTTTAGAACTTTAGCTTCTATTATCATTATAATCTCCTCGGGTCAGTTATTTTACCTTCTAATGCAGTAGCCGCAGCCACTGCGGGTCCTGATAGATAGACTTTTGCGTCGGGGCTTCCCATTCTTCCTTTGAAGTTTCTCGAACTTGTCGAGATTATTGTCTCTCCTGGACCTGCTATACCAAAATGTCCTCCTAAACATGGACCGCACGTCCCATAAGTTATTATAGCCCCAGCATCAGCTAACGTCTGCACATAACCTAGCTCTAATGCTTTCTTGAACAGCTGATAAGAGGCTGGAATCACAATTGTTCTTGTTTTAACTTTCTTTCCTTTCAGTATCTTGGCTGCCATCTCAAGATCGCTTATTCTTCCATTGGTGCAAGATCCTATGAAAACTTGATCTACTGGTATACCTTCTATCTCATTCACAGTCTTTACGTTATCTACGCTATGAGGAGCAGCAACCAGAGGGTCTAATTTAGATAGATCAATATTATATTCATCAACATATTTTGCATCTGAATCAGGAGTCACCATCTGTGGCTCATATCCTCTAGCTGTCTTTATGTAGTTGAATGTTTCTTGATCTGGAACAAACATCAATGCATCCGCATTCATTTCAATACCCATATTAGAGACTGTAGCTCTGAAGTCCATTGGTACGGCTGAGGGCTCTTTCACGAAAATCTCAAGAGACATTCCGTTAAAGTAATCAGCCTTAAAGTCTCCTAAGATCTTAAGGGCTATATCCTTACCGTTTATCCATCTCGCTGGTTTTCCTTCCAGTGTTATCTTAAATGGCTGTGGAACCATTACCCATGTCTTTCCAGTTATAACCGCTGCTGCTACGTCACTTGCTCCTAAACCTTGCGCAAATGCCCCAACAGCACCTGATGTGCTGGTGTGACTATCTGCTGCTACTATAACTTGACCAGGATTAGCATACCTCTCGATCATTATCTGGTGTAATATTCCTGAGTTTATATCATAGAAGTTAGGCACTGAGGTTTTCTTTACGAAGTTTCTAATTTGCCCTTGAATTTCTGCACTCCTTACATCTGGGGGTGGTGCTAGGTGGTCGAAAGCTATAACTAACTTCTCTCTATCAAACACTTTGAGAGTTCCCACATCTTCCATTACTTCTATGACGTGATATCCAGTTAAATCATGAAATGCAACCAGATCTACTTTTATTTCTGTTACATCTCCTGGAGAGACATTTTTACCTGAAGCTCTACTTAATATTTTTTCCGTAAGAGTTTGTGGCATTAGGTTTATTAGAAACTATAGTAGAAAATAAATATTACTTTAAAGAGTAGTTCTAACTTAAAACTATTTAGTCATTAAAAGATTCTTTTTCTTCTCCCTACTCTTTTCTGCTATCTTTGACGCATAAGCTCCTCCGAAGTAAAGCATGGAGAGAATAATTCCTATGATAGTTTCAATTATACCGCCTGTAGTACCAGGAGATATAATATACGCAATAATAAAAGATAATAGTACACCCCACCTCCAATTCTTAAACCATGTTGATGACTTTATCAATCCCACGAGAGTGAGCATATACATTATAAGAGGCATTTCAAATGCAATTCCTGTACCAGCCATTAGGAGTATTATAGTACTTATATACGAATTAAATCCTAGTGTAGGTTCAACTCCCAGTGAGACGTCCAGCCTATATATGAATATTAACATGAAGGGTAAAAGCATAAAGTATGCGAATACTGAGCCAGCTACAAATAATAGCATTCCTGGAATTACTAACCTCCTAAAAGTCCTCTTTTCATGCTCATACAACCCTGGAGACACGAATGCCCAAAATTCCCTTAATAAAATAGGTAATGAAGAGAAGATTGATAAGTAGACCGAAACAGTTATTGTGGTCAGTAAAGCTTCAAATGGAGATAGGGTTATCAGAATTAAGTCTTTTGGAATTGGTCTCATTAAGACCTCTCTAGTGAATTGGACTGATATGCTGTCATATAATGTAGGATAAAGTATGGGTATAGAGTAAGTTCCAATTTTAATAGTTGTAATTCCAAAAGTGGTGTAAATTGTAAGGAAGACAAGAAATGAGACTATAACTCTCCTTGTTCTGCGTAATAACTCCCTTATATGCTCTATTAACGGTTGCTCCTTATCTTCCCTTGCCTTCTGATAACTCATTGTCTACTCCTCTATTCTTCTTAAGCTCATTTAACTCTTTCTCAAGCTCTTTGATCCTCTGCTCGAGTAGATCTATCTTATAGTTCTTAACACTGTAATTTACTGGTGTATTATTATTTGTCTCATAATACATGGTTCTCGAAACTTCAGAAAGAGGTCTAACTACCTCCTCATTACTTTGAGCAATTTCATTGAATTCACGTTTTAGTTCATTTACAATCTCAGTCTGCTTTCTCCTTAATTCATTGTATGTCTTTACCACATTTTTTATGGTGGATATAGAGTTTTTGTCACCTGCTAATAGAATTATGCCTAACACAATTATGATCAAAAAACCATCTATTGAAGAAACCAATAACTTTCACCATTATCAGCTCTGCTGTTAGCTCTGTCCACTCTGCTGTTTTTGTTTCTTTAACTCCTCTAACTCTCTCTGTAAATCCTGAATCTTCTTTTGAAGTTCTGCCTCTTTATCAACGGGTTGCTGAGCCTGTTGAGCTTGTTGCATTTGCATTAGCTCCATCTCAGCCTCCATCTTACCTTTCTTGAACTCGCCGATAGATTTCCCAAGTGATCTGAATAGTTCAGGAAGTTTAGTTGCTCCAAAGAACAATATGGCAGCTACAATAAGTACAACTAACAACTGATCCCAGTTGCCAAACATATTTATCATTATATATCTCGTTTCGTTATTTATAAACTTTTTTCACTATTAATTTATCGTTGATCTTAAGCTAAACACTGATTAAGTTACCTTGTGGGCAAGAAATTATCTTGTGTCTAAGGTTTAAATTACATAACGAGAATTTCTTTAGATACTATTAAATTTTGAAGAAAAGCTTTTAAATACTTCAAGTTAAGAGACGGATTGGGCGGTGGTAAGTTGGAAGAATCCTAGAGGGCATTAATCTAGGTTATGCTTATGTAGACGCAAATTTCGTATTTAAGAATGTGAATCTTGAGACTCATGAGAATGAACTAGTTAGTATTGTAGGACCTTCAGGGATAGGGAAATCTACCCTTCTGAGAATATTAGGCGGATTTACAATTCCAACAGAAGGAGAGGTAAGGTTAGAGGGTAACAAGATCTCTAGACCAACACCAAAGATATCATTGATTCATCAATCCATAGTTACTTTTCCTTGGATGACAGCTCTCGATAACGTCAAGTTAGGGTTAAAATATAGGAAGTTACCCAAAGAGGAGGAAAATAAGATAGCTAAAAGAATGTTAGAGTTAGTTGGTCTATCAGGGTTCGAAAACTTTTATCCTAAGCAATTAAGCGGAGGAATGAGGCAGAGAGTAGCTATTGCTAGAGCACTAGTAGCCGATCCTCTTGTCCTTCTTATGGATGAGCCTTTCTCTCACTTAGACGAGTTAACCGCAGAAGGACTGAGACAAGAGATATATCAATTATTATTCAGTGAGGAGGTTCCTTTAAAATCCGTAGTTTTAGTTTCACATAATTTGAATGAGGTAGTTGAACTTGCAGATAGGGTGTATATACTCAACGGTTTTCCCGCTACAGTAATAGGTGAGGTAAAAATCGAATTAGAAAGACCAAGAGATCCCAAAGACACGAAGTTTACCGAGTACGTTGATGTACTTTACAAACTTCTTAGTCCCAAAGCAAAGAAAATTAGTGACTCCAAGGGTGAACTAATATGAGCGCACTCTTAGAAATCGTCATTGCTACTTTATTTACTCTAGCTAGAGTATGGATAACAATTGCCCTATCCATCATCACTGGTTGGTTTTTAGGTTATCTTGCTATAAAGAGTCGTATCGTAGAGAATGTATACGTGAGTCTCATTGAGATTTTTGAATCGGTGCCCGTATTCAGCTTCTTACCTATAGTTCTTATATTCTTCGTGTTCACTATTGGAGGAAATTTAGGTATTCAGTTAGCGGTTTTGTTTCTTGTATTCACCGCAGTAGTATGGAATATCTGGATGGGTATTTACCAAGCATATAAGACTATTCCCCAGGATATGTTAGAGGTCTCTGAAAACTATAGATTTTCACTTATGGACAAATTCTCAAAGCTATATATACCCTACAGCATGCCACGCATTGCTTCAAACTTATTTCCAAGTTTCGTCAACGCTCTATTTTACATAACTGTGAGTGAAGTATTTAGCGTAGGGAATTCGCAGTATCAGGTTTTCGGAATTGGTTCTCTTATAAATTACTTTGTGAATAATGGGCTATACAATGACGCTCTCATCGGAATAATCATTTTGATCATATGGGTTATAATATTTACTCTTGTATTGAGAGAGTTAGCGGAGTATATCATTTCAAGATTCGGGCTAGATACTGAGATTAAAGTTAGAAAAAGAGGGAGGCTTAGCATTCGCTATTCCTCCAGGATAAGTAGTGGACTCTCCACAATAGTCAAGTTAGGAAAAGCTTTCACCATACCTGTTGCTAGAAGAAGTGTGAGACAAGTAAGAGTAGAGGAGGAAAGGGAAAGAAGTAAAGCGAGTAATTTATGGAAATACGTAGGTATCTTAATATCAGTCTTAATTCTGTCTTTCATTCTATATGGCTCCATCTCTGTTATAATATCAGTACCGTTAGCTACCTGGTCGTATTTGGTATCTAACACTCCTTTTGCTTTACTCTCAATAGCTGTTGATTACATAAGGGTCACAGTAGTTACTTTAATTTCATTACTCATCGCTATATTCCTAGGATACTTTATAGCTGTGCACAAGAGAATAGAGAGAGTAATACTACCACTAATTCAGATTGTCGCTGCAGTTCCAGCCCCTGTTTATTTTCCGTTTCTTTATGCATTTTCCATTTCTTTTATAAGCCATTTGTTTGGAGCGTTTACCAACGAGTTTTATGTTCTACTCCTTGGATTCTTATCTACTTTCTATTATTCATTTTTCAGCTACTACATAGGAGTTACCAGTATGCCTGTTCAGTTTTGGGAGATAATGAAAAATTACGAATTGTCATTTTGGCAGAAGCTTAGGCAAATAGTCTTACCTTCCACAATGCCTTACCTCATTACAGGCATAACTTCCACAGTAAATAGCACTTGGGGAGGCTTAGCCATAGCAGAGTATTGGCCAAATATCACGCAGGATCATAATTTATACGTTAGGACGGGTTTGATGAAGGATATTGTCTTATTTACAAATCAAGGCGCAATTGGGTTAGCATCATGGTTTTCGTTGATTTTTGCTATAATAGTTGTTGCCTACTCTATTTTGTTCACGAGGAAACTTATGGATTTAGCTAGGAGAAAATATATTGCAGAGGAAGGAGTTTATTTAGCATAAACTTATTTCTTTCTAAGTACTCCTTATTGTGAATGATGTGGAATCCGGGATCTGAGAATGATGACAAAAAGCGCGAGCGCTGATTATAATTTGATCTGTAATGAGAAAAATTGGATGTATAAATTTTTTATATCTGTTTATGCTTATATAACTTAGTTGATTTTATGCCCCCATTTGGAAAAGTCTTGGTCGCAAATAGGGGAGAAATAGCAATAAGGGTAATGAAAGCGGTAAAGGAAATGGGAATGAAAGCAGTGGCAGTGTATTCAGAGGCTGACAAGAACTCTCTTCATGTTAAGTACGCTGATGAAGCCTACTATATAGGGCCGTCTCCGGCAATCCAAAGCTACTTGAATATAGAGTCAATTATTAGCGTAGCTGAGAAAGCACATGCTGATGCAGTTCATCCGGGTTACGGTTTCCTGTCTGAAAGGGCAGATTTCGCAGAAGCAGTGGAAAAAGCAGGGATGGTGTTCATAGGACCTTCTCCCCATGCAATGAACTCCATTAAAAGTAAACTCGACGGAAAGAGACTTGCAAAGGCTTCTGGAGTTCCCATATCACCTGGTTCTGATGGACCAGTGGAGAATTTAGATGAGGCTATTAAGATTGCAGAAAGGATAGGATACCCTATAATGGTGAAAGCAGCCTATGGAGGAGGAGGTACAGGTATAACTAAGGTAGATTCTCAAGAGCAGCTAGTTGATGTTTGGGAAAGAAATAAGAGATTGGCATACCAAGCATTTGGAAAAGCTGATTTATATATAGAGAAAGCCGCAGTAAATCCCAGACACATAGAGTTTCAACTTATAGGAGATAAATATGGTAATTACGTGGTTGCCTGGGAAAGAGAGTGCACGATACAGAGGAGAAATCAAAAACTGATTGAAGAAGCTCCCTCACCTGTAGTTAAGATGGAAGAAAGAGAAAGAATGTTCGAACCCATAACAAAATTTGGGCAATTAATAAGATATCACACCTTAGGTACATTTGAGACAGTGTTCTCCGATGTAAGCAGAGAGTTTTACTTCCTTGAGCTAAACAAGAGGTTACAAGTGGAACATCCAATAACAGAGACCATATTCAGAATAGATCTAGTGAAACTACAGATAAGATTAGCTGCCGATGAACATTTACCCTTCACACAAGAGGAATTGAATAAGAGGGTAAGAGGACACGCAATAGAATATAGAATTAACTCAGAGGATCCAATGAATGAATTTTCTGGAAGTTCGGGAATTATTACCTATTATGAGGAGCCCTCAGGACCTGGAGTTAGAGTAGATAGTGGAATCACCTTAGACAGTTATGTTCCACCTTTCTACGATTCATTAATAGCTAAGTTGATAGTTTACGGTGAAGATAGGATCTCAGCACTACAGTCAGGGCAAAGGGCTCTGAACGATTTCAAAATTGGTGGCGTAAAAACGACAATAGAATTATATAAATGGATAACGAGGGAAGAAGATTTTGTAAATGCCAAATTTACTACGGCATACATAAGTCAGAAAACAAAAGAGTTTTTAGAATACCTGAAGAGAAAAGAGATGACTAAAGCTGTTATAGCATCAGTCATGTACAGTAAAGGGTATGTTAAAAAGAGTGGTAACGGCAAAAAGGAGACAGTTTCAAATAATAAAAACAAATGGAAGACTTATGGAATAATGTCACAATCTTCATATAGGGTGTTGTGGTAATGAAGATCATAAAAGTAGTTACAGATCAGGGAGATTCTTACACTTTCGTCACAGAGAAGAGGGATAATAAGGATTTAATGAAAGCAGAGGGAGCAGAATTTGAGGTTGAATACCTGGGAGCTGGATGGAGAGAGGGAGAACACTTAATTAAAGTCAATGGCGAAGTCCACACTATCTCCATAATTAATGGTCATTTAGTTATTGATAATGAAACGTTATTTAAAGTTGATAGGGTTATTGAAGAGTCTTTAAGCGAAAAAGTGTCATTTGAGGAAATACTTAAGGGCAAGGAGGGAGAGATTGTTTCACCTTTACAGGGTAGAATCGTCCAGATAAGGGTAAAGGAGGGCGACGCAGTGAATAAGGGTCAGCCCTTATTATCAATTGAGGCAATGAAGAGTGAAACAGTAATATCAGCATCTAAGGGAGGAGTTGTGAAGAAAATTTTGGTAAAACCCGGACAGGGTGTTAAGAAGGGAGACCTTCTTTTAATTATTGAGTAGTTATGGGGTGAGGTCAAATTACATCCACATATGATAAAATATTGGAAGAATTGAAAAAGAAGAAGGAATTGGTATGTAAGGGGGGAGGAGAAGAGAGAATTAAAGCACAGCACGATAAGGGAAAATTGACCGCTAGGGAGAGATTATCATTACTGTTTGATGATAATACATTCCAGGAATTTATGGGATTTGCAACAACAAAGGCTACGGAATTCGGTCTAGACAAGAACAAGGTCTATGGTGACGGTGTAGTAACGGGATGGGGAAAAGTTGAGGGAAGAACTGTTTTCGCCTATGCACAAGACTTCATATCATTAGGAGGTACATTGGGCGAGGTACATGCTAACAAGATTGCTAGAGTTTATGAGTTAGCCCTTAAGACAGGGGCACCTGTTGTAGGAATAAATGACTCAGGTGGAGCTAGAATACAGGAAGGAGCAGTTGCACTGGAAGGCTATGGTGCAGTGTTTAAGATGAATGTTATGGCATCAGGTGTTATACCACAGATAACTATTATGGCTGGACCTGCTGCAGGAGGTGCAGTTTATTCTCCCGCATTAACAGATTTCATTATAATGATTAAAGGAGATGCTTACTACATGTTTGTAACAGGACCAGAAATAACTAAGGTAGCTCTAGGTGAAGAAGTCAGTTATCAAGATCTAGGAGGAGCAGTAGTACACTCAACTAAATCCGGTGTAGTGCACTTCATGGCTGAAAATGAACAAGACGCAATAAACATAACTAAGAAACTGTTATCATACCTCCCCTCTAACAACATGGAGGAACCACCATATATAGATACAGGCGATTCTGCAGATAGAGATGTGTCAGGAGCCGGTGATATAATTCCATCAGACCCCGTAAAGCCGTATAGTATGAGGGAGTTAATATACAGGACGGTCGATAACGGTGAGTTCCTAGAAGTCCATAAGTATTGGGCAAACAATATCATCATTGGATTTGCAAGAATAGGTGGGAATGTGGTTGGTATAGTAGCCAACAATCCGGAGGAGTTTGGCGGTGCAATCGACGTTGATGCTGCAGATAAAGCAGCTAGGTTTATAAGGTTCTGTGATGCCTTCAACATACCTCTGATAAGCTTAGTTGACACTCCTGGTTACGTTCCAGGCACTGAGCAGGAGTATAAAGGGATTATAAGACATGGGGCTAAAATGTTGTATGCCTTCGCTGAAGCTACTGTCCCAAAGATTACTGTAATACTGAGAAAGTCCTATGGCGGAGCTCATATAGCTATGAGCATAAAGAGTCTAGGTGCTGACTTAGTTTATGCCTGGCCTAATGCAGAAATAGCTGTTACAGGACCAGAAGGGGCAGTTAGAATATTGTACAAAAGAGATTTGCAGAAGATGAGCAATCCTGAGGATTATATAAAACAAAAGATAGAGGAATACAGGAGATTATTTGCAAACCCATATTGGGCAGCAGAAAAGGGTCTAATTGATGATGTGATAGAGCCTAAAGATACAAGGAGGATAATTTACTTTTCTTTGGAAATGTTAAAGAGCAAGAGAGAGTATAGGTATCCTAAGAAGCATGGGAACATTCCACTGTAAGAATGCAATTATTTTCTCCTTTTTCTGCTTCTATACAACTTTTCTTACCTAAGGCTAGAAGTATTAATGAGAACTTTTGGAGTACATCACAGTCGTCCTTAAATATCACTTTACCGTTTAAGTAATCAAGCAATAATTCTTGCAGCCTCTTTGACAATTTTCTCACCTAGATTTTGTCCGAGTAAACTCTTTACTCTCTCAGGTTTCATAACTATGTCCTCAGGTTTCTTTATTCCCTGGTTGAATAATAATCGAGCTCTAGCTCTACCTATACCTGGAACTCTGACCAACTCTAACAACTCCTCCTTAACCCCGTCGGCTATCCTCTTATGTAACTTCTCTAGAACTGAGGCATGTTGATTTAAATCAAGGATTGAAGATACGTGAAAAGCACCATATGTCAACCACTCCATTGTGTCAACTATTGCCCTTAAATCTCCTGATCCTATGCCATATTTACCAAGTATTGTATCTTCATCTACCTCCTCAATCCAGTCCTTAAGAATAAATGCCACTTTGAGTGCTGAAATGTAATTTGAAAACTCAAGTTCATCATCAGGTTCATCTATTATTAGCTCACAGTCTAAATTGTCAAGTAGGGCGTCTTCTTCATTTCTACCTACACTTACTAAGGGTCCATCAGGTGTGTAAGCTATCAAGTGAAAATAGGCTATATCACATGGACTCTCAGCTCTCTCCAGGTAATTCTTAATTGTAACTGCAGTAAAGGGATTTAGGTAAAGGTCTGACACTCTCCTGCCGAATTTTGTTAACTGGAGTCTATCGTCATCACTCATTATGAACTCGTTTTTACTTAACCAGTCAATGGCGTTGTTGTAGTATTTCCTGACAAGTTGCTTAGACAACATTGTATCTTCCACATAATCCTTGAGTCTGTCTTCAGTAATTTCACCTTCTGATGCTATTAAACTTAACACGAAAGAGAAGAACGGTCCCTCAGCACCCAGTTTTGACTCTATGGGCTCTATGTCTGAATGGAGGTACTTATCTATTACCTTATCGACCTCTACTTTAGACCTTACCAGAATAATAGCCTCTCCGTGATCATCATAACCAGGTCTGCCCGCTCTTCCGCTCATTTGTCTGTACTCCATAGTCGATATCATTTCCGTAAAACCAACTATCTTCCTGTTGAATCTGTAAATATCACCTATTACTACTGCTCTCGCAGGAAGATTTACTCCAGCGGCTAGTGTGGGAGTGGCTGTTATAACTTTAATAATTCTTTCCCTAAACGAGGCTTCTATTATATCCCTTAAGCCCTTTGACAGACCAGCGTGATGAAAAGCTACTCCTCTTACAATCAAATTATACAGTACTTCTTTCTCGTTGCTTCCAGCATCTTCTACTTCCTTTATCCTCTCGGCTGCTTCTAACAGTTTTTTATCATCTAATTTAACAAAATTCATATACTGTGAGATCTTCATTGCTGTGGTCTCAGCGTATTTTCTTGACGACCTAAAAATTATTACCTGACCTCCTTTGGACAATATGTCTAATGTGTAGGCCATTATAGGGTCGTCTCCCTTTAACTTGTTCGTTGTCCCATCAGAGTAAAGAATTATGTGCCCTTTTTTCCCTTCTGAATACATAACCCCTTCCTTCAATGGTACAGGTCTCCAATTGGTTGCAACTATATCAGCGTTTAACCATTTTGCCACATCTTTCGCATTTCCAATGGTAGCACTTAAAGCTAGGATAGTTCCCTGTCTCTTAGCCCTCACGGCTACACCTTCAACCACAGGACCACGATCTCCATCATTCATATAATGGAATTCGTCCAACACGAAGTAATCAATGTCCTTCAACCACTCAGCGCTGTGCCTCCACAACGAATCTAGTTTCTCGTATGTTGTAACGATTATGTCAAAGTTACGTAACCAAGGATCATCAGTATCATAGTCTCCACTGGTTACACCTACCTTAAAGCCAAGTTTTTCCCAATCTTTAAAAGTGGAGTACTTCTCGCTGGTTAGAGCTCTCAGAGGAGTTACATAGATCGCTTTACCGCCCTTATTCAGTAAATGGGATATCATCCCCAATTCTGCCATAAGAGTCTTACCTGAGGCAGTAGGAGTAGTTATGAGAAGCCTCTTGTCCTCTATCAAACCTTTTTTCACAGCTTCGGTCTGGGGAGGGTTAAGCTTCTTAATACCCCTGCTCTTTATTATGTCCTTGACCTTATTATCGACAGGCAAATCTTCTACGGTTATTTCTTCCATATCCTAAACGTTACCCATTATTTTGTAGGATTTATAAGCATTTTCCCCCTTATATGAAGTTTTTACTTACGTTTTCTTAATACTACCATTAATAAACTTTTCCTTTACTTCTTTACTAGTTATACTTATCTCTTATGACATAATATGATATTGTGATCACTTATGAATGGCGTCAAGAAACTCGACGATAATACCTTTGAACTTGAAATGAGCGGTGTTAAAACCATTTCCTTTAAACTTGATGATGACTTTTTGCAGGAAGTCGATAAAATGGTAAGACTTCTTGGTTATACAAATAGAAGTGATCTTATAAGAGATGCTATACTTGAATACATCAGTGAGTTAGAAGATAAAACATGATAGATTTAAACCTTATACTATCTATACTTATATTTATTTTTGGTATTACACTGTCTTTTATAGTAGGTGGTAATAACTCTGCAATATCTTTGGGGATTTTAGTTTCGACAAATGTAATGAAGCGAAAATATTCGTATCTGATTAGTGCAATCTCTATATTTTCAGGGGCATCGATTGGAAGTCTAACCATGTTTAAGAGTGTACATGGAATAGTTAATACGTCGGATGAGCTATTAGCAAAAGTTATCATAGTATGTATACTCTTTTCATCAATACTATCCTTCTTCTATCTAAATAGAATGGGGGTTCCTACTGCTCTAAGCCAAATGATATATCCTTCTTTAGCAGTCATCTCACTAGTCACTAGGATAGTTTTCCTTTGGAGCGCTTTCCTTGTGACTTTAGTGTCCTGGATGATTTCACCATTAATAGCAATAATTTTTGCTCTTTTATTATACAGATTAGTCCATACCTTTTTGAAGAGTACAAAAGGGATAATCGAACAGGTGAAGTATTATAGGGTAATCATATTGATAGCCTCTGCATTGACGTCATTTGTGACAGGGGCTAATGCTGTAGGTATTATAATCTCAACTGGGCTCTTTGCATTACCAGAATACATAATAGTACCATGTTATGCACTAGCAGCTGCCATAGGGATTTACCTGAGTTCATGGAGGGCAGTGATCACAGTAGGTTTTAGGGTGACCAAGCTAGGTTATGCAAGTGCGTCCTCAGCACTTATAGGAAGCGCATTAGTATCTGAAGTTTTTACGGTGTTTAGTGTGCCCATATCTATTACGCAAACAGTTATGGGAGGAATAATAGGTTTAAGTTTTAGGAGTCTTACCTCTGATATAGAGAAGCAGTTAAAACAAATAGGTCGCGGTTGGTTACTATCTCCAACATTTTCTATTATAGTATCTTTAGCCTTGTATGGTATAATCAGAAGTATTTTAGGATTTTAATGTAGCGTATAATATTTCTATACTTAGTACTGCACTCTCCATGCTATCCAATATATCGTCAAGGAAAAATATGGCATCTCTTGTCTGTAAGAGACTTATTAGATGGAGTGAATCCTCCATATCGTATAGCCTCGTTATGATCATGTCTTTAATTTCATCTCCACTCCTCTCCAACATCTGCACCTCTTTTCCAACTTTAAGGGCTGAGGCTATGTCCTTTGGTAATAGGGACAACATTAAAACTACTTTATCAGATGCCTCAAGAATTATAGAAATATATGAGAGAAGACTTTCCTTCAGAGTTGTCAGACACTTTTCATCAACTCTCCTGGCTGTCAACGCCCTACCTGCGTCCTTCGCTGAAGCACTTGCCCTGTATAGATCTTGTGTAAGCATAACTATAGCCTCCTTAAAGTCCGGCAGAAACGCTTCACTGTATATCACTGAGAGTAACTCCTCCCTAGTCATGCTTATCTTTTCATTCAAAGATTTGATTTTAATTAGACTACTGTTTTTCATGTCGTCGTCCTTGACCAATAGGGCGTTTATTAACTGTCTCAAAGCTTCAGCTGTAGTTTTCAAATCTTCTCCTATTTTAATTAGCTTGTCAAATACCTCTTGCTCTCTGTTGATTCTAATTTTTAGTACCATAATATCAAGATAGAATCTCTTCTCTTCTGAACTTAAAAGGATTTTCCTCTTAAGACTACTCCTTTAACCCTTCCGCTAAACTTCTCAATTTCCTAAGTGCAAAATCCCTGTCTTTCTCTTCGGTCTTGATCCTTTGTAGTATATCCTCTAGGGTGTAGATTACCTCATAGGCAACCTTCCTGTTAACTGGAAATGGAATACCGTCCTTTCCTCCAATTGCATAAGCATATTTGAAGGGATCATAAGGCATGTTAACAGGGTCGTTATAGGAGGGTGGTTCATTGTATACTAAATCTGCCACAAGATATAATGCCTTAGTACTAGATGGACCTAAACCATGTAAGAGTGCCTCCTCTAAATTAGACGGGTTTACTTCGTATACCTTATGTAGTATTTGCCTAATTTTGGATATCTCTATTGGCTTCATGTAAATTCTCCTCTTCTTTACATCAACCTTGAACGCAGAGGGATTATCTAGTGTGGTCTGTCCTTTTATCATATTTTCAGCCTTTATTACGTCATTAATTAACTTCTCAGGAGGCTCTCTAAGGAGGTCAACAATCAACTTTCTCGTATTCTCCGCATTCTTATCTACGGCATTTATGGCAATTTCCTGTTTTACACCCATTATGCCTTTGTGCGGTTCAAGCAGGAAGTTTTCAGTAGAAATCCAATGGTACCTCCTGGCAAATCTGGTCTCCAGATTCATTCCCTGTTGTATAATACCCCATTTTCCGCTTTCACTAACTAAAACTGAGTGGTGATATAGGGTATGTCCATCCTGAATTAGTGTACTATCGACTTTAGCCACTAATCTACTGGCTCTTTCAATCTTTTCAAGGTTTACAGAAAATTTTCCTCTAAGGCTGTTTAATTCATCAGGGACTTTTAAGGCATTTTTGCCTTTACCGCCTAATATCGCTATTCCTTCTTCCTCTGGTTTTATAACTTCTTTGAGTATTCCTAACGTAACTGTGGTTGAACCAGAGGAGTCCCAATCCATGCCTATGATGTTATTAAATCCTTGAAACCATAGAGGGTTTGACAATCTCTCAACTACTTTATCTGGACCCCACTCAACTATCATCACGTCCACAATAGCCTTTGACAACCTCCTCATAATACTTGCTAACCAATAGGGAACTTTACCTGTGTGAAGCGGTAAATCTGCTATTCCTTCGAGACCCACAAATAGCTTTTCTAGTAGTAATACGATTTATATTTTGATGCTAATAGCAGCAACATCAGACATCCATTCACCTAGATATCTAACACAGTTCTTTGCTTCATTTAATTTGATAAGGAATCTCTCCATTGACGTATTCCTTTTAGCAGGTGATTTAGCAAATGAAGGAGAGTACATACATTTTAAACCGGTATACGATGTTCTAAAGAGGTTTAGAACAATAGCAGTATTTGGAAATGAGGACTTTAGGGAGAACAGGGATTCGTATAAGGAAACTTATCCTGATATAAAATGGTTAGAAGAGGATATTGTGGAGTTCAAGGTGGGAGATATCTTAGTCAGCGTAATTGGTAGTGACGGCGTTTTAGAAGAACCTACAAAGTGGCAAAAACTTAACGGTATTGATGAGAACTATTATAGGGAGAAGGCTAAAAAGATAGAGGATTTACTGTGTAAGGCTAGAGGAGACGTGAAGTTACTCCTAACACATTACGCATGTACATTTAGGACTGTCCAGGGAGAGAAAAAGAGTATATTTCCCTACCTGGGTTATAGAATACTTGAGAAAACCGGTTGTTTACCCCATTTGGCTGTACATGGTCATGCACATCACTCTAAAGTCACTCAAGGCTTGGTTAGAGGAGTGAGAGTTTATAATGTTGCGTTACCTGCTAATCATAAGATTGTCTTAATAAGGTTCTAGATACTAACAAGTATATTTACATTGTAGTGCCAGGTTATACGCAGCGTTAAAGTCTCTGTCAGCCTTGTAACCACATGATGGACAGACAAATAGCGGTCCCATCACTTCACCTCTCCTGAATCCACAGTTAGAGCAAATTTTGCTTGTGTAATATGGGGGAAGTTTTCTGAACTTAACTCCCTTCCTATATAGGTGACTCTCTAGTTCTTTCTCCACAGTTCTCAGTGCACTGCCTATTTTACTTTCAAAATACTCTAAATCCTCTATTGCAACTACTTTAGGGTTAAGGTCTTGGATAAATGACACAACATCTCTTATGATATTACCAATCTTACCCTTTATCGTCCTTATTTCAGAAACTCCTTGCGGATCACCGATTACCTTTATCATCTCTTCAGTTATGACATCGTTTCCCCAATATCTTACCTTCCAGAGGTTATCTTCTCTAATCGACACCACTGTGATTAAGTGCCTAACCCCGATATCAATACCAACTATTGATTTAGGCTTTTCATAAGCAAGAAAAACTCTCACGTCGTCTGAAAATTCAGCTATAGCATAGAGAGGAGGTGATCTTCTTGTTGAACTCACTAGAGCATCGACTTCAGGTATTCTATAGGGACTTGTATTTCCTATTATTCTCAATGGACCGTATCTTATTTTGTTACTTGAGGAGGTGGCTTGATAATACAATTCACGGGGTATATTTGAGGGAGGTGGACCTCCCTTCACTATCTTCGAGTACTCCCTGATAAACAAAATCTGTTTATGAATCTCTTTTAATTTTCCGTAATTCAAAATTTTAGCTTCTATCAGCTCTTCCATAAGATTAATTATGATTAGACATACATTTAAATTTCGATTACACTACCCTGTCTTAATTCCTCACCTTTAACTCCATAGTAATACATAACAGTGGAAGAGAAAACAAAGTTTTCATATCTATACATCTTGTAGTAATCTTCAACATCCCTCATCTTATTCTTATTGTAATAATGACCGACCAAGAGAGATACATCCTCATTACTTAAAGATAAGAGTATTGAGTTCAAAGTGACTGAAAACTCAGACAGCTTGATTATTGTCTCCTCATAGGCTCTCTTCACATCAAGGTTGTTTCTATCGATGTTCTTTATTATTTCTTGCAGGAAAAGGTAACTATCTGTTGAAGGGTAGTTTGGGTCTTCAAATGCTTTTCTACTTATAGATCCATTATGGGCGAAGTAAATATCCAGATTCTTTGTCCTCACGTGATATGGGTGATTATGCCTTACTCCTAGAAGAAAACCCTTTCCAGCTCTCCTGACATGAATCATGCCTATTACTCTGTCTCCTTTTAATAGGCTTGCAATGTCATAAAACGTGGGATCATCATATATAGGAATTGGAGACTTGAAGTAGAGTACTCTAGGTTTATTATCCCTATATATTATTGCTGAAATTCCCCAACCATGAGGGTGATTCAGGTATCTGGAGAACAAATCATTTCTTGCAGCGTCAATTAAGGCTTTCAAAGCCTTATGGTCAACCTCACCTTTTACTGAAAACCCTAATAATCTACACATTTAATACTAACCCATCATATGCTACTATATAATTCTTGGCTATTAATTTAACTTGATCTTCTATTTGCGAAGGTATATGTGTCATAACCAACTTGTTAGGACTTGAAAACATTGATAGTAGTTGCTTAACAGATGTATGCCCATACTTAGAGCACTCCTCTAGACAACTTGCTTCATGAATGACCAAATCAGCATCCTTGATTTCCTCCATAACTGGCTCACAGGGTTGGGACGTGTCTCCTGTGTAAACAATTTTTCTTTTACTATCAGTTATCACATACGAAACAGCGTATATTGCATGGCAAGCCTCTACAGAATATACGTTTAAGTCCCCTACCTTTCCATTAGGCTTACTTTCCTCAACCAGCCTTATGTTTATGCCATTCCACCTCTGATAAGAGCTCAATATTTCATATAGTCCAGGGGGAGATTTAATTTCCACATCAGGAAGACCGAAGATTCTTCTGTATATTAAATGATCAGGGATCCCGTTTATATGATCAATATGTAAGTGTGTTACAAATATAGTTGAGAAATCTACTAGGTCCAGGTCATCTAATTTGAAACTAGCTCCAGAACCTAAATCCAGTAGTATTGACGCTTCGCTCCCTTTAACATATATGGAGGACTTCACTCTTTTACTCCCTTTTGTTGATCCTGCTCCAGTTCCCACAAAGGTTATTTTCACTTCTCCTCACTCTCTAAATACATTATACAGTAAGGACATGGGCTTTTATGTTTGCTATTTAACCTTTTTATTCCGACCTTATTCCTGGGTTTTTCACTCTTTTTCAATTAATTCACTCACCTCGCTCAACCTGGGTCCTAAGGCACCTATCCTTGTAGTTGAATACGCTGAGATTATGTTAGAGATTCTCACCGCCCTCTCTAAACTATAGCCCTTCTCAAGGTAAACCGCCAGGGATGCATTAAAAACATCACCAGCTCCTGTAGTGTCAATAGCGTCTACTGTAAGTGTAGGGATTAAAATTCTCCTCTCCCTTGTGCCTATGTAAGCTCCCTTTTCACCTAACGTTACTATTACTGCCCTCTTAACTTTCTTTAAGAGTAAGTCTATTCCGTAGTTGAAATCTTGAGTGCCTGTCAATTCCTTAAACTCAATTTCATTTGGCGTCAAAATATCAACGTATTCGAGCAGGGACTTGTCATTAAGAACAGCAGGGGCTGGATTTAATATTTTAACACCGGGGAACTCCTTCAATGCTTTCTTAACAATGTTCTCGTTCACTTCCAATTGTGTAAGTAAAATATCTCCATTTAAACATCCATCTAAGTCCTCTTCATTGAGGAGAGCATTTGCTCCTCTATTCACAACTATGAAGTTCCTCCCTTTCCTATCAAAGACTATGTAAGCAGAGCCTGTTAACGCGTTTTTAATTTTCACATACGCAATATCTAACCTTTCGTCCTCCCAAAATTTTATAGCCCTTTTTCCGAACTCGTCATTACCCACTGCAGAGATTAACCTAACGCTTCCACCTAATCTTGACGCAGATACAGCTTGATTTGAGCCCTTCCCTCCGTGATCTATGTAGACACCATCACTGAAAACTGTTTCTCCCTCTGATGGGAAATCTCTAACCTTAATTAGAAAATCCACATTATAACTTCCAACAACAACGATCATTTTGACACCCTTTTAAGTTTCTCTATCATCTCTTCTACAGTGTTAGCCGTGAGATAAGCCCTACCTTCATGTAGTATTAGGTCTCCATCAAGACCGCTCTTTGTAATTTTTATTATACCCTCCTGAACAGCGTTAAGAAGATTACTGTTTAAGGAAACTGATAGAACTATTCTCCTTTTATGCTCATTGGCAATTTGTGTAACCTTATTATTGAGGTTTATTAGTACAGGTCCATCAACCTTAATCTTATCTAGGTAAGGTATTATACCTCCGGCTAATGTCGCAACGTCTTGATAACTGGTTAGAACAGCAACATTACTCTTGTCTTCCTCCTCCAATACAGTCCTTATTAATTTAGGATTTCTTTCTAGTTGCCACAACAAATTCTCTGCATCCTCCCTTGCAGTTTCTCTTTCGATTATCCTTTCCACATTAGAAAAAGGATCAACTGGACCATTACCCTCCCCTAAATCTAATGAGTACTCTATTGATTTTGACACAAACTCCTTAGCCATCTTTATTGCTTCCTTAATTTTGTGACCCTTAGCTAAATACGCGGTGAGAGAGGCAGAGAACACATCCCCACTTCCATGAGTGTTCTTAGTTTCCATCTTTTTACTCTGTAATTCAATCTCTTCTCCCTGAACAATGGCATAATCCATTCCTCCTAAGCTTCCCCCTCCTTTTACAACAACATCAACGCCATACTTAGTATAGATCTCACGAGCAGTATCTTTAAGGTCTAGTAAGTTCTCAATTTTCCTTCCTACTATTTTCTCGGCTTCGAACTTATTCGGAGTGAGTATTACGGATTCCCTTATCAACTCTTTTAAAGCTGACACAGTATCCTCTGTTACCAGTAGGTCGCCTGATTTAGCTACCATTACCGGGTCAAGTACTAGCCTTATGTTGTATTCCCTTACCTTTTTTCTCACTACCTCAACTATACGGGAGTTAGCTAGCATTCCTGTTTTTGCGTACTCAGGCTTTAGGTCAGTCATAATCACATCTATTTGAGACTCCACAAAATCTGGAGGAACTTCAAGGACTTTGAATACACCTTTAGTGTTTTGTGCCGTTAAGCCTGTGACTACTACTGTCCCGAATACGCCTAATGCTGTGAAAGTTTTTAGATCAGCTTGTAATCCTGCACCTCCACCTGAATCACTGCCTGCTATTGTCATAACTACAGGTCTTTTCCTCACAAATAATTAGAGTGAAGGGCATGAATAAAAATAATTCTAGTCACTTTATTTTCTTGTAGGGACACAACGTCTTAAAGACACAATATTCACATTCCCAGGAATAACGTGGAGCTATCTTAGCCTTCAACGTCTCTTCTGCTAATCTTATTATAGTGACCTCCTCAGCGGGTTCGTTTATCGAGTATTCGGTGACCCTATCTGGTGTTACATATACCAAAAGTCCTCTTTTTAACCCAAAAAGCCAAAGGTAAATTTGCAGTTGATATTTGTGATGTTCATGTGGTAGACTTCTGTCTGCCCTAGCGCTCTTTATTTCCACTATGACTTTTTCATCGTTTATCTGTATTATGGCGTCTGCTCTACCCTTAATCTTTATCTCCTTTCCGTCTACTGGAATAGTCTTCTCTCCTTCAACTTCGATTTGAGAGTTGGGGTATACACTCTTTATGAATTCCTGTAGTCCTAAATGAACAAGGTCTCCGAGCATAGTAGCTGGAGTGAATGCTTCAGATAGTGCAATCTCTTTATACATGGTCTCAAATCTAAGTTTCATGGGGCATCTCAGTATGTCTGTAACGTATAATACTCCTTCTTCTCTTTGGTGGGACATATAGTCCTTTATCCTGGAATTTATAAGAGCCTCAACTAGCATAAGCTACACCTCAGGTACTGATATCTTCCCACTTCTCTCCGTCTTTATCCAAACTCTTGGAACTCTCACTATTTCCAAGAATACTGCTGTGACATTTAATAACATTACGAAATTCATGTAAATGAGGGATAGTATAGAGTATTGATATTCAATTAAGTGTTTTCTCGATATTCCAAGTGCTGTTATGAAAGACAAAAGAGTTGCTGTAGAAACAATTACCATGGTCACGACGAAAAGCGGTGTTTGATATATTAGGACTAGGGAGTAATTTACGAGGTTCATCAACATAAATATAGGAGTTCCTATAAGGAGTATTCCGTCAAATATCCTGGGATCAATCTTCTTGGGCATGGATAATGAAATTTCAAAGTGTCCCCTGTACCACCTCAACCTCTGCCTTATTAACCATCTCAAACTACTGGCGACTTCTCTCCATGCAACCACATTAGGGTTATACATTATTTTGTAACCAGCACTAGTCAGTTTTACACTCAAATCCAAATCTTCGGTTAAGCTATATTCATTCCATCCCCCCATCTCCTCTATAATGGATTTTTTAACGAATGTGCAAGTACCCTCTAAGGGAACAAACAATCCAAATCTGGCTCTTCCACCGATAGAGTACTCATTAAAAAGCTCTTCAAGGCTGGCAAATCTCGTTATTATACTTTCCCTAACATTTATTGGAATTAACTTTCCTTGAACAGCCACAACGTTATCTGAATTAAAGGATCCTGACACATAGCTTAAAACATCTAACCTAGGAAATGTGTCTGCGTCAAATACTCCTATTATATCAAATTTTGCAAGTTTCATGGCATAGTTCAACGCCCTGCTCTTTCCATTAGTAACATTAGATTTATCCAGCTTGACACATCTCACATTATCGTAATTCTCTTCGTAGTTTTTACAAATTTGAAAAGTCCTATCTGTTGATCCGTCCTCAACAACTATAATCTCATATTTAGATTTATCATATTCTTGGTTTATTAACCGATCAAGGAGTCTGCCTAAAACCTTCTCCTCATTTTTTGCTGGCACTAGAATAGAGAAAGTTTTATCGCTGTATTCTATTTTTTGGTTCATCCTCCAAGTAAGCCCATAGAATGATAGAGCACTGTTATAAATGTTCCATGATGAAACTAGTATGCTAAAGAATACTACGATTTCATTAAGCATTGATAATCCTTTTCCAATCTATATATTAAAACTCTTTCGTGGTATTAGACTATAATACTGGGATTAGGAGTTACCTTAATACACTGCCCTTTAGCGTAAAAGAGAAAATGCCCAATATATGTATTGTGAGAGAGCTACTGGGTGACTACGAGAAGAGGGGGGAGAGCCTGAAAAGACTAGGCAAGTTCGTGGCACTAGTACTAGACGATCCATTTCATGCCACAACAGTAACCGGACTAGCACTTTACGGCATGGGTAAAATAGCAGAGAGAAGAACAAACTACGGTCTAAGACTGGCATATATAAGTGTCAAAGAAGGAGAGAAAGCCCTTAAGGAAGGGCTATTAGACATAATATCTTTAAGGTTCTAAGGAGATAAAATAACAAATGGAATTTAAACCTTTAGCGTTTGAGAGCCTTGGAGTAAGGTCGCAGGCAACACTGGTGGAGACAAAGGATGCGAGAATACTGATAGACCCTGCGGTATCCTTAGCTCCAAGGAGGTTTGGCTTACCCCCTCACCAGATCGAGGTCGACAGGCTCACGGAACTTGCAAAGAAAATATATGAGGAGGCAAAAAGTGCGGACATCATAATAATAACCCACTATCATTACGATCACCATGATCCAGGATATGTCATCCCACTAGACATATACCAAAACAAGACTGTGTACATTAAGGATCCACAAAACTTCATAAACCCAAGCCAAAAGTTCAGGAGAGCTCCACGCTTCATTAAAACTATATCAGGAAAGCCTAAAACAATAGAAAGTGCAGATGGTAAAGTTGTAAAGTATGGCTCAACTACTATTCAATTTTCAAAAGCCGTTCCTCATGGTGCCGATGAGAGACTAGGGTATGTGATACAAGTAGCTATAAATGATAAGGACTCAACTGTACTATTCACATCCGATATAGAAGGAGCACCGAAGAATTCACATATAGACTTCATTAAGTCAGTGAGACCAAATTTCCTTATAATAGACGGACCATTAAGTTACCTACTAGGAAGAGCACTGTCACAGGATGAACTTGACACAGAGATAAAAAACATGGAAGAAGTGGTTAGAAATGGTTTGCAGTACGCTATAATTGATCATCATATGCTCAGGGATCCAAATTACGAAGGTGTGTTAAAACCTGTGAAAGAGGTTGCAAACAGCGTAGGTTGTAAAGTAATTTCGGCTTCCGAGTATCTGAGGGAACCACCTCAGTTACTTGAGGCAAAAAGAAGGGAACTATTCCAAAGAGATAATAGACCTGCTAAAATACCTAGGGGGTTAGCTAAATTACTAAGTGCTGGGGAAGGGGGATAAAGTAAGATATTATCATACCGGCGAAATAACTGCCTACTAGTGCAATTAACCCTGTGCCAATCTGCTCAAAAGCACCCCTACTCTTACTGAGACCAGTATATCTAGTAGATAAGACACCGAAAATAGCCAATGTGATAAGTATAACAGCCATTGAGGACACAACTAAATATAGGAAATGTATTGAAAAGAACATCCCTAAAATAAATGGTATTAGTGGTATAATACCACCGACTATTAAGTAAAAGGACATTAGAAATCCTAACTTTACTGGACTCTCAAATTCCTCCGGTGTCATCTTTAGCTCATGGATTAACATCTCTTGTAGTACAACGTACTTATTGGTCATTATCTTGCTAGCAATTTTTTCAGCTTCACTCTCTGTTAACCCCTTCTGCATATAAAATGATT
Organism: Sulfolobus acidocaldarius SUSAZ; assembly: GCA_000508305.1. Lineage (NCBI taxonomy): Archaea > Thermoproteati > Thermoproteota > Thermoprotei > Sulfolobales > Sulfolobaceae > Sulfolobus > Sulfolobus acidocaldarius. The sequence continues at coordinate 237,534 of CP006977.1, forward strand.
TAAGTTCTTCTTTTTCTTTTTCAGGATAGTTTTCTATTTCGAACTTCTCCTTCTTTATTTCATTCTCTATTATTTGAGATCTGACTCTAGTGGATATATATTCCCCTACGCCCATGGAGAAAGCCTGGGCTATAGTTGCGAGCAAACCTGTTACTAAGACTATTAAAGGGTCATGAGAGTAACCTGATGCGCCAGATATTAAGGCGCCTACGCCTATGAGCCCGTCTTGTATTCCGAAAACTTTAGTTCTGAAGATATCAGCTTCATGCGTATTATGAACAATTGGCTCCTCCATTATATTCATGGTTAAACTTTACATTTTTAAACTATTCTTGAATTACGCCCCATCAAAATTAGTAATACAGTAATACGACAAATCATAATTAGCTTAGGGGATAGCGTATTCCTCTCCATCCTTCTTCAGGAAATTAGAGTATATACCCCATTCAGTTAATATTATCTCCAGATCTCTTAGCCCTGAGGGACTACTGTATAATGTAATTCCCTTTTCTTCAAGTGACTTCAACAAATCCTCAGTCTTAAATCTCTTCAAAACCTTAGCTGTTTTGAAAGGTTCAATCCTATCTAAGGATTCCCTTAATAACTCTTTTCTTCTCTTAATATTTCCTTTGATAAACTCTATTCCCTTATCTGTTATTATAGTGTCCCCTTCAATTAGATTAATAAAACCCATTGAGTTTGCTGCGTAAAGAATAGGCATTAGTTCATCAATATCGACCTCCAGTTCCTTCTCTAGAACGTAAACGTCAGCTTTTCCATCAAAGGTGTTGTATAGAACTGAAAGTAATCCTAATAGGTCTGCTACTCTTGCATCCGGATGTAAGGGTCCCTCTACCATTCAATTTCACTATTTAATCTAAAACTATTTTAATCTTTTCCTAAGCTTCATATTCAACTGGATCTTTCAATCCATTTACCTCAAACGCCACTTTTCTCATATAGCATGGACCACATTTACCACAGTGCTTATTACCTCCCTCATAACAACTCCAAGTTAAATGTAATGGGGCATCAATCTGGACACCTAGTTTAACTATTTCATGTTTCACTAGATTCCCAACAGGCATTAACACTTCGACTTTCTTATTGGGACCAACAGCGTAGGGAACTAGCCTAGAGAACATCCTTACAAATTCCATCTCGTTATCAGGATATGCACCAGCCTCCTCTAAGTTTATACCTGACGCGATTGCGTCAAAACCATAAGCTTCAGCTATTGCCAAAGCCACTGAGAAGAATATCAAGTTTCTAGCTGGAACCCATTCATGGGCAAACTCGGCACCTTCTTCTCCCTTCCTATCCTTTACTATCTCTCCACTACTACCTTTTATTAGGGTTGAATGACCCACAATTTTGAATAAGTCTGTATCTATTTCTACAAAAGGAACATTTAGGTACTCAGAGATTTTTCTCACAGCTTCCTTCTCTTTTTCCTCTGCCCTGTGATGATAGTTGAAGTGAAGAAGTGTGACCTCATGACCTTGCCTGACTAGGTAAGTTGTAGCTACAGTGGAATCTAGACCACCACTTGCAACTACTAAAATTCTCTTCTTACTTTTCTCTTTTAACAATGGAACTTTCCTGATCTCAAGTTTGTCATTAACCATGACAACAGAATAGGGATCTAACTTTGTTATATTGTCAAGCTCAGTTGCCTCAAAGTAATCATCTAAAGATGTAAAGAACACAGCCCCTAGATCTCTATCATACATCATATAAACAGGCTTAAAGTTTTGGGCTATAAATATCCTGTCTGGATTCTTTTTATCTCCTATAACTAGCGCGAAACTCCCTCTAATGTTATTCAGAATTTCCGTTAATGAGTCCAAGTTACCATTCCATGACCTGTCCAGTACAGGGGGGAGTACTGAACTGTCTATTCTCGATAATTTAGACACTTTATACTTCTTCTCTAATTCCATGTCATTGGCTATTATACCGTTATGGGTGACAACAAATCTCTCTCCCTCAAAGGGTTGTATGTCATTTTCAGTTTTACGTCTCACGTATTCAGTCGTTGGTTCGGCCCTATTGTTGGCTATAACCACTTTACTGTTCTCATCAAGTATCCCGTATAATTTTTCCTCTTGAAGAGATGGCTTCCCCACATGCTTTGAGGATTTAGTAGACCCGTCACTTTGAATTACAACTATTCCAAAACTATCCCTTCCTCTATCTTCAGCCCTGATTAAGATTTTGGCTAATTTCTTCTCGATTTCCTTGTAATTGCGAGGATTTAGAATTAATACTCCGGTTACACTACACATGGTTAGGAAAATAGGAAAGGAGGAGTAATAAAATTGTCCACTGAATTAATTGATAAGGTATCAGAGAGGTTATCGTATTTTAACGTCAAGATTGCCCACATATTTACGGAGACTACTCTTGAACCAGATTTAGGGTCTAAGATAGAGGACTTACCATTAGATGGACATTTGAAACAAATGCTGAAGCAAGTGGGGATACACAGACTCTATAAGTTTCAAGAGGAGGCTTATAACAAAATAATTAAGGGAAAAAATGTCATGATAGTTTCTGGAACAGGAACAGGAAAAACTGAAGCGTTCTTAATTCCTTTATTGGATCTTGCATTAAAAGGGGAGAGGAGTGTTTTAGTCTATCCCACGAAGGCATTAGCTCGTGATCAGTTGGAGAGAGTGAGGAGATTAGCATCATCGCTAGAAGTAGAGATGGGAGTTTTTGATGGAGATACGCCTGAAAGAGAGAGGAAGCGATTATATGAAAATCCTCCACACATTCTGATTACAAACCCTGATATGATTCACATAGGTCTACCTCTCAGCTATAGGTTTAGAAGGCTGATTAGAACAGCGGATCATTTCGTATTTGATGAAGTTCACTCATACGATGGTGTTTTAGGCTCACATTTAAGGATGATTAGTGATAGGTTAAGGAAGTTAACTGATTACCATGTTATAGGCTCGAGTGCAACAATAGACGCATCTCCATACTTGTTTGAGGAGTTATTTGGAGTCAAAGGAGAGATAATTTATGGCTTACCTAGAAGAAAAGGTGTCGCAATACATGCTTTATTAAACATTGGATCAGCTAGTAGGTGGACTCTCTCTGCATACCTTACCGCATTTCTTGTGAAGGAAGGTTACAAGGTTCTCACGTTCGTGGACTCTCAACAAATGGCTGAGCTAATTGCCAAGATAACGAGTAGGTTTGGTGAAGATGAAATTCATGTTCACCGAGCTGGGATAAATAAGGAAGATAGGCTAAAAGTTGAAGAATCAATTAAATCAGGGAAGATTAAAGGAGTCATAGCTACTCCTACCCTTGAACTAGGGATAGATATAGGCGACTTAGATGTGGTAATAATGGCTGAAAATCCTCCAAACTACACAAGGTATCTGCAGAGGGCTGGTAGAGCAGGGAGGAAAAGTAAGATTGGTTATATCTTCACCTTGTTAGGGGAAGACCCTATAGATGCCTATTACCTCAGAAAGCCTACTGAATTTTTCAATAGGAAAGTCTTACCGTTGGCATTTGATGTGAATAATAAGGAAGTTATAAAGATTCACGCTGCAGCTTATTTAGCTGAAAAGGGAAGTTTAAGATTAGGAAGAGCAATTCCTAAAGCATGGGTCAAAGCCTATGAGGAGTTGGAAAAGGATGGAAAGGTAAAAATTGGCGACAACATTGTTTCAGCTTTGCCTCCTCTATACTCCTACGTAAGATCAACTTACTTAAGGTCTACAGGTCCTATGGTGGGTCTTTATGACAAGGATGGAAATAAATTAGGAGAGAGGGAGTTGCCTGTTGCACTTTATGATATTTATCCTCAGGCAATTTACTTTATATCTAAAAAGAATTACGTTGTTGAAGACCTAAAATTAGACTCTCTAAGAGCTACACTGAGGAGAGTGAGAGACGATTTAAGTTATTACACTAAACCCGTTTACTCCACACACCTTCTGACCTTCGAAGAGATTGAGGAAAGAAAAGTATTTGGTCTTCCTGTAAAGTACGGAATATCTGAAATAATGATCAGTGTAGATGGTTTTGCCACATATGAAATATCAGGAAGTAAAAATAAGCCTAAACAGGAGTTTTTCTATAAAGAGCCCATAACATTTACTTATATTACAAAGGGAATTCTAATTAAACACCCAATATTGGAAGAGTTTAATGAATTTGATTTAATTGAGGCTTATCATGCCACAGAACACGTTTTGATTTCTTCAGCGAGGGTAGTTGCAGGGGCATCCATGACAGATCTAGCTGGCATAAGCTACCCCACTGGACATGTAATGATATATGACTCTATTGTTGGAGGAAGTGGAGTGAGTAAGTTGTTGTATGATAGGTTGGAGGAAGCTTATGACATATCTATAGATATTACAGGAAAGTGTGATTGCGAAGACGGTTGTCCCAAATGTATTTATAGCCCATACTGTGGTAATAATAATAAAATTTTATCTAGAAGAAAATCTCATAAATTGATGACTAAAATTAAACTTGGTGAATTCGATAATTCGGTTGCACAAAATATTAATGGTAAACCCATAGTTTAGTTTTTAAAGGATAAAGTTAATGTTGGTCCCATGATTAATCTGATATTATATCTCCTGACTTTATTGTTATCAAGTACTATTGCAGGTTTTGTTGGTTCTCTCACTGGGCTTGGTGGTGCAACTGTATTAGTACCAATTTACACGTTATTTCTAGGAATTCCCTTACCATATGCTACAGGAGCAAGTCTGATTTCAACAATAGCAACTTCAAGTGGTTCAGCGAGTGCTTACATAAAGGATAAGATAACGAACGTGAGAATAGGTATGTCCCTTGAAATTGCAACAACTCTTGGTGCCATAGTGGGATCATTAATAGCTAATATAATTTACAAAATGCATTTGGAGGATATCTTGTTCATTATCTTCGGAATAGTAATATTGAGTTCGGTTTACGTTCAGTTAACTAAAGCTAAAGATGAGCTTCCTAAAAACGTTAAACCTGATTGGACAACTAAGTTGTTTAAATTATATGGTAGCTACTATGATCAAGCGTTAAAGACAGAGGTTGAATATCACGGAATAAGGTGGTGGTTAGGAGAAATCGTCATGTTTGTAGCAGGGTTAATATCTGGTCTTCTCGGTATAGGGTCTGGGGCATTGAAAGTTATAGGAATGGATTGGGCAATGAATCTTCCACTAAAAGTTAGTACAACAACCAGTAACTTTATGATAGGGGTAACTGCAGCCACAAGTAGTTCTCTATATTGGGTTTTCGGTTACATAGAGCCAGTCCTTGCAGGCATAACTGCAATAGGCGTCTTGATAGGCGCTTTAGCAGGAACTAAGGTGTTAGTTAGAATTAGGAACAGTAGAATTAGGTTTATCTTTATTGCTCTTCTCATTATCCTGGGAGTGGAGATGATAATACGAGGTGTCTTCCATGGACTTTGATAGTGTAATGAGCTACACACTTAGAATTGGTGTAATAATAAGCATTGCATTGATAATTCTTGGATTCATATTATTAGCCCAGGATCCCACAGCTCTTCAACGTTTAGCATCAAGGCATTCAATATTTAACACATCAAGAGTGAGTCCAATACAGGTTTTGCAAGGTTTAAATCGTTTCGATGGTGTAGACTATATTTTATTTGGTCTAATAGTATTGATAGCAACTCCGGTCATTAGAGTTATTTTAGGACTAGCTGGATTCATCGCAGAGAGGAATAAGCTTTACATAGTGATTACTTTTATAGTATTATTAGACTTGATTATTGCAATCTTCATAATCCCCTTCCTGTACAAATAAACAATGGTAATAGAGATTTGTACTGATGGAGAAAGAATAGGAGTTAAATTAGGATCAGAAGTAATTAGTGTAGAGAATAACAAGCCCATAAAACTGAAGGAAGTATATTGTTTAAAATTCGAGGACTTAAGGTATGATGGGAACAAGCTTAGATATAAAGATATTGTTATTCCTTTACCAAATCTGCCTGGCGATTTGAAATTACTAAAACTAATTTATTTGGTATCAGGTGAGGCTTCAAACGAGCTTTGGTACTGCTGTTCCTGTGAAATTCACGTGGACACAAAAATAAGGGATACAAAGTTAGATGAGGGTTTATCTCCTATTTATTCTAGGTTCTGTGGGAATTATGGTTTAATTACTCCAAAACACTGTATTGCCAATGAGACTTTTGCTATTTTCGGTAATGATCATAAAGGAGTTATCTTAGCTTATCAGGAGTTTATATCGTTTATTAAGGAAATCGGAAAAATTTTATTAAAACTAAAAGTATATTCGCATCTGTGAATAATCAAATAGTTAGTTACTACTCATACGTTCTCATATTTTCATCCATTCTAATAATAATAGGATTAGTATTGGGTGGCTTTACACCAATAAATGAACAAGTGGCAACACCCAGTTATGATCTAGCATTACCTGTAAGCTTAAGCTTTTCAGCCTTCATACTCCTAATTATTTTCATTTTTTCCTCTATTATCCTGTGGGGCTCCAAGAGTTTAACCTCGAACTTGATTATAGATTCCTCTGCGCTTTCCTTCTCAATCCTTAACTACGTGAATTTTTATGTCATATATGAGATATGGAGACCTGAAATCATCCCATTACCATTGTTCTTTTACATACACTACAGCAACATAAATGAGCTTACAGTCGATTTCGGACAAATAGCCTTAATCATATTCTTCTACAGGCTCTATAAGAGAAATAAAAGTGTTTAGAAATTAGTTAAGAAAAATTATTTTCTTGATCTTAATAGGGCAATTATAAGTATAGCCATTATGATTATGATACCAGCGCCCACTAAATAATACGCAGCTTGCTCTAGTTTTGTTATCAGAAATCCAATTTGATAATAATATATATACCCTAGAATTGCTAAAGTTGAATCCCATATTAAATGTCCTAAGAAAGTTAGAATCAAAAAGTTAAAAATGTTCATGGCTGCTAGACCGGCTGGGAAAGATATTAAGGCTCTAATTTCAGGTACAAACCTAAAACCAAAGACCGCATAATTGCCATATTTTTTAAACCAACCATTTAATCTATCTAGTCTTTTACTGGTCAACCGGAATAGCTTACCATATCTTTTAAGAAAAGGTAGCCCTAATTTAAACGCAATATAGTAGTCTATTATTGATCCTACTAGACTTCCTAGAGTTCCCACTATTATACCAAGAAATAGATCCATGTTTCCTGTTCTAGAGTAGTATCCTATATATGGCATTATCACCTCACTAGGTATGGGAAATCCTATACCCTCTAATATCATCAACGAGAAAATTATCAGATAGTTTGTACTTACATTCATTAACCTCAGTACATAAATTGGCTTTAAATATTTTTTGAGAAATAGAATTATTATAGATGTTAATTATATTATGAAAGAGTCTTTGCAGTGAAACTCTATATATCGGTAGTTACAAGAGAATGAAAGCCTCGCCATTTAGGGCGGAGAGGAAGTCAGTACGAACAAGTTTTAGCCTTGAATTTTGATATCAACAATGTAAGAATGGCAGATTAACTGAAGTATAAGACATATAACTAGAGGGATTTTTGAGCAATGCTAAGTGCAGCTTCTTCCTGTGCCTCAATAATTTTATAGTAAAGTCTCAATGCATTAAGGATTAACTTTAACCCACTTTTTATGTTGGCTTCATTTACTTTGATGGAGACACAACAGTCCTTAATTCTTAACTCAAAATTATCTCTTACTACGTTATTTATTAGATCTATTCCTGGAAATGGCTGAAGGCATAATTCATAAGAGGTCTCCACGTAACTCTCAGCTATTTGAAGTGGTAATACATTCCGAAAATTTCCAGGCTTCCATAATACCTCATGAAAACTCCCCATGTCGAGTTCTTCTAACTCTTTAAGCCTATCCTTAGGAAAAGTGCTCTCTACTACAACAGCATATCTCCCAAACTCCTTAGCAAGATAACCTCCTTCCAACTCCATCCATCCTTGTAATACCCTTTGAACTTTAAACTTGGCTATGGAGTTTCGAAATTCATAAACGTTGATGTATATTTCTAGGCGAGTCAATACGTCCTCCCAATTTTAAATACTTTGATCTAGTCTAAATTTATTCGTATCCCGATAACTTAAGCACGGTTGATCTATTGGGCAATTAATAAATACTTACAATAGTTATATTAGTTGTGCTCGTGTCCCAATTAGTTTCGAGAAAGCCAGTCACCGTTGACCTCAAGACTAGTATAAAGGATGCCACAAAGGTAATGAGGAGGGAAGGGGTTGGTTCCTTAGTTATTGTAGATAATGATTTTCGACCAGTAGGGATCGTTACTGAAAGGGATATAGTTTATGCTATCGCTCAAGATATTCCTATAGACACTCCAATAAGCGAAATAATGAGCAGAGATCCTGTGTCAATTAATGGGGGCTCAGATGTAAGTGAGGCAGTTGCACTAATGACATCTAGGGGAATTAGACACCTTGTGGTTATTAATAACGAGGGCAGGACAATAGGGGTAATTTCCGTGAGAGATGTGGTAAAAGCAGTTGGAGCTATAGCATTAGACTTAGCCTTTTGGTAAAATATATGGTTTTCACTCTTATGAATTAGTTATTACCCATTCCTAAACTACTGATCCCACCTAAAACTAAGTCCTCTAAATTATCCATAGTATTTGTAATAATCTAATTAAAGATTAGAGAAATTTAGTTAAGGGCTGTTTCTATTAAGTGTTCATAAACTCACGTTTTTACTTTGTTTACATTTTCCTAGAGGATTAAAGCTCTAGGTCAGTGATTATTTTACTAAATGAGGAAAGTCTCCCCTTCAGGGCGGGGAGGAAGTCAGACTGTTTATATGGCAACGTTAAATCAAATTCAATAAATTCATACTGTATTCCGTGTTATTTCCACTTTGACTTTTTCTATTTTTCATTTAAGATCGTTTTGTACATAGGGTCTATAATCCTGTAACCATTGACATCCTTCTTAACTAATCTAGCATTTACTAACTGCTTTAGAGCATGATTAAATACCCAATCCTTAAACTCTCTCTTCGTTAAACCCTCCGTTAAGTTCTTGAGTTCCTTCCATGAAACCTCTTCTACTAAGCATAGGGATCTAAGTATTGCCCTTTGGGTATCGCTTAGTCGTCCTAGCTCATCCTTTATTACTCCTTCGGCTACCTTTTTAACCATATCTTTAGCCTTGTTATGACTATAACCAAGGTTTCTAAAGCTACCGTAGTACGTTAACCACCCCTGTATCCCCCTATATGTCATTACGCTCTCTTCAATTTCATCTTCGCTCAGTTCTATACCACATCTCTCCGAGCCAGTTTTAAGAAACCTTCTACCTAATTCTTCTGAGAATGGATAGATTTCAATTGATAGTATAGGTTTACCCTTGAGTACACTACTAACTTTTCCTTTCCCCTCGCCTGATAGTGCCTTTGAGAGTCCTATCATTGAACCCGTGAACACAAATCTAATTTCGGATTCGTTGTAGACATTCGATAGTAGTGACAAAAACCACGGTGAGACTACGTTTTGAACCTCATCTACTAAAACAATTTTATGATCGAGTTTTTTTAGAAGTGACCTCACTCCCTTTAGGGGAGTTTTCTGTATCTCTAGCCTCAGTACTTTCAAATCCAAAGAGAGCCTCAAGGATAGGCTAGATTCTATCAGCTCTTCACCGAATTGTTTTATGGATCTAATATTTGTAGCATCAACATATATTCCGTTTAGCTCGTTAGCCACTATTTTGAGTATTGATGTTTTTCCAGTCCTCTTTGGACCTATAAGTAGAGGCCAAAATTTTCCTTGAACGAGTTTCTCGACCTCGTTTAGAATTTCCTCAGAGTCAAAGAAGTCTTCCCGGGTGGATTTTGGATAGGGATCGAAAAGTTTGCAGATAGCCATATTAGTTACTAATATAGCTTTATCCATATTTATTTTACCCCGTCTCATGAGAGCTATTTCTCTCATAATTTTCTACTTTTATGGACTATAGAAACCCTATTAGTTACTAATATAGCTCTTACGGAGGGTTATTAACTTATGTATTTTAGCTCAAGAGTTTTTATTCAAGTTCAGGAAATATAAGCTGATATGAGTTTTGTCTCAATGTCCATCATTTTCTGACTTCCTCCCCACCATAAATGGCAAGGCTTTCATCATTTTGTAATTTTCCTGCTTTTATGTATTAAATAAAGATTTATTTTTAACTCTTATCTCTAGGTGAAAGTGACTTTTTTTAAATATATATGCATGAGTTTTCATTAGAAATATAGATAAGACTTCTTTTAGTTAAAATTTTTTTATATTTATAATTTAGAGCATTATTGATGGTATTAGATATATCTGTAACAATATTACTTAACTAATTTCTTATCGTATCAACAAAATATATTAGTTCCTAGGATAAATATAACGTGTGAACGTAGTAGCCCTTTTTAAGATAGTCCCAGATGATACTTTAATAAAAGTAACAGGAAGTACTCTAGATCTAAATGTACCAGCGAAAATAAGCACATACGATAAGAGCGCTATTGAAGAGGCTATAAGAATAAAAGAAAAACACGGTGGAAAGGCAATAGGTGTAACAGCAGGTAATACAGATAGAAAGGCAATTAGGGAAGCCTTAGCAATGGGTCTAGACGAGGTTATAGCTATAGATATGAAAGAACAAGATATTTACAGTACAGCAAGTATGATAGCAGACCAATTAAAACAACTCAATCCTGATCTTGTGATAGGTTCAGAGGCTACAACAGATAGCAGCGGTGGTATATTTCCTGCATATCTAGCTGGTTTACTTGGACTGCCTTTAATTAGTTATGTTAAGTCCATTACAATAGAAGGAAAGAAAATCAGAGCTGAAAGAAACTTAATCTCATCTACTGAAATAGTTGAGTCAGAATTACCACTTGTAATTTCAGTGGTAGGAGAGATAAACACGCCTAGAATACCTACAGTTAAGCAGATACTTGAGTCCTCTAAAAAGCCTGTAAAGAGCGTAAATGCAAATGTAAAGCCGTTGGTAAAGTTAGCGTCAGTATCTCCTTATGTAATCCAGAGGAAAAAGATAATAATAGATGGCTCTAAGATGGAAGAGGCTGTTGATAAACTACTTTCATACTTGAGGCAAGAAGGGGTGATTTCATGAACATAGTTGCCTATTCTGAAGATCCTGAATACATAAAGGTAGCATCAAGTTATTTTTCAAATGAAAAGATAGTAGCAGTCTCGACATCAGATACAAAGTATGCAGATGAATTACATCTCATAGATAAGATGGATGAGGAAGCCATAGCAAAATACCTAGCATCACTCAAGCCAGATCTACTTATAACAGGAAGCACAAAGAGGGATAAAGTAATAGGAGCTTATGCAGCTGGTTTACTAAAATACCCCATTTTACCTGATGTAATTGACATATCTGGAAACAAAGCTAAAAGAGTAGTTTATAGCGGAATGGGGATTGCTGAGCTTGAATTTAATACCCCAATTGTGGTCTCCATATCCAAGAAGAACGTCGAAGCAAAAGAGAGGCAAACACAGAAAAAGAACGTTAATTTAGAGGAGGGTAAGGTTAAGAAAATTGAGGTTAAGCAAAAAGGTGGAGAAGGAGTAGATCTATCCTCTGCTCAGATAATAGTCTCAGTGGGAAGAGGGATAGGTTCTAAGGAGAATATAAAGTTCGCTGACGAGTTGGCTAGAGCCATAGGAGGAGCTTTAGGTGGAAGCAGACCTATTACCGCTGATTTAGGTTGGTTACCAGAGGATAGACAAATTGGTTTGTCTGGTCTAAAAGTAAAGCCAAAAGTATACTTCGCTCTAGGAATATCAGGTCAGCCGCAGCACTTAGCTGGTATAAAGGATACTAAGATAATAGTAGCAGTAAATACAGACAAGAATGCACCTATAGTCGAAAACGCTGACTACATAGTTGTTGGGGATGTAATAAAATTCTGCCAAGAAATGGTGAAAAAAGTGGGTAAGAAATGAGTTTTGATGCTGATGTAATTGTAGTTGGTGGAGGCTTAGGTGGACTATCTGCTGCAATAACAGCAGCCAAAGAAGGGTTAAGTGTAATAGTATTAGAGAGGGGAGACTACAGTGGTGCAAAAAATGTATCAGGAGGAAGAATGTACATACATGCTCTACAGAAACTTATACCAGATGCGTTAGAGAGAGCCCCTCTTGAGAGACCTATAACTAAGGAAACATTTGAATTTTATTGCAGTAATGACAGGAAACTGTCTTTTTCTTTTGAAGAAAAAGGAAAGAAGAATAGTTACTCTATATTAAGAGCAAAATTTGATAGATGGCTTGCAAGTGAGGCAGAAAATCTAGGTGTGTTGATCTCGTATTCAACGTTAGTCACAAATGCTCAAAGAGAAAGTGGAGGGATTAATCTAGAGACCAACAGAGGAAACCTGAGAGCACCCTTGGTGATTGACGCATCAGGTGTTACGTCTGTAGTGTTCAGGTATCTAGGTTTAAGAAAGTTTACACCAGATAAGTGGATGTTAGGAGCAAAAGAGATAATAAAAACTGACGTAAATCTACCTGAAGATGAAGGTGAAGTTAGAACAATAGTTGCTGCCGTGAAGGGCGTCAAAGGAGGAGGTTTTGTTTACACTAACAAAGATACCTTGTCAGTGGGTATGGCTGTAACTTTTGATTCCCTACCTAAATCTGAAGTACCTGCAAAAGATCTGGTTGAAGCATTTAGGGAGAAGTTGGGTATAGAGGGAGAAATTCTTGAGTATTCTGCACATGCAATTCCATATTTCGGATACAAAAATCTTCCTCCACTCTATGATAGCAACCTAATAGCTGTAGGGGATTCAGCTGGTTTTCTAATAAATGATGGATTTACCATAAGAGGTATGGATCTAGCTATAGGCTCAGGTATGATAGCTGGACTAGCTGCAAAGAAACTAAAAGAGATTAATGATTACACAAAGACCGATGTTTATTACCAGATGCTTAAGGAGAGCTTCGTATTAAGGCACCTAGAGTTAGCATACAACAGGTTTTCAGTGATAAATGACCCTAGGACTTTAGCATCATACCCAGAGGTTCTATGTAATGTATTAACAGATATGTTTACAGTAACAGAAGAGAGGAGACCATTAATGGAGGTAGCCCTTCAAAGGCTTAAGGAGAAAGAAATTTCGTTGACCAAAGCATTAATGGACTTAATGAAAGCTAGTAAGTAACATGTCCTTTTTCTTAGGTTACGAACGTTATAAATCATGTTTTTTATGTCCTTAGATTTTTACCTCGAAAAATAAGAAATTACAATACTCCTCCCGACAAATCGAATTTGTAGGTTTTAAATGAAATATATGTTAAGACGGTGTTATGGGTAGCGTAGTAGATTTCATGTCTACGTGAGAAAAAGTAATGCTAGTAATTAAAAACTCCGTCATCTACAGAACTTCTTTCACAAGACTTTTATCCATACCTATACGAAATTCCTCCCTCAGGGAAGTTAAATGTTATAGCCCCAAATGGACAAATGACTATTGCTCCTCCACACTCCAAGCACCTCTCATAATGAACAATTATCCTACCATCTTCAGAAGGCTCGTATGTTCCGGCTGGACATGAGGCAACACATGGTTTATCTTTGCAAGTTAAACATATGTCAGTATTAACTTGAATGTGAGACTTGTTATTTACTGTGTACGTATTCAGCCCCAATCTTTTAAGTAAAGGTATCATACTTGATATTTAGTAAAATGCTAAATAAAAATATTTTTTGTAATGTCACTTACACGCAATTTATTGTAGATATGTCTACTCCACTACTGACCAGTAAACTAATCAAACTCTCTCATAACCTAACTAAATGACCGATTAATTAATCACTTTGTCCATAACCCTCTTTATATCACAGTATTTGATAAATGATGAGAACGTATTTTCGCTCAAATTTTTGAACCAATCTCTATCAGATTCAGCCTTACTTATTATGTAAAGGAATTTATTAACAAAATCAACGTAATCCCTATTATCGATGTCTTTAGCTCTAGGGGAATTATATATATCCACGAATTCTCTAATATCGTCTCCGAAGAAATATCCATTATAACCATCCTTTATTATCTCCAAAGTTCCTCCATCCTTTGAGGACAATGTAGGTACGCCATTTATACCAGCCTTCATATAACTAGTTCCACAGGCTTCCCACCCAGAGAATGGAGTGAATAAAAGCAAGTCTCCCCCTGACAATATATACTTTGCATTGGTTAAGGAGTAATCATGAATATATATAACATTCTTTAACTCCTTACTTAACCAATTAAACTCGTTCATATAGCCTATTCCTTCAGCATCCCTAGGATGAGCCTTTCCTGCTACCACAAACACTACGTTTAAGTCCTTACCCATTTCTCTGATTAACCTGCTCACGAAATAAGGTCTCTTATATCTGGTCATTCTTCTAGCCCAAACGACTAGTAGTTTATCTTGGTCTATCTCTTTATATTTTCTCAATAAACTCACTAAATCGTTTCTGGCTTTAACTCTCGCCTCTCCAAATGAGCCCTTACCGGTATTATAGATCTTTTTTATTTCTTCATGCATCCATCTATCAAAGCTTACACCATTGGTAAAAGGGGAAGGATTAGATTCAGGAAACATAATTTTGGTCAGGTTATTATGTTTTACCGACACTGTGTGAAAATAATTAGAGTAGTTCAAAAGTAATCTTGTAAGCATTACATCCTCCACATCCACATGAATTCCAAACTCCTCCCTTAATGTTCTAGAGGAGAAATAGGGATGACCCCATGGACCTGGGGTATGAGTAACCAAATGGGTTTCGTATTTATCATAAAGCCTTATTAATGCTAAGCCGGCAAGCGATTCTTGTGCGTATACAGCCTTAACGTTATCTAACTTCTTTACATATTCCTCTGAGGCTTTAGCCAGAATGATGTACTTATACTCGTAATCAAACTTACTGTCATCAACATATAGTCTGCTAGTAGCCCTTACTGCCCAATCTGGACTAATTGTCTTAAAATAGACCACTTTTGCATTTCCTCTCGTTATAGACAGTACTTTTAGTTTTACATTTCCTTGTCGAGTTTGTATCTCTATATCTCCTTCATTTGTCATATTTTCCTCTAAGTAAGAATAATCCACTACCTCTTCCCTTATTTCGTTATTAACGTAATATCTTGAGTGACCATTAGGATAAAATAATGTTAACACTACGTACTTTTCATTATATTTTGAAGCCTCTAGATATTTGTCGCCCTCTAATATGCCTAATCCTCCTGCATAAATTGGAACTTCATCAGTGGCTATTTCTGGTGTTATTGATATTATCACGGCTGAAAGATTATATGGATTTTGCTTATAAGTTTTGACCCTAAAATATTTTTACAGATGAAAAGTTGATCATATATTATACTAATGTGTTACAGTATGAAAAATAGTGGGCAAAGGGATATGAAGTAAAGAATTAATGGAAGTAGAGGTACTTAGGATTTATGATGTCGGATTACAATAACTAGCTCAACCGTGATAGAGAAATTTGATTAAAGAAAGTATACGCAAAAACTATTGTAACGTTTATTGGGAAGATAGATAGGCAAATATTCTAGAGCATATTATCAATAGTATACCTGCTATCATAAAATCAATGCCATAACTAAAGAAATGTGTTATGTAACCGGAGATAAGCGAGCCTGCAAATAGTGCTACCCCCACAACGGTACTGTAAATACCTAATCCTGCGCCCTGATGTCTTCCTCCTAAAATTTTAAATATCAAGGTAGTTGATGAAGAGTAAAATATAGCATAAGCTATTCCAGCAGCTAAAGGATATGACGTTAATCCTGCCAGTAGCACTGGTATTCCTACAAAGAACTGCATTATTAGTCCTATTATTATGTAATTTCCTCCCCTAAGTAAAAGGGATAGATGTGCTAGCTTTTCTTCCTTCCTATTCTCTAATAACCTTGAGGAAAATTGAAAACCGATTATCTGTATTAACATACCTACTAAGGTCACCAGCAGTACCTCATTCTCAGTTAGATCTCTCTTGTATAGTCCTGCAGGATATACAGTGTTAAATATTCCACTACTAATGTAAAATATTATTAGTCCTATGTAAAGTAAGGGAACATAATTAACGTGCGGAGTCTTAAGACGCTTTAATGAAAAAATCTTAAAGGAATGAATACTAGGTAGATGAAGAAAGATTAAAGGGATTTGCCTGATTCTGCTGAAAAAAGACTCCTTATTGTGTATTAAGGATGTTCTCTCAAAGGAGACTTGAGGCTTAGGAATGAACCTAAAACAAAGGATAAATGTAGATAGGGATATTATGGCTAATATTCCTTCAATCACGCTAATCTCTAAATACGTAATCAAGAAAGTAGATATGAGGAGACCAACTAAAACTCCTATTGACGAAAACAGGGAATACCTAGAAAATAGTGAACCCCAGTGTTTTTTGTCTGTAGTCTCCATTATAAGTAGATTAAACGGAGTGCTAGATGCTGTACTCATGAATACTGCAAATGCATAGTTCAATGAAATCAGAAGTATTGAGCGTGACATCATCATTAAAAATAGGGGCAGGGAAGTTCCTCCCGTGCTTATTAATATCTGCTTCCTCCTATCAAACCTATCTGCCACATATCCCCAGAACATAGAAGCGATGATTAAGACCAGGTTGCCTAGGGAAACTGTATACGCTACTTCAATTGCATTTCCTCCCAGATTAAGTATTTGGAGAGTGATCAGTGTGGACAAAGGACCAGTAGAAGCGTTAAAAGGAATTACAAGATACATCCATTTTACGTTAGGCTTAATCATTATAAAGTATCAGAATATCTTCTAGTTAAAAAGTTACCTTAAATAAAATAAATTGCGTAAACGTTCCTAACTGATTTAAAAATTAGAGTTAAATGAACTCATTACATTATAGATAAACCTACCATCAAGAGATAGTTTATTAAACGAACAACTAGCTTTTAGGGTTGACAAAGATACTCAACGGGCTTAAATGAAGAGATTTCATGTCTATACGATACTTACTGTTTCTTTTACAGAAAAAAGATCATATATTACCGTTCCCTTTATAGAAACACTGTGCAGTTAACGTTTAACACATCGATAACATTTTTAGTTAAATTGGTGAAAAGGCGCTCAGGCTTTATAATCGCACATATTTATCAAAATATTCTTCGAGGTATTTTCTCAGCAGTATAGCTTTTTCCTTATCATAAAATTCGCACTGCGCAATGAGAGCTGAAAGCCTTAATGTTTCATTTTTGGCTTTTTCAATTAGCTGACCATAATAAAATATTAATGATGAATTTTTAGACCTTATTTTAGATAACTCTTTGAGAGAATTACGGATAATAAATATATTATAGAGACCATAAGTAAGAAATACCACGTTATTTTCACAGCATAAAAGAGATCTGATACTATAGGTAACCTGTAATAAGTAATGATAAGTAAAACTAGTTCTATCAGACTACTAGCTACGCTAGCGTATTTTAACTTAGAGAAGAAGAAGACATTTGCAAGCAAAGGTAGTATTATGATTAAAGTTAAAGTTACATCCACCAGCCTCACCTACTCACGATCCTTATCGCAAGTGGGCGTCATCAGCCTTCACAAGCATCCAGCGGTTTGGGGTATACATTCCCTGGGGGACGCCATCCCCTGCCTCATTAATCGGCAATTAAATAATCTTAGCTTTGACTAATAAGCTTTACTTCATAAGGAATACCTCTAAAAACTCATTTTCAACATTCTGGAGGACGAAGCATAGACAACCATACACTATCGCAAATAACAATGAATATGGAAAACAACTATTTGTTTAATCATTATATTCGACATCTTGTTTAATCAAGAAACTTATGAGATTAACACTCAATTTGATTTATTTTACCTTTAATTCCACTTTACAAAATTTGAGACATATCCTAAAATGTTGTTCACTATTCTCTCGTTCACCATATTAAAGTTAGTCCAACTAAAAAGAGAAGGCTCTAAATAACAGGCTAATGCACACTTGTTACACTTTTCATATTGTTCCCATGGGTAACTGTTCCATAGTTTAACTATGTTAGTCTCCCACACTAACTTTTCTCCGCTATACTCATTAAGCACATAACAGGGTAAAACTATTCTTCCCTGAGGATCTATGTTTATTAACATCCAGGGCTTACATCTCCAATTCACTCCCTTATACCAGGAATTTATTATGGATTGGAAGTACTCAGGAGACTCAACAATCGGATAGCCTCTCCTCTTCAATTCGATAAGTAAATTCAATACTTCCAGCAATTTTTTCCTTTCAGGGCTTAATTTCTCAGCAGTGGAATAGTCGTATTCTACCTGTACGCTTACTGTTACACCTAATTTTCTTGACAACTCCAGTACATCTAAAACTTGATCGTAGTTCTCTCTAGTTATGGTAAAGCTTAATGAGACTGGAAGATATTTTACAGCTTCTTTAATGCCCTCAACAGCTCTATCGAAAGAACCTGGTATACCTCTTATTTTATCATGTGCTTCTCCTATACCGTCAATAGATACAAACAGATAATCTAAATATTCTGAGATGTACTTTACCCTGTCCCTTAACAACCAACCGTTAGTTACTAAGGAAGTATAGAATCTACTGTAAGATTCCTCCAATATCTGGTCCAAATCTCTCCTCAGTAATGGTTCACCTCCTTCAAATCCCATAAATAGAACTCCTGACTTCTCTAAGGTCTTTAACATAAGGACTTCTTCCTCCAGTGATAATAGTTTTTCATCTTTTCTTCTCCAGAAGGGACACATTTTGCATCTAAGGTTACAGGTGTAGAGTAATTTATGACCTCCTATCAAAGGTAACTTTTTCACTCCCCTGCCTAAGAAAGCCCTCTTAATATTTCCTAATGTCATGGGCTTAAGTTTTGACATTATTAGAACTTCTGTTAGGTTATTAATAAATCATTTCATAACATTTGAAAAATCATCTACAAGAATAATGCAAATATTTGTAAAAATTAAATATAACTAACTAATCGGTTTATAACATATATATTTCTGTATTTCGAGCTTATCTATCTTAATTTAAGAGTTTAAACAAGTAGATCCAGTTGATTGAAGTTATTAACTTTGTTGAGCTATTTTATAAAAATATTACCATGATAGCCTAAACTCGCCACAATCTTTATAAAGTAGAAGTAACAAGATATGGTGCAATGAACTATAGCAACAATGATAAGAGCAAATACGCATTAGTATTAGGTGCTTTGAGTGGTGTTACAACGCTTTTCTTCTTTCTCTCTCTCGACCTTTATGCATTATTATATGGACCAATAATGTTACTAATAAGCCCTTTAACCAGATTCGTATTGCCCGTTATTATTGGTTCATTTGTAGCATACTTCCTCACCAAAAAATTCAAGTTCAGTCTAAGACTGTCCTCAGTCCTAATATCTTGTGTAATTTCCCTGTGTGGTTATTTTGTGATAAATTTGATTATATTATCTTTTTTAGGGATGATTTAAAGAAATTTTAAATAAAAAATTTTTCTCTTTATTACAGGTATGAATAGATTTCATTCACACTAACAGTAGAATTTGATACTATAATGACTCCTGAGATCATGTCATTATGATCCTCGGCTCCTAGCAGAGCATATGTAGTGTTGTTTACGTTTAAGGAATATATTACAAAAGTTGAGTTCTTATACACGAAGTTGCCTGTTATGGTTAAATTGTCTGTTTCAAACAAGAACCGTTTCAATAATTTAGTCAATTTATCGAAGTTATTACCTGTGTAGTTAAAGTTCAATATTACCTGATTATTAATCAATTTACCTGTAAAATTCAGCTTTGGTAAGTTTCCGCTTATAATCAAGCCTTTTTCAGTAGTTGTAGGTAACTGTTTATTTGAGTTATACAGTGATATTAATAAGTTCACGTTAATAGTAGAGTTAGTAGAGTTAGTATGTACCATATATATATATTTTCCATCGAAGCCAACAGCAGTCTTTGTCTTATAGTCGTAGATGAGGGAACCGTATGAACCTTGTTGGAAACCGTGTTTAACAAGAGTCTTATTTATATATTGAAATATCATACTGGCAAGTGGTCCCTTAACTTGTATATAACCCATTACTCCTTTGCTCTGGTTTACTGAAATAGCATAAAATACTCCTGATCCGAATGTATTTATATACTTAGTAATGTTAGGGTTCATAAAGTAATTTGAGAGATAACTGACGTTATACACGTATATTGTCCCCAGAACCTTATAGGTAACTTGACTGGCATTAGACTGATCATTGGAAGGTGATTGGGAGTGAATGAGCATTACTCCAGCTACTACAGCAATTACAAGTATTGCACCTATTATTCCTACAATTGGTTTACTAATCATTACCATAGGTTTACTATTGTTCTAATAAAAACCTTTTTACGATATATTCGTTTATGGCAAATAATAGGTTGTATTATTAAGCTTTGGAGATGTTGTTTTGTAAATATACTAAAAGAATTAAAGAAGTAGTAATGAATATTTTTTCTGATAAAGAATATAATTCAGAGGGGAGATAAATAAGTGTGATTCAAGGTATTGAGTATGAGGAACGAGTTGAAAGAGAAGATTTCGTAGGATTCAAAATAAGACCAAAGATGATAGTATATCCAAGAACTGAAGAAGATGTTGTGAAAATAGTTAATTATGCTAGGGAGACTAAAACTCCAATAGTTACATGGGGTGCAGGTACAAGTCTTTCAGGTCATTTAATATGCGATGGATGTATCTTGCTCGATATGAAATACATGGATAACATCATAGAGATAAATGAAATAGACTGGTATGCGAGAGTACAGGCAGGAGTGAACCTAGAGAGGCTAGATAAAGAGTTAGAGAAGAGAGGGTTCTTTCTCCCCCCAGACCCAGCTAGTTTCTTCCTATGTAGTGTAGGCGGTGCGACAGCAAACTCATCGGGGGGGATGAGAGGAGTAAAATACGGCACATTTAAGGACTGGGTTTTAGCACTAAAGGTAGTTCTTCCCAATGGTAAAGCGGTGAAAATTGGAGAACCATTCACTAAGAATAGGGGAGGATACGATCTAGTACACTTATTCGTGGGGAGTGAAGGAACATTAGGAATAATAACAGAGATATGGTTCAAAATAATACCATTACCTAGAAGGAAAAAGTATACAATTTTAGCATACACCGACAGCCTAGAGGATACTGCTGAAGTAATAGTAAGTCTTAGGAAAAATAAGATAATGCCTGAGCTAGCCGAATTCGTAGATTATCAGGTAATTAATGCGCTGAATAAACATCTCAATGCAGGTCTTGAAGAAGTAAGGGATGGGGGAGCTTTAATTATAT
Source organism: Sulfolobus acidocaldarius SUSAZ (assembly GCA_000508305.1). NCBI lineage: Archaea > Thermoproteati > Thermoproteota > Thermoprotei > Sulfolobales > Sulfolobaceae > Sulfolobus > Sulfolobus acidocaldarius. The sequence continues at coordinate 258,941 of CP006977.1, forward strand.
CCGTGGAGGAAGACTATTTGGAGGAATTAAAGAAAATACTTGGTAACAAAAAATATGTAGTTGCTGAAGGAGAAGAGGCTGAAAGAATATACTCACTGAGAGCACAAGCTGCTATAGCATTGAAGGCTGAGGGGAAAACAATGTACATAGAGGATATAGTGGTTCCAGTATCTAGACTTGTAGAGGCAATAAGGAGATTAAGGGAAATAGAGAGAACATACAACGTTAAGATGCCAACCATTGCCCATATAGGAGACGGAAATCTCCACCCTAATGTTATTTATGACGATCCAAAAGTAGGGGAGAAAGTGTTTGAGGAAGTAGCTAAAGTTGCAATAGAGTTAGGGGGATCTGTATCTGGAGAGCACGGAATTGGAATACAAAAAGCGAAACTACTTGGTGATCAAATAATCTGCCACAACGGTAAGGAGGTACTAGAGCTAATGAAGAGGATTAAAGACCTGTTTGACCCTTACGATATTATGAACCCTAACAAATATGTAGAACTAGCATATAAATTGAGTGAAAATAAATGAGAGCATTATTCCCAGGAAGATTTCAACCATTCCACTTAGGTCACCTACAAGTAGTCAAATGGTTGCTGGATAGGTATGAGGAATTAATAATTATGATAGGAAGTGGTCAAGAAAGCCATTCACCCTACAACCCATTTACAGCTGGAGAGAGATTAGTTATGGTTAAGGAAAGTCTAGCCGAAACGGGGATCGATTTAAGGAAAGTTGTAATATTTCCTGTGATGGAGTCCTTTACAAGTAAAAATTGGATAAGAATAGTGGAGATGTATTCTCCTCACTTTGATGTAATAATAAGTGGAAATCCTCTAGTTTACACAGTGGCTAAGGAGGCTGGGTATATGGTAGAAAGAGTGCCTATGTTTAACAGGGATATATACAACGCTACTAGAATAAGGAAGCTGATAATGGAAAATGATCTAAAATGGATGGAATGCGTTCCAAAGAGCGTTAGTCAATTTATAAGAGATATAAAAGGCGATGAAAGGATAAGGGATGTAACAAAGAACGATTATACAGAGGACTGAGAAAAGATCAAACGCATTTTTACATTTTAAACTAGTTTAAAAAGGGAAAAAAGAAAATATAACTTAAAGGAAAGGCGTCCAATGGGCGAAACCACTTAGATGTGCTGGAACTGCCTCTAGTGCTATATACCCTGCCAATAAGGCACTGAGTATCAGGAATACAGAGTCAATAACCAAGAATATTTTCCATTTTGATGCATTATCTATAAATATGGACACTGGGTAGAAGAAGAACGAAGCTAAACCAACTAATGTGTAAAGTCCCAACACCGCTATAGGTTCTGTAGTTAAACCTTTGAAGTAGCCCTGAACGCCGTAATATATGGTGACTAAGCCTAATATTAGAGCCAAAAATCCGAATAACTCTAGTTTGTAATTGTTCTTTAAACTAAAGGCTATACCCATTAAGCCTAAACCAAGTATTGGGTAGAGATCATAAAATAATATATTATAACTTCCAGGCAATGGCCAGACCAATAAACCATATAATCCCGTTATAGCCATGAATGATCCCATTACAAGTAATGGCATGTAGAGAGATCTTAAGGATTCACGATATTGTTGAATAGAGCTGTGAACAGTGAAATATGTCCTTATAAATCCGTAAGCTAAAACTAGAAATGTAGACGCAAGAACTATAAGCTGACTCGTTAATGGATCTACGAATAATGCCATTTTAATCACCAAGTTATATTATACATTGTCAGAATTTAACTAGTATGTGTTTAAGTAGATACTTTTGTAAACATTTATAATGATAATTTTTCAGGTAAAGGGAATAATGAGCAAATAAATAGAATAATAACTAATACACATAAAATATTAATAATACGTTTTTATTTCAATCTTATCAATTATATTCCTGTCAACTTATAAATGTTATGTGTGAAAATATCTATTTTTCACCACGATAGGTGGAAAAATATAATGACAATATTTAGGAGACCTAACTCAATGAGATATTTAGAAGTTTCTGATAACCAAATTCATAGGAAGATCAGTATAGACAGTTTTGGATTTTATTATTATGTAAACATTTAAATGTAAAAAACCAATAAGAAAATATGAAGAAGTTAAATTTCGTTTTAGCTTTTGATGTTTTCGGGACAATTCTTGATCTCTCACCTATCATTCAGGAATTTAGAAGAAAGCAACTTGAATATACATGGTTACTTACTATTTTAGGTAAATTTGCTACTTTTGAAGAAATAACTAGACTAGCATTACGAAGTACGCTATTAAGCAGGGGTGATATAGAAAAGTTCGATGAGGAGTTAAACAAGTGGAATAATTTACGATCGCACTCTGACGCTAAGTACTTACAGCATATATCTGAAATAGTCGATATTTATGCCTTAAGCAATGGGTCAGTGAAGGAAGTTTCAATGCACCTTGAACATAATGGATTATTAAAGTTCTTCAAAGGAATAGTAAGTGCAGAGGAAGTAAAAGTTTACAAGCCCTCTCCGCTAGTTTACAAACTCTTCATGAAGAATGTAAGTTCTAATGCTTATCTTGTTTCATCAAATCCATTTGATATTATAGGAGCTAAAAATGCCGGAATGGGTGCAATTTTTGTGAACCGATTTAACCAGTCAATAGATCCGTTAGGTTATCAACCTGATTTAATAGTAAAAGATTTCCATGAGTTATATGAGTGGCTAAAAAGAAAATTAGTATCTTAAAAACTAGAGGTTATTTTGTTAGCTTTTTCATTAACTCGTAGAAGTTATCATAAGGGTGTATTGGGAAGACGTCAACATTCACTGAATGACCTAACTCCCTTGTAATTGGCAGGGTTTCTAGTATCTCATCTAATTCCTCATGAGAGCTAACGTCTAAGATAGCTACAACTTCTCTTTTACCACTTACCTTGTATAAGCCTTTGATTTTCCCACCCTTCACAGCTGAAAGCGCAGCCTCTGCTTCCTTAGTCCAAATTTCCATGAGCTTCTTTTGGTCTATGCTTTCAGGTTGCTTAACTTTAAACCACAAGAGGAATAACATTTTACATCATATTATAAACAATGTCATAAAATAAAAATAATTAGTTATATTTTATAATTGAATATGCACAGAGAGGAATTTTGGATAAAATAATAAACTGAAGAAAGCATCGCTCTGTAGGGAGGAAAGGAAGTTAGCGCAAGATTAAGGATACAAACTTACCCTTTTCCCTTCCCATCACCCTCAAGTCTGAAGTAATAGAGCTAACGCTAAGATCAACAGTGTCACAGAATAAATGTAATCAAAGTTAAACTTAGTTAAAAGTACTAGTATATTATTTTTCTTTAGCACAATAAAGTAAGTGACTTCTCTGACTATGAATACTCCCACAGGAAGGAATACGAATAATGTATTCGCTATTATCGCCAAAATTATCAAGAGGATAACATTCATCTGCAGGATGGAGTTCAGAAATGTAGATTTAAACAAGTTATAAACTGAGACTTTCATACTTCCTGTGTAATGGAGCAATTTTCCTAAAAACATCTTCATCAAAATGTGAATTACAACGAGAAATATCACTATGACTTTGGTTGAATTGGAACTCTGAAGACTAGAAAATGTGAAAAACACTACAAGTATACCCAAAGAATAATAGGAAAGGGTAGAGAGAAGAGGAACTATGAAGGACTCCTTGACTTTCTTGAAACTGTAAAAGTAATATGAAAAAAGCAATCCCTTGTAAGGATCTAAACCTTCAATTAGGCTAAGGATAACAATAAGAATCTGAGGAAGCATCTCCTCCTCTTAACCTCGTCTGATGTGCTCTAGCCTCTCCAAAATCCACAAAGAATTCCTTATCTACATCAAGTCCCCCTTCAGGGTTTGCATTTAGTTTGACCAGCCATCCTTTGACTCCCTCAGGGTAAAATTGATTGTCCCAAGAACTGTAAAGCGAGTTAGTAACGTAAATCCTTCTACCGTCTCTACTTATTTCCACCATCTGAGGAGCTCCTGTAAGTTTATTACCTGAGGGGTGATCAGCTCTGTGCAGGATTCCTCCTAACTTCACTTTACCGGTAAGAACGGGCTTAAATGGGTTACTTACGTCGTACTGCCTTAGTTCCCCTATGCCCCATAGACTGACATATAGAAACTTGTCATCTAGACTAAGGTCAATATCCGTTACTAGAGGAGGGACTGCCTTAAAAGGTTTAAGTATATCAGGTAAATTGCCATCTGCATGCTCTGCTTGTATATCGATGACCTTTTGAGCCTGCCACTTTCCGTCTTCAAAAAACCAAAGCCATATAGAACTACTGAGATCTTTAAGGCTAACTACTAGATTAATAAATCCCATTAATTTAGTGGGATCGTGTAATGGTCGAAGTTCTAAAGCCATCCTGTTTTCCTCTCCCAGAGTTAAGCTCGAAATCTTTTTTCTCTTCCTTAAATCCCAAAAGTGAATTCTATTGCCATATTTCTCCTTCAAATGTTCAGGATTTAGACCATCTTCGATTGTCGTTGGGGTAGCCCATTCACTGGTCACCATAATCTCATTGGGAAGATTCCACCAGAAGTCATATGATAGTTTTTGATCTTCCCTGTAAATTTCCCATTTTCCTAAGGGTTCGAAACTATAGTGATCAAGCATTAATATTCCTCCAGGTTCTTCACCGACTTCATTTCCTAGTGCACTGATATATATAGCATCAGGTCCACAATGAACCGTGTGAAGCCTTGAGTAACCAGTGATTTTCTTTATCTCCTCTGGTTGTATGACTTTTACGATATTTGGTTTTCTAGGATCTAGTTTTGTGTCTATTATGTAAATTCTTGAAGAACGTAATCCTGGAACCACTAGAAACCTTCTCTCAGCATTTGGTCTTCCATTTGGACATAGAGAGGAGCTACATGCGTTCCAGCCGAAGTGGTGCAGTTCATCTCCCGTGTATGGAAGCTCAACCTTACCAACTACTTTCGTATAGGTTTCAGATTTTGGGTTAACATCCACAACTGCTATGTAATCAGGTCTATTGATCTTTGTTCCTATGTAAAGACATGCCACATAAGCTAGATCCTCAGGAGGCGAATTAATAGCCATTTTGGGAGATGGGTAAAATGTGGGGTCTCTCTTAAACGGTGAAAATACCTGAGGTAATCCCATAATTAAGTATATCAATCTAAAAGTTATAAACTTACATTATTAATGCAATAAAAGTTCATGTCATCAGTTAGGATGTCGATAATCTAAAAATTTTCAACTCATGATTTAGATATATAGAGAAGAGAAAATATCTTAATTCATGCTATAGATTTTAACTTGATTTTCCTACTTCAGCTTTAAACTCTTCATAAGCTTTCTTGACTTCGTCAACCGACGCTTCGTCCTCTAATGTTGTTATATCTCCTACTTCAGCCTTAGTCACTACTGCTTTTACTACTCTTCTCATTATTTTCCCGCTTCTGGTCTTTGGCAATTTACTAACGAAGAACACTTTATCTACCATAGCTATAGGACCAACTTTTTCCCTCACAGTCTTCAAGATCTCTTGGGTTAGTTGTTGACTTGGAGTTTGTCCAGATTTAAGCACTACGAATGCATAAGGTACTTCACCCTTTATAGGATCAGGTACACCTATTACTGCTGCCTCTGCTACTGCAGTGTGTTCAATTAACGCTGACTCTAACTCATAGGTACCTAATCTGTGACCAGACACTTTTATGACTTCATCTGCTCTGCCTAGTATCCAGAAGTACCCATCCCTATCCTTTACTGCGTAGTCACCTACGTAAAACATACCTGGGAACTTGCTCCAGTATACCTTTACATATCTCTCAGGATCTTTGTATATTGTTAATGGCATTCCTGGCCATGGGTTCTTTATGACTAGATATCCTCTGTCCTCTAAATTAGCTGGTTTCCCATCCTCATTTACTACATCAGCTTCAACACCCATTATTGGCATTCCATTAGTTCCAGGTTTCATTGGAATTAGATAGAGACCTGGTAAGTGGCTTATCATTATTCCTCCGGTTTCTGTCATCCACCATGTAGAACCAAATGGTATTTCCTCTCTTCCAACTAATTTCCACATCCATTCCTGTGCCTCTGGATTTATTGGTTCTCCAACAGAGTGAATTAGCCTTACAGTGCTTGTATCGTGTTTCTTCACCCATTCTTCTCCAAATTTCATGAAAGACCTGATCGCTGTCGGGGAAGTGTATAGTATTGTGACACTGTGGTGTTCAATTATCGAGACCCATCTATCAGGTTGTGGATAGTCTAACGCTCCCTCGTACATTACGGTTGTTACGCCTTCTGTTAGAGGACCAAATACTATATAAGAGTGACCTGTGACCCATCCAATATCTGCAGTACACCAATAGATATCATCGTCCCTTATATCAAACACCCACCTCATAGTGGCGTGAAGTAAAGTTTCATAGCCTCCAATATCATGGACTATTCCCTTAGGCTTTCCTGTGGTTCCTGACGTGTAAAGTATGTATAATGGATCTTCTGACTTTAGCCTTTCAGGCTCCACATAAACATTTTGCGGTATATCCTTCATCACTTCATCAAAATACTTATCTCTTCCTTCCATCATGTTTACCTTGTGTCCTGTTCTCCTAACTACTATGACATCTTTTACTGTTGGTGTCTTTTCCAGTGCCTTGTCAACAATTTGCTTCAATTCTACTATTTTGCCCCTTCTCCACCCTCCATCAGCTGTTACAACAAGCTTTGCCTCAGCATCATTTATCCTGTTTGCAAGTGCATCAGCACTAAATCCTGAAAAGATCACTGTAAATACAACACCCAGTCTGGCAGCTGCAAGCATGAATATAGGTAGTTCAGGAATCATAGGTAGGTAAATGGCAATAGTGTCACCCTTCTTCAGCTTGTATTTCTCCTTAAGGAGATAGGCTACCCTATTAACTTCTTTATAAAGATCATGATAAGTTAGCTTCCTCACTTCCTTAGGATTTCCCTTTTCATCAACTGGTTCTCCTTCCCATAAAATAGCAACCTTGTTCTTTCTCCAACTTTTAGCATGTCTATCTACAGTTAAGTATGAGGCGTTAATCTCCCCACCTACAAACCATTTGTAGAATGGAGGATTAGAGTCATCCAGTACCTTCTCCCATGGTTTAAACCATTCCAGTTCCGATGCAACTGATGCCCAGAAATTTCTATATTCCTTAACTGTTTGACTGTGAATCTCTTTGTAAGTATTTATATTTACCAGCTTATTTGCGCCTTTTTTGGGTATTATTTTTTGTTCAAAAGGAAGAGCCCAGGATACGGACATATCATTATAAATACTTAATTGACTAATATAAATTTTACTTATATATGTAAACTCAATCTTTAAAAATATTTTTATTCTTTCCCATTATTAAAATCGTACTATAAAAAGTGACTTAAATATATTTATTTAATCTTAAATATATAGTTAGGATTCGTATATTTGTCTCTAACTAAGACAGATGCCAATTCTGACTCATTCTTAGTTATCTCATCTACATAACTGTCTACATTTAAAATTTCCTCGAAAGCCTTTGTAAACGATGAAATGATTAAATCTAGTCGTATATCCCTTCCAAGAAGAGATGATAGATTATTAACCCTGTACTTAATCATGTTTATCTCCTTGTTTCTCAGAGTCTTGGGTGGTATAATCAGAGTTTTGTGTAGCAAATCAAGGTTTGAGTTTATCAGCAGTGTTCCGTGAAGTAGATACTTACCATTAGATATGTAACCAGCGTTTCCTGAAATCTTATAGTGCTTGTAAGCAATATCAGTTTGATTGTAAATCTCTACCCTATCCCCTATTATATGCTCTACAGCATTTATTGTGCCCTTTAAAAGAAATCCATAAAGGAAATCTATACCCTTTACTTTCACATCTTTATTTTCAACAATTACTGTGTAGTTAAAATTCCCCATGTCATGATAAACTGTCCCTCCTCCCGTGATCCTACGAATTACGGGAATTCCTAACTGATTAGTTACCTCAATATTCACCTCATCCTTAACCTTCGACAGTACTCCCAAAACTACACTAGTACTATTTCTCCATAATCTCAGTACTATACTGTTATAGGCGAATAGAGCCTCATCTATGGCTACATTTAAATAAGGATCATTAGGATACTCACTTATCAGAACGCGTAATTTCATTTAAGTTTTAATTTTAACTATGCTTTATATATCATGTGCAATACGAGATTAAGGTACCAGAGGATATTTGGCCAAGGAGGAGAGATTGGGACGGAGAAGTAGTGTCGGTTTATGTAAGGGAGGGGAATTATGTAGATTTTGACGATCTAGTTGCTGAAGTGGAGATTGAAAAAGTGGTACTGAAAATTTTATCCCAAGTTAAGGGAAGGGTTCTGAAGGTGTTAGTCAACCAGGGAGATAAGGTAGGACCGGGATCCACATTAGTATTAGTGGAAGTGAGCTCAGATGAAAAGCGAAGTGGTCGTGAGGATTAACGAGAACTTCAAGAAACTTAGCAGGATAGTGTCTGAGAAAGGGATATCCACTGTATGCGAGGAAGCTCTATGTCCAAATATCATGGAGTGTTGGGGATCAGGAACTGCTACATTCATGATAATGGGAGATATCTGCACAAGAGGTTGTAGGTTTTGTTATGTAAAAAAGGGTAAACCAGTCCTACTAGACCATGAGGAGCCAATAAAGGTAGCAGAGGCAGTAAGGGAAATGGGTTTAGACTATGTTGTTATAACCAGTGTTGACAGGGATGATTTAGTAGATGGGGGAGCTGCTCATTTTTCTCGAGTTGTTAAAGCCGTTAAAGAGATGAATCCTGACGTCATAGTTGAGATCCTTACACCAGATTTTATGGGAAATAAAGAATTAGTAGAGAAAGTAATAGAATCCGGCGTAGATGTGTTTGCCCACAACGTGGAAACAGTAAGAAGACTGACTCCATTAGTGAGGGACGCAAGGGCATCATATGAACAGAGTTTGAGAGTAATTAGTTACGCTAAAAACGTTGTCAAAAAATCCTCTATTCTTTTAGGTCTTGGGGAGAGCTTAGAGGAAGTAGTTGAAACCATGAAGGATTTGAGAAATGTCGGTGTGGATATTTTAGTCCTCTCCCAGTACATGAGACCCAGTATTAAACAACTGGAAGTTAAGAAACGTTATAACATGGAGGAATACAAGGAACTTGAAAAAATAGCTTATTCTTTAGGTTTTTCATATGTCGTTGCACTACCTCACGCTAGAACTTCCTACAGGGCAAAAGAGGCTTATTTGAGGGCGATGGCAAATGTTAAGAGTAATAATAGACGGTCCTAGGGATCCGCATTATAATATGGCAATTGACGAAGCCATAATGGGTCTCAGACCATATGTAAAATATGACACACTGAGAATTTACATGTGGTCTCCCTCAGGTGTGAGTATAGGGAGATCACAAGACGCTCAAAGGGCAGTAAATATAGAAGAAATAAAGAGGTTAGGGTTTAAGCTAGTGAGAAGACCTACAGGAGGAGGAGCACTTTTACATCCCGAAAATAACGAGATAACCTATAGTGTTGTATTATCACTAGATAACCCATTAGCTAAAATCCCTGTGGATGAATCTGCCTCATCCATAGCCAGAGGTATAATTGATGCTCTACAAACAATAGGTTCTAGTGCTAAGGTAAAGGATTTTGGAGATAAGGAGAAACACGATCTCTGCTACTTGAGAAGAGGGTCCAGCGACGTAATCCTAGGAGGAAAGAAGATCTCTGGATCAGCTCAAGTTAGGAACGATAGGGCACTTCTACAACACGGTACACTTCTGCTTAGATTTGAACCTGAGGTTTGGCTAAGGGTTATTAATGCGCCAGGATATGACCATGAAATGCTCAGAAATAGGATAGCAGGCTTATATGAGTTCACGGACGTAAAATTAGAGAAAATAATTGACAGCTTAGTTAAAGGTTTTTCGAAAGAGTTAGGGGATGAAACTTTTATAGGAAGCTTAACTCCTGAAGAAGTCCAACTATCACTAGAGCTATATCAGAAAAAATATTCTAACGATTTATGGAATCTTAAGGGCTCTCTAGAACAATTTTGAACCTTCTAGTTCTCTAAGATCCCACAGGAGTAATGAGAGTCCTTTGTCACCTCGTGGTAAGTGAAGATAATACTACTTTAAACATGTTAGATATTTTCTCTTATGATGTTTACAAAAAATTATTTTTTAACTTAAAAGACACATAGATACACGTGAGAGAAGACTTTGATCAATTGCTATTTGGGCTAGCTGGTGTGATCTTTTTAGAAGGGCTAGGTATAGCTCTGGATGTAGTAGGACAGTATGCCATAGGAAGTGTTCTTATCGTTATTGCAACAGTCTGGATCTTGTCTATTTACTTCTTCATGAAGTACATTGAGAAAAAAGACTCAGAAAATGAGGAGAACGAAGATAACTCATATAATAATTTCTGATTGAGTTCTCGTATTCGATACTAAATTCCATCTCTGACTTCCTCCACACCATAAATGGCGAGGCTTTCATCATTTTGTAAGCTGTATCTTTAATATCTCCTTTAAATTATAAAGTTTTTAACACTATCAGTGGTTATTATGAATATGATTAGAAGATCTCAGTTATATGTGCCTTCAATATCTGAAAAGATGATAAGAAAATCCATCGAGCTCAAAGCTGACTCCATAGTATTTGATCTCGAGGATGCAGTACCACCAGAAGATAAAGAAAAGGCTAGAGAGTTACTGGTAAAGCTGATCAATGAACTGGAATGGAGAAATAAGGAGTTATGTGTCAGGATGAATTCGCTTCAACTAGTAGACGCATATAGGGACATTGTTACCATTTCTAAGTTAGACAAGATCTCTTGCATAGTTGTTCCTAAAGCTGAGGGTGACTTATCATTCCTGCATAAAGCTACAGGAAAAGATTTAATTCCCCTGATAGAGACAGGAAAGGGTTTGATAAAAGTAGAGGATATAGTTAGATCTGAGGGAGTTGTAGGCGTAAGCTACGGTATCGCAGATTTATCACTCTCGGTAGGGGGAGATTATAACTTTTACGAGAAAAATGAGTTTGTTAAAACTTATGTTGTGACCACCGCTAAGGCTTACGATGTCGATCCTATAGATAAGGTGTATTTTGATCTAAAGAATGTAGACGGTTTCAGGAGAGAATGCGAGGAGGCAAAAAAACTGGGTTTCGTAGGCAAACAAGTAATTCACCCCACACAAGTCGAAATAGCTAACCAGGTGTTCTCCCCAACTGCAGAAGAGATAGAGTGGGCTAGGAGGGTCATTGAGGCTTATGATAATGCAAAGAGAGAGGGAAGGGGAACAATAAGGCTTGATGATAAACTGGTGGACTATGTACATTATAAGATAGCAAAGAGAATACTTGAGTTTCAGAACCTATAAATAGACCATGTTCCTAAGCCCACAGCACAGAGTTCTTTGTCTCCATCGTAAGCATAAATCTGCACAGTAACCAATTTGTTTCCCTTATTTACTACTTTAGCCTCTACTGTAAATGGACCTTTATTCATTGGTTTGAGGAAGTTGATTTTTAGCTCTGCAGTGACTTCATCCTTAACTTCACTCAATGAAAGCACTGCCATACTACCTGCATAGTCTATAGCCGAAAACATTATACCACCGTGCAACATTCCTCCTAGTCTAGTAAGTCTCTTATCAAAATCGAATTTGAGGAGTGAATAACCATTCTCAACTTTTTCGAATCTTATTCCTATAAAATTAAATACTTCTTCTTGTTTTAATCTCTCATTTAGTTCCTCTGATGATATGAGCATACGATATCTTTTCGTAGCTAAAGAATATAAATCTGAAATTAGATTGCACGAATATCATAGCTTATTAGGATTGGCGAGAACATTATATTTAATGACCTAAGATGCCACCCTTAACAATATTAGCTGATGTGGTACTTAATGAGATACGTGATGAGATTAAAAGAAGATTAGGCAAACAAACGCCCGAAGAAGTAACAATTAGATTTGTAGAGTATTTACCACCACAAGTTTTAGGATATGTGAGAGATGGGGATTACACTATATATGTAAACCTTCAACAATACACTAGAGCTAAGTCTTCAGGCTACGAATATGAGTATTTATATGTTATACTATTGCATGAATATCTTCACCTAATTGGTATAGCTGATGAAAGAGAGGTTAGGAGAATAGACCTGGAAATAATAGAGGAGAGATTTGGTCAAAATAGTAGGGCATACAGGATAGCCTTAAAGTTAGCTGATCCCAGAGATGTGTATTTAAAGAACTCGCAGAAATTCGGTAGACCCAATATGTATATCTGAAATCATATAGTCATACTACAATTTTATTATGATACTGTTTGTCATTTTAATCCGTGATAGATAATGTTTATTCTTATTTATTTATCACTATACCATATTACTAAACTTTAAAAATATGGAGACTGTTTATATCTCGAAGAGATTTGGCAGAGCTTAAAATTGTCGTTAGTATAAAGCAAGTTCCAGACGCTGATGACCTCAGAATAGATCCAGTAACAAATAACCTGGTCAGAGAAGGTGTACCGGCCGTAATAAACCCACCAGACTACCATGCAATAGAAGAGGCAATTAGACTAAAGGAAAGGTTTGGCGGAAAGACTATGGTCTTGACTATGGGACCAGGACAGGCAGAGGTAGCTCTTAGAGAAGCACTAGCCATGGGAATTGATGAAGCTTACCTAATAAGTGATAGAGCAATGGCTGGTGCTGATACATGGGCTACATCTTATACTGTGGCTAAAGCAGTTCAAAGACTAGGGGGCGCTGACATAATCCTTTTTGGTAGAAGAGCTGTCGATGGAGAAACAGAGCAGGTAGGTCCACAAACAGGTAAATGGTTAGGAATTCCAGTTGTAGCTTATGTTAGAGAGATAAGAAGTATAGAAAACGGTAAAGCAGTTGTAGTGAGGACAACAGAATTCGAGGAGGAAGTTATAGAGGTTCCATTACCAGCCGTATTCACGATTTTAGAGACAGCAAATAAGCCAAGACAGCCTGATATACTCTCTCTGATAAAGGCTAAGACTGCTAAGGTCACAGTATGGAATAAAGACGATATTAAGGCTGAACCAACAAAAATTGGTCTTGCAGGATCTCCTACTAAGGTTATAAAAGTAAGCCCACCACCAAAGACGAGAAAACCTGAAATTATAGACGGTAAGAAAGATCCTGAGAAGGCAGCTGAGTGGTTCTTGAATAAGATATATGAATCCCTGAAGGAGGCTGAAAGTTCTCTTAAAGAATACGTTAAGCCAAAGGCTAAGGTCAAGGTGAATTCTGAGATTTGGGTTTACATAGATCACATTGGTGACAGAATTAACAAAGCATCTCTAGAAATTTTGAGCGAAGCCAGGAGAATAGCAGATCTAATGGATACCTCAGTTGCAGGAGTAGTGATAGGTGGAGAGAGCGTAAAAGGTATAATTAATGAAGTTTATGAGTACGGTGCTGATAAAGTATATTTTGCCGAGACAAAGGGATATGATAGATATGATAATGAGGTTTACACCAAGGCTCTAGCAAAGTTAGCTAAGAAATATAAGCCAGAGGGAATATTCTTCCCTGGTACTAGAGCTGCTAGGGAATTAGCATCTACATCAGCTATAGAGATTGATACTGGATTAATTGCTGATTGTACGAATTTTGATGTTGACGATAAGGGAGTGTTATTGGCAACTAGACCTGACTTCGGAGGAAAGGAAATGTCCACTATAGTGTGTCCAAGACACAGACCAGTGATGGTCACTACCAGAGCCGGTGTATTTATGCCATTACCCAGGATCCCCGGAAGGACAGGAGAATTAATAAAGGAAGAAATAGAAGATTTGTACAGTAGGTTAAGAGTTCTAGAATATAAAAACATAGAGAAAAGGAATATATTGACTGAGGCTGATATAGTTGTAGGTGTAGGTAGAGGTATAAAGAGCCCAGAGAACATAAAGAAGTTTGAAGAGTTAGCTACAGCGTTAGGTGGTGTTGTAGGTGTGTCTAAACCATTAGCCGACATGGGTTGGTATCCAAAGGATAGGCAAATCGGTCAAACAGGAACTACCATAAGACCGAAAGTTTATATTGCCCTAGGTGTTTCAGGTGCTGTACAGCACTTAGTAGGTATATTATCTTCAAGGAAGATTGGTGCTATCAATCTTGACCAGTCCGCCCCGATATTTGACAACTGTGACTTTGGAGTAGTAGGAGATATATTTGAGATTGTTCCAAAAATGATGGAGTTAATTAAAAAGAAGGGGGAATGAAAAGTGGAGTTTGATGTTATAGTTATAGGAGCAGGACCGGCAGGATCAGCTGCAGCTCTTACTGCAGCGAAAGGAGGAGCTAAAGTACTTCTCCTGGAAAAGGGACCTGAACCAGGATCAAAAAATGTTTCCGGAGCAATGATAAGGACAGAGGAAATCGCAAAAGTATTTGATACATCATCAATGCCATTTGAGAGAAAGGTGAAAAATGTTGATTTAATATTCATGGATTCTACAGGAAAAGTGAGAATCAGTGTAGATATATCATCAGGTCTGATAAACGTAGGTAGACTTAAGCTCGATAAATGGATGGCTCAACAAGCTGAGAAAGCTGGTGCAGTTTTAGTAACTAAGACCACCGCTTTGGGTGTAGAAAAAGATGGTGAAAAATACAAAGTAGTTACTGACAGGGGAAGTATTAGTGGAAGCAAGGTTGTTTTAGCCGAAGGAGTTAATGCGTTAATTTCTATGGGAATGAAAATTAGACCTGATTTAGAGCCTGAACATTCCGTTCAAGCTGTAAAGGAAGTATATAATTTGAATAAGGATGAAATAAATAAGAGGTTAGGATTTAAGAGCGATGAAGAGGGTTCGAGCTGGAGAATATTTGGCACTAACCCAGTTCCTTATGCTGGATTCCTTTACACTTACAAAGACGCTATTGCAATCGGTGTAGGTATTCCAATGTCTATACTCGTAAAGAAGAAGATCTCTCCTTACACAGTATTGGATGAACTTAAAGAGAGACTAGGAATTAATGAACTTGTTAAAGGTGGGTCTCTTAGGGAGTATTCTGCAAAAGTCATACCAGAACAAGGATTCCCTTCATATAGAGCCTGTTCAGGTAAAATATACCTTGCAGGTGACTCCATAGGTTTAATTAACGCACTGACGTTTAACGGCATAGGACCAGCAGTTATTTCTGGATCTATAGCAGGTAAAGCAGCTCTAGAGGGGTATGAGTGTTTCAAGTATGAAGAGGAGCTTATGAAAGACAAGGAGATTAAAGGAGTTGTAAAAGCTAGACCACTGATACAAGAGTTAACTAAGGAAGAGAACTTGAACTATTATGTAAACTTCCTGGGAGACGCACTTCATTCATGGGCTTATGGTTCCCTTTCCCTCAATTTAGATATGCCCAGACTTATTAAGCACTTAATGTTAGGTATGGGGGTGTTAAAAGCATGAGAATTGAGGAAAGGCTATATACTTTAAGATATAAGAGAGACGAAAAACCACACTTAGCAATAATTGAGCCCAATAAGTGTCAAAAATGTGCTGAGATTAATGGAGTACCTGAACCATGTATTGTTGTTTGCCCAGCCAATGTATACTCATGGGTAGACAACAATAGAATAGTAGTATCCTATGAGAACTGTGTTGAGTGCGGAGCCTGTAGAATAGCATGTCCATTCGATAATATTTCCTGGAAATATCCCAGATATGGTCTTGGAGTAGCATTTAGATATGGGTAACAACGAGAGATAACAAGACAATGTTAATGATGTTTTTATTTATTTTAAACATTCAAACCCTCTCTCTAAAGCTAATATTTTATTCCTCTACGCGTTTTAGAGATTGATTCTTTCGGGATGAGTATATACATTAAAGCTATTTCCTCTAACAAAACCAACAAGTGTTGCACCTGCATCCTCTGCTATTTCTATAGCTTTACTCGTTGGTGCTGAAATACCGCTTATAATTGGAATTCCTGCTTTTATTGCCTTACTTACAATTTCATAACCTATTCTACCACTAACCTGAAGTATCCCATCAGTGAAAGGAAGGCGTCTCTTATGGATTAAATTTCCTATTACCTTATCAACAGCGTTATGTCTCCCCACGTCTTCATATATACTTATTAATTCACCACTGAGTGTAAACAGAGCAGCTGCGTGTAGACCACCAGTAATATTAAATACTCCCTGGTTACTCCTCAGTTTCTCAGGGAGTGAGATGATAACCCCATTATTTATCTTTGCGTCAGACTTTAGTAATTCAATAGCATTAAGAAAACCTCTACCACAGACACCACAACTAGAGTTAATGACAAAATTCCTCGTCTCCACAAATTTACCATTGGTTAGCCTTACATGTATTTCATTATCGGATAACATACTGATTTCTTCAACATCCCTTAAACTATCAATGTAGCCCTCATAATAAAGGAACCCTAACGTAAGCTCTAAGTCATTACCTGGAGTTCTCATTATTATAGCTAAATTTTTTTCATTTACAAAAATTTGAAGAGGCTCTTCAACAGCAACAAAATCTTCAGAATTGACTCTATAACCGTCCTTAACCTTACTAATCTTGACTTTCCTTATTTGCACTACCAATCGCCTTTAATAATTTCAACAACAAATATAAACCTCTTCTTACATCAGGGTCATTAAGCTCTCTCACAATTTCGCTTAATTTTACGTCTTTTACCTCCTCCTTACCTGCTAGTATAGAGTAAATCTCATTCACATTCCTTATAAGCATGGAATTTTGTTCAGCCAAGAATGTTAAGTTTTCATCAAATTTCATGAGGACGCCATTCAGAAACTGCAATATACCTGCTTTATGAAGAGCATTTATCAACTTTAGGAACTGCTCTAATGCCTCTCTACTCTCAGTTAATTCCTCAATTAATCTGTCAAAGGTTTGAATTCCTCCCTCTTCCATTTCTCTTCCACCTGTATTCCTATTTGTTTTTTCCTCTCTTTCGTATGATACCTCCAGTTATATGTAGGTAATGGGTTATCTGTTTTACTTCCTTCTTGCAACTTTTCTATAATAACAGGCGTGTCCTTATACCCTGGAGTCCCACTGCCCTTATCTATTATGGGAGCAGTTAAGATGTTTACACCCTTGGACGGATCTGAAGCGTATAATGGAATAAATATCTCATCACCCTGAACTCTATCTGTTACTAATGCTCTCGCCTTAATCTCTCCACCAAATTTCGATTTTACCATTATGAGGTCTCCCGTATTAATCGAGTACTTTTGAGCCAATTCTTTAGAGACCTCCACAAAAGTTTCAGGTACTCTTCCTGTGAGTCCAGCTACTCTCCTCGTCATATTACCAACGTGGAAGTGCTCTAACACTCTTCCGCTATTTAGGGTTATCTTATGAACCTCGTCTCTCATTTCAACTGGTTTAATCTCTAGAGGATACATTATAGCTTTACCATCTGGTGTCTCAAATTTTTCAGTATAAAGCAGAGGTGTATCTCTGTCCCCATAAACAGGCCATACTAGACTGTTGAAGCCCTCCAATTTAGTGTAACTCACTCCATTAAATATTGGACATAGTCTAGCAACTTCATCCATTATATCTGAGGGGTGTTTATAATTCCAGTTCGCTCCCATTGCATTAGCTATCATCTGTATTATTTCCCAATCCGCCTTTGCCTCTCCAATAGGCTCCATTGCCTTGTAGAACCTCTGTATTCTTCTTTCAGTATTTACAAATGTCCCCTCCTTTTCCAGATTGGAAGCAACGGGTAGGACAACGTCAGCTAACTTAGCAGTTTCTGTCATAAACATGTCTTGAACTACCACAAAGTCAGCCTCTTCCAATGCCTTCCTGGTTAAAGGAGTACCGCAGTCCACCATCACAGTGTCCTCTCCTATAATGTACAAACCGTGTATTTTACCGTCAAGAACTCCTTCAATCATCTGGGGAATTTGAAGACCAGGTTTTTCATTGAGTTTAGCCTTCCAGTTCTCTTCGAATTTTTTAATTACTCCCTCTTCAAACTTCTGATATCCTGGCAAATAGTTAGGTAAACAGCCGAAGTCACTAACACCTTGAACATTGTTGTGACCCCTCATTGGGTAAGCCCCTGTGCCAGGTCTGCCATAATTATCAGTCAACAGTAAGAGATTAGATATCATAGTTGAAGTGTCAGCTCCATTCACGTGTTGGGTAATCCCCATTCCCCAAAGAACAACTACGTTCTTAGCATTGTGTATAAGTTCAGCCAACTTAATTATTTGAGCTTTTGGTACTCCTGTGACAGACTCAACATAATCCAAGTCAAAACCTTCAATAGACTCCTTAAACTTTTCAAAGCCATTTACACGATTCCTTATGAACTCCTTGTCCTCCCATCCTTTATCCAGAATGTATTTTGCTACACCAGCCAATATGATCGCGTCATTGCCTGATTTTGATTTTATGAACAAGTCAGCCCACTCAGCTATTTCATGCCTTCTCACATCGATTACAGCAATTTTAGCTCCTCTTATCTTCTTTGCCCTCTTTACTTTACTGCCTATAACAGGGTGACTTTCTGTGGTGTTATGACCAATCACAACAATTAAGTCGGCACTCTCAATATCCCTTATTGTTCCAGAGTCTGCTCCAAAGCCCACTGTCCTCCATAATCCCACAGTTGCAGGAGCTTGGCAATACCTGGCGGAGTTGTCCACATTATTAGTTCCTAGTACCGCTCGGGCAAATTTTTGGGCTAGATAAGCCTCTTCATTACTCATCTTGTCTGATGCGATAACACCTATAGCGTCTGGACCGTATTTTTCTTTTATTTCTTTAAATTTCCTCGAAATAAGAGAGATAGCTTCCTCCCATGTAGCCTCCCTGAACTTATCCCCCTCCCTTATCAAGGGTTTAGTGAGTCTATCTGGACTATTTACGAAATCCCACCCGAACTTTCCTTTAACACATGTGAGTATTCCATTTGCAGGAGACTCTGGCTTCGGTTCTATCTTTAATATTTTTCTTCCCTTAGTCCAAACTTCGAATGAACATCCAACACCGCAGTAAGTACAAACTGTCTTCGTCCTTTTTACCTGAGTTTCTCTAGCCTTAGACTCCAATTCACTTAGAGTCATAAGTAGAGAAAAGTTGTCCTCTGCTTTCCCAATAGCTTCTATAGCTTTTTTCTTTAAATCTTTGTTTATCCAGGTAAAGAATCCTGCTTCACCTAGCATGCTCTTCTCCATCAATGCATTCACTGGACATACTGTTACACAAGTCCCACAGTTAACACAAGAGGAATTTCCTATGGGATTACGATTATCCCAGACTACTCTAGGGGGGTTTAAATTCCAATCAATCCAGATTACTTCATTTACAGCAAAATCTTGGCAAGCCTCAACACACCTACCGCATAGAATACATTGTGAGGGGTCATAAGTATAAAAAGGACCAGTATCGTCTAAAGCGTATCCCTTATCCACATACTTCTGAGAGTTTATATTTAGCTTAATTACTGCTTCATGAAGCTCACAATCTCCATTATTATTTTCACAAATAGTACAGTATAACTTATGATATCGAAGTATTCTACTGACTGCAGTCTTCCTAGCATTTAATGCTCTAGGAGAATTAACGTTAATTGACATTCCTTCTACTGCCTTAGTTGCACATGATCTGACAAGTTTACCGTTAACTTCCACTATACACGTATCACAACTTTGTATCGGCGTTAAACCAGTGTTATAACATACATGAGGCACATAGAACCCTTTTTCCATAAGAGCTAAAGCTAAGCTTAATTCTGTACTCAGTTCCACCTCTTTACCATCAACTTTAACCCTTACGGAACCCATATCCTATAGTATAAACTTGCGAAAGTTATATTCTTATTGCTAATACTGTGGTAAAATTATTAAGAAAACCACAATAATAATTTCATTTATTGATAATTATTTCATTAATATGATTAAAATTCAGTTGATTTAAATTAAAATATTCCTAGGTACTTCTTAGTCATTTTAGTTCTAGGAATCTTTTGTTCGTAAAGATAGCATTAAGGTGAATTTAGGATAACCAAAGTTTAGTTTCCTTCTTCTCTATATGGTCTATTATCCACGAAAGATTAACAGGATAGAACTTAGTTACATTGACTCCCACATTGATAGTTTTTAACTCCCCATTTACAAAAGGAAATTCTCTTAGCCTATTATTATGCACATGTCCATGAATATTTCAAACATTTCCTTGAGGACTAGGCTTATGGCTGATCCACTCCCCGCCATAAAGGGTTCCTTTAGAGCGATTCACAGGTTTATGATTTACCGCCTTCACCCTCATCGTCTCATAACTAGTGAGTATCACCCACCCCACTCATCCAGCGGTAAACCAAAGGCTAGGTCTTCAGCCACTTTACCCCTATCCCTCTGGTCAAACCCTCATTCCACCCTCCTTGAGACTCAGGAACATTGTTTTTCAGCATGAGGACACTTAATTGAACTAATATACCCATTTCCACGGGTTTCCTCACGCATCATTTTAACCAAATTTAACATCTTAACGATACTATAAAAACCTCACCCCGCCTTAAAAGGCAAGGCTTGCCGATTCTCTGTCATATCCAGCAAAATTAAAGTACATACTTTCTGGACCTACGCCTGGGACATCATGGTTACCTAGTATGAAAACCTTATTTCCCCTGAGTAAACTCGTATATTCTTTCAGTTTCTTGTGGTTAATAGAGAAACCTCCTGATATATAAACTGTGTCGTTAGAGGAAACAACTTCATTCCACCTCCTGATTATGAAGTCGTCCATTTCCTTTACTTCCATAAAAGGTCTAGAACAATACTTAATAATATTTTTATGACCAAAATGATTATTCCGCAACAAACCAAATATTCTCCCTCATTGACATACTATCGATATTAACCTTTAGAAATTTCTCCCTGTATTCCCTAAAGGTTTTTGACAGATATCTCTTAGACAGAGCTTGTTTTCTAGCAAGGAGACTCTTTGTTACAGTATCGTATTCTGCGACAATCTTACCCTTTCCTAACAAACAAATTCTTAATGCAACTCCAGGATAGAGGAATCGCTTCAATCTTTCAAACTCATCAGTTTTTTCTATCTCCTTTAATTGTTTCTTAGTAGTTCCAAAGCTTATTGCTGCATGAAACCACAAACTTTCAGAGAATTTTTCCTTGCCTCGTTCAATCTTTATTAATGGCTTAAGCCTCTGGTATAGTTCCCTCTGAAGGGCTACTAATTCCATAGAAGGACTAATGTTAAAAGCAAGTACTAGACCCTTAGAACCTCTCTTTATACTGATGCCGTCAAACAAAAACCTCAGATCCTCATACTTTCCTGCAACATCAGATATAATTTGAGAAATTTCACTAATTTTCACCAGAGGTTTAGGCTTAAATGGGTAAATTAGGGTTATGTGAGGTATCTTATGAGTATTATGTAAATGAAACCTGAATTTACGAAGAAATTGTTTCAACCTATGTTTCTCCAGCACTAGTCTAATCTCTATGAGATACATTGTTATTTTACTACTTCTATAGTAGAGAAGGATATATAAAGATTGTGACTCCAATAGTGTTTTATATGTAATTAATTAAAAGACGATACACTAATTCCATTAAACTTAGTATTCACGAAGAAAATTTTTAATCTAATACTCTAGTAATATTATAGTATGAGAGTAGTAACAATAAAGGTAAATGACGATATTAATGAAGTAGCGGAAGAGATGGTTAGATTGGGTATAGCTAGATCGAAAAACGAAGCCTTCAACATAATGATCCGTAAAGGGTTGAACGAGGTTAAAAGAATTGTAGATAAGAGGAAAAAAGTTAATGACCTAGTTGAAAGATGGCAAAGGGAGGGCTTACCTATAGAGTTACCTAACTCAAACAAAATAATAGCTGACAGAGAATGAGATACTACATAGATACGAGTGCACTTATAGCATTAGTTAATGAAAAAGACCCTAACCATGAGCTTTCCCTTATGGTCATTCCAAAGGAAGGCGAGAGGATAATAAGTGATATAGTTGAACTGGAGTTATATTCTGCTTTCTCTAGAACTCTTAAACTGAGTGAGGAAGAGTTGGACGCTCTAGTAAATTATACCGTATTAAAGGGAAACTGTAAAAAGGAGGAACTGGACTTTAATAAACTATTTGAAACCGCTAAATCCTTAGCAAACATAACAAAACTAAAATCTTTAGACTTGCTTCATTTATCTGCAAGTATCTTGTTAAACTGTGAGCTTATCACACTAGATAAAGAACTGGAAAACGCAAGGGATAAAATATCGTCCTATCTCCCCTAAAGTCTCTTTGACTGAGACGAGATGACTAAAATTAATTAATTTGTTGCACAAGTTGTAGGATTATTAATTTAGCAATCTTAATTTTTATTATGAATTTTAGTTCGATTAGTCTTCTTTATTGAATACTTACAAGAGCAAATTTCTGTAGATTATGTATATTGCTACAACTATCAGAACAACTCCAAATACTTTCCTGAGAGTACTTCTTGGTGATTTTGACGCGAGTAGAGTACCTATATATCCACCGCCTACCCCACCTACCAAGAGAATTAAGGACAAGATATAGTCAACTTCACCATAAGATGCATACGTTAATGCAGTCGAAACGCCGAAGGTTCCTACAGAGATAAGTGATGTGCCAATAGCTGAAATGATACTCATAGAGGTACTAAAGAGTAGTGCAGGAACTATAAGAAATCCCCCTCCTATACCTAGAAATCCAGAGGCTAAACCGACTAAAAAGCCCGTGTATATTATCCTAATGTTAATACGATATTTTGATCTTACTACACTACTATCACCACTGCCTTTTGTCTCATTTAGGTTCTCCTTACACTTGCTCTTAATCATCCTCAAACCAATGAAAATCATTACTGTCCCAAATACTATTAAAATGAGACTCCCTGTAGTAAGGTAGCCGAAATATGCACCTAATATTGAGCCGATAACACCTGGAACGGAAAATACGACTCCCTCAAAGACTCTGACATTTCCTTTTCTCCAGTGAATGAATGAATTAATATAGGCATTTAAGCCCACTGCTAGTGCTGAAGTTCCTAAAACTAAGTGGGTCATGTTAGAATAGTTACCAAAGCTAGAAGAGTCGTTACCTAAACCAACAAAGTATAATAATAGGGGAACTGCAAGTATTGATCCACCCCCTCCTATAAGACCTAAGATAAGCCCGATAATGAAACCAGAGATAATTACGAGGATATATTGTATAAGTGTTAAGGGCAACTCGATGTACGGAATCATAATATACTTTATATCAAATAAGATAAAAAAACTTATGTTATAAAAAAGTAACAATTCGTTTACATGTATCTCTTTAACACTGACATAGGGTTAGTTATATTAGCTACTAATAGGGTTTCCTCAGGGCTATGACCAAAGGCAAAAGCTAAGAGTTGTGAGAAGTAGGCTAAAGGAATTTCTAAATCTTTTCCATATTTTTCAGCAATCTTTCTCATATTTGTCTCAATGGCTACATGACCCAATGGACAATCTGTAACTAAAACCTCTGCACCATTCCTTTTAGCCTCCTTTAATATTCTAGCCTCAAGGTGCATAGCCACCTCCACGTCAGAATACACATGAGGACCTCCACAACACATGGTCTTAGCTTCAAATGGAACAACTTCAGCTCCTATGGCCTTAAGTATCTCGTCCATAAAGAATGGTCTCTCTGGGTCGTCTTTCAGTGGAGCCATACCCGTAAGTAAATACTGCTTGGGTCTTGAATATAGGCATCCATAGTATGGAGCAACCTTTAGTCCCGTTAATGGTCTCTTAACCTTAGCCTTCACTCCCTCTATTCCTACAGTATTATATACATACTCAACTGCGTGAATCAACATGAGTTTCAGATCATACTTAACTGTGCCCATCTTCTCTAAATAATTATTAGCCTTCTCTCTGACCTTTGGATATTTTGACATGTAGTATTGAGCCCTTGATAGTGAGTAGTGACAGCCGGGACAGGCAGAAACAACTGCGTCTGCACCCATTTCTCTAGCTAAAGATAGATTCCTTGCAGGTAACAATAGACCAGCCATAGTGTTCACATTCTTAACTTCTAAAGCACCACAACAATTGTAGTCCTCAATTCTGTCTAAAGGTATTCCCAAATCTTGCGCCACTAACTTAAGTGAAACTTCATATGTCTTTCCTAAACCGTCTAGTGCACAACCTGGATAAAAGGCTATTTTACCATAGGGATTACTCATTCAGGAACCACCTCCTCTTTCATTGCTTCCTCTAATACTTCCTTGATTTTATCCCAATTTTTCACCCTATTGGGTTTTAGAACATCTCCTACTAATTTACCTTTCAACATTGCAGCACCAATGGATATTAAATCCTTTATACCCAAAGTAACCATTCCTGCCTTTGATGCAGCCATTCCCAATGTCAACTCTGATATTCTACCTCCATTTCTCATAACTGTTTCCAGGAAGAGGTCATCAAATATAGTTCCAGGATCCTTTTTAACTAAGTTATGTTTTAAAAAGTAATTATGTATGGAGTGAACGACCTCTTCTACCATGACTCCTTTAGGACATCTATGGGTACATTTTTGGCATGAGACACATCTCCACAGTGAATCCTGTAGTTGGATCAACGCTTGCTTATCACCTTTTCTCGCTAAATCAATAAACTTCCTCGGTCCAAAATCTGGGTCGTATTCTCTCATGGTACAACCTGAAGTGCATGTACCACATTGCCAACAGGCACTTATTGTAACTCCCTCTAAGGTATTTGCAACTTCGTCCCATATACTGGGGTCATAGCCAGTTTGAGTTGTTTCTACCATAAATGCGTTCCATGTTCCGTCTACTTCTACTCCATCGACTATTACTTTCTCTTTTTGAATGACTCCCTTTACTATAGGTTTTTCAGATTCAGGAATTGGCAACTTTTATCACCTTAAGAAAGGATTTTAACCCTAAGACCATGGCTGTAGTAGAAAGATGAGGAGGATAGAGACCGCCTCCCTTTCTATCCACAGCTAAAAGGGTTGCATAATCAACATAACGCACATATGCATATACCAAAAAAATAGAAGTTGAAAAATAATTATTAGTGTCCAGACCGAAAACTGACAAGATCTCTCTAAGCTCCTTCAGTGCCTCAAAATAATCATCCTTGCTGTTAAGCTTTACATTGTCCATTAATACATATGTAATTGAACCTGTGTTCTTCTTATCATTCCAGATCCACCTAGTCCATAAAGGATATTGTTCAGGCTCCAAGAAATGAATTATCTCCCTAGCCATATCCAATATATCCTCAGGTTCTTCACTTACTAGAGAGGAAAACAGCTTTAACCTCTCTGAGTAATTTAGACTTTTATCTTTCAATTTATTGTAAGCTTCCCTTATTCTACCTATTCCATTCTTTTCTAAAACATAATTAAAGTGTTTCCTAGCATAAAACACACTATCAAATAATTGCCTAACATCATTCTCAGAATTTATGTTCAATGATCTAAGGAATTTGGTCTTCTCCTCCATAGCCATTATTATCGCTTTTAATGATTCTTTCGGATTTAACTTTGCGGTGTTGGTAACCTCCTTGGCTAACATGCCATTGTATATATCTCTAACGTAATCTACGCTCAGTAACTTGCTAATGATGTATCACCTGTTGCATCTTGCCAAAATTAGACTCATCCCAAACGCCACTGGTAACGTATTGATATGCCTTTAAAGCTGCTGCATAGCCCTCAGTTATTGAGTCAGATATCCCCTTAGGACCTGTTATGGCACCAGCTAAGAATACACCTTTTCTAGTTGACTGGACGGGCAACCTGTCAGGATCAAGAGGTTTTACAAAACCGTGTTCCTCTAGCTCTAGACCTAGAACTTTAGCTACTTGCTTGGATCCTAAACCTAACTCCATTCCGTTGGCTAATATAACCATATCATAAGGTACAACTAATGCCCTGTTCAAATTCATTGTATCTTCTCCCTTTATTATTACAGTATCATTAGGACCTCTCATGAATTCCGAAATCCTACCTCTTATGAACCCAACCCTGTAATCTAATTGTGCCTTCCAATACAGCTTATCCTCCATCAGTCCATAGGTCCTTATATCCATGTAATAGATGTGGACAATTGCATCAGGTATTCTCTGCTTTATCTCCATCGCCTGTTTAATTGATATTGCACAACAGACTCTCGAGCAGTAAGTGTTCCCAACAGTGGCATCTCTGGAACCAACACATAATAATATTGCTACTCTTTTTGGAGGTGTACCTTTTGTCGTAACCAGTTTATTCTCATGGAGCATGCCCTCTATATCAGATATCTGGTATATGTTAGGAATTAATCCATACCCATACTCGTACTTTCTCCTCGAGTCAAAATGCTCAAACCCTGAGGCGGCTATTATCGCATTAACCTTCTCGGTCTTTAGGTTTCCCTTCTTATCCTTTATACTAACCTCAAATCCATCAGAAACGTTTTTCGTATTCTCAATTATACTCTCTGTTAGAACTCTTACATTACCATTCTCTTCTACACTTTTCACTAGAGGGTCAAGAACTTCAGATGCAGGTCTTAATTCAGGAAACAGAAGACTGTATTTCAACTTTTTAGGTGTACCACCAAGATAGGACTCCCTCTCCACTAATATTACATCAACTCCCATTCTACTTAATTCCTTAGCTGCTGAGAGACCTGCAGGTCCTGCTCCTACAACCAGAACCGATTTATTCACCATCTTTCCACCTTATGATATAAAGTTAAATAAAATTTTAAATAAAAACTTTTGTTATTACTTTTGTTGAAACTTATACCATTTAACCCTATCAGGAAGTGTCAGATAGAAATCAATCTTTCTATGTTTTGGATATAGGTACTGGGTTTCTTCCTTTCCTTCTCTTAAATCATGTAAGTACTGCAGGAACTTCTCTTTGTGATCATCAACTGGTACACCTATTTTCCTCAAAAATCCCTCTACATCCGTAGCATGCCAATGTATTTGGGCAATAGTATAGGGATCGGCTCCCATAGCGAGAGCAACAAATTGTGCATCAGCTAAAACTGGTAAATTATAATTAACTCCATGTGCCTTACCAACCCATTGACTCTTATCTAAGGTTGTTACACACCCTGTATCGGAGGTTACGAAAACATCTGCATGACCCTCTTCTACAGCAGGTATAACTTTTTTAAATAGAGCAAAGCTTCTGGTAAATTCCCTTTCAGTCAGAATATGTCTGAAACCAAATCCACAGCAATCCCACCATGTAGAATAATCTACTAATTTAGCGCCTAAATTCTTCACTGTACCTGAAGGAGCAGCAGGTCTTCTTCCCTGGTAAACTTCAGGGTCATATATTGTATCCTCTGGAACTAACTTGTATATATGACATGGTGTATGAACAGCAGCCTTAACTCCTTCTAGGTTATATTTCTTCTGCTGTGCAGCTTTCTTGCTCATAACATACATCCATTCAGAGTAGTGGACTACTTCTTCTGGTACAACTATGTCCATGTCTAGTTTTCTCATTATTGGTCTTAGCTTCTCTCTTATTTCACTGTGTAGTATTATCATGTTCCTCATTTCTTTATAGTGCCCAAAAGAGGTACCACAATGTATTAGAGGGAAATAGTCTGTTTCATAAGCCCTCCACATATTTCTAACATAGACACCTGCTAATGCGACAGGATTAGACGCACCAGATGCGTGATAGTTCCAACCAGTACATGAAGTCTGATGAGGTTCGTCTAAATAATCAATCTCAAGTTTATTCATGATCCAAAATACTGAGGTTGGGTAACCAGGGATATGACCACACTGACCGCAACTCTTGTGATGCCATAACTTTGTTGTTGGAATTTTTTTAGGAAGACCATTTAAGGACTGATATTCTACAGGATTATATGTGGGTTTAACGTGATGGACTAGTATCTCACCCTTATCCTCTAGCTTATATAACTCCTCCTTAACGTGCTGGAGACCATGAGGTGTACTGTACTTATAAATTATCCTCTGATAAACTTCCTCCCAATCCACCTGGTCAGCCATAGGAAATGCTTCCTTTATAGCCTCGTCAAGCTTCTTCTCCTGTTCTTTATTCATACTCATATCTGAGACACCTTTGTTATTTATAAAATATTAATAAAAATATAAAAACTTTTCCTAAAGCTGTTTTACCTAAAAAACTTGGTTCAGTTGGGAAGAGTCCGTGATTCTAGTAGCTAGGGTAGTATTTTTGAAGTAAACTGAATAAAATACTTTCAATAAAATAGGTAATAATAATTAAATCATTAAGGTATTTCTCTGTGTAGTAAGTAATCACCGCTTTAGCGCAACTTTTTAAGATAAAAAGAAATAATCTAATTATTCACTAAACTTGTTAAACTTGCACAAATTGACTGGTAAACGTAAATTAGGTCTTAAATTAAATTAAAAAAGTATTACATTTTCAAAAACAACATAAACTGTCTTTTTATTTTTTAAATTTCCTACAAGTAGATTCCAGAACCGTAAATGATATTAAGTTAATACGTACATTATAAAATTATTAAGCACACTTTGTACAGCCTTTATAAAAAATTTATTAATCACAATTTACCATATATATATAAAAGGTGACTCAAAGGTGAGCAGTCTGAGAATATATAAAGAACTCGACTTAACCAGTTCCTCATGTGCAGGACCAATTGGTGAACTCTCAGGTGTGATAGATGAGCTTCAAGATAATGAAGCTGTTAAAGTAATATTGGGAGATGAGGCGACAAAAAAGGACATAGTATTATGGGCGAAGAGAAGGGGAGTTAAGATAGTAAAGGAAGAGCAGGAAGGAAGTAAGCACATATTATTCATAACTAAATGAGGTGATACAGTTTGGCTAAAAGGATAATTGTAGCAGGAGGAAATATAGGAGGTACAATAATAGCAAATAGGCTAGCCCAAAAACTAGATCATGAACTTCATAAAGGAGAAGTGGAAATTGTAGTTTTAAACAAGAACGATGACCATATTTACTACCCAGGACAATTGTTATTATCCTACGGTCTTGAGACTCCACCAGAATTAATGAAAAAAGAGAGCGAGCTTCTTGATCATAGAATTAAGTTCGTACATGGTGAGAAAGGAACTATAACAAAGTTTGACCCAGCAAACCACTCTGTACTAACTGCAGATGGAGTTTCCCACAGCTATGACTACTTAGTTATTACAACTGGAGTAGAGTACAGTTGGGACGAAATACCAGGCTATAGGGCTGGGTCAGTAAACTTCTATGAATATGAGGATGCACTGAAGATGAGAGAAGCCCTAAACAATTTCCAGGGAGGAACAATCGTAGTTAATACAGCAAGATTACCCCACAGATGTCCTGTTGCTCCCTTAGAGAATACATTAATCCTAGATGATTACTTAAGAAAGAGGGGGATAAGGGACAAGACTAAAATTATTTACACATATCCAGTTCAGGGAGTATTTGGAAGACCAATAACCAATAAATTCATGCTAAAGCTATTTGAAGAGAGAGGTATTGAAGTACATTCACCCTTCACTGTAACAAATGTAAACCCAACTGAGAAGATAATTGAGTCTCAAGAAGGAGGTAAGTTGAAGTATGATTTACTAATTGCAATTCCACCAAATATGGGAGCAAAAGTTGTAGGAGATTCAGGATTGGGTGACAGGAGGAGATGGCTACCAACTGATAAGTTTACCCTTAGAATGAAAGACCATTCAAATGTGTATGTAATGGGAGATACTACTGATTTACCAGTATCTAAGGCAGGCTCCACTGCAGACTTTGAATCTTATGTAGTATCCCACAACATAGCAAATGACATTAAAGGTAATTTAGGTATGAAGCACTACGGAGGAGATGTACTCTGTTACATAGCCACTGGAACTGATCAAGCAACCTACATTAGGTTTAGTTATACCATGAACGAGAGTCCTCCACCCCCATCCTATATCCACTGGTGGGGGAAGATAATGTACAATAAATTATACTGGACTGTAACAGCCAAGGCAGTGGTATAAAATGAAAGTAGGAATAATAGTGGGTACTAATGAGAGGGCGAGACTAATCTATGCAGCAATGAACTCTGTAATATCCTCATCTATGGGAGACGAAGTATTTGTATTCTTGACAATGGATTCAGTAAGGGCTTTCACAAAAAACCCAGAAGTTAAAGACTCAGATGTGTCATCAAAAACAATGGTTGAAAAGAAAGATGAGGACTTTGCAGGGCTCTTTAAAAAGGCAAAGAAGAGTGGAAAGGTGAAGATTTATGCTTGCTCTTACGCTAGCAAACTGTTTAACTATAGTAAAGCAGACTATAATGACCTTGTGGACGAAATAGCGGGAATAACTACTTTCATGATGGATGTAGAAGGAGGACAAATTATCTCAGTGTGGTGAAAGTAATGCAAGACCTTAATCTAGATAAGATTTTTTCTAAATTGGATCAGAAGAGAATTGATGCATTATCTGAATTAGTGGAACTAACACCAACATTAACTGAATTACTTAAGAAACTTGATGAGCTGAAAGAATCAGGAACACTGGACACATTGATCAATTATGCGTACATAGGAAAAACAATGAAGGATATGCTGAATGACGATGCACTTCAAAACCTTAGTAACACAGTTTCCAGTCTATTAGAGCTTACTAAGGTTCTGTCCAGACCTGATACATTCCATAATACCATGAGGTTAATGAATAATATAGACGCATTGGCTGATGTTACAAGCAAATTGAGGACAATGAAAGAAGACGGAACATTAGATGTACTTATGAATACTGCTTACACTATTAGGACATTCAGGGATATGCTGAATGACGAAGCTCTAGCTAACATTTCAAGGTATACGTCCAACCTGTTAGAGATTTTGAGGGAAATGGACGATAACTCAGTAAGATCATTGAAGAGCATATTAAGAAGGGCTAAGACTATAGATGGCTTAATGGTCAGATTAGAGGAGCTGGAAAATTCAGGAGCACTAGATGTGTTATTAAACCTAGCCTATGCAGGAAAAACAATGAAGGATATGCTGAATGACGATGCATTGGCTGAGATAGGGAAATATCTCTCCCAGATCTTGGAGGCTTATCCTAGAGTTATGGGATTACTAAATAGTGTGACAGATGGAAATGGTCTCATCTCAAGAATGATGAATGTAATGAAATCAGAGGACGTTAAAAAGGCTTTAGAATCTCCTCCCAAAGTGTCTATCAGTGGCTTGATTAAGCAGTTATCAGACCCTGAGGTACAAGCAGGTCTTGGAGTATTGTTCTCGATAATTAAAGCAATAGGAAAAGAATTCTCGAGTTCTAATAAGTGATTTTTATTTTTTCCTCCTTTTAAGACATTAAATAATAATGTGTAAATTTTTTCCTCCTTCTCTTCCTACTATGCAAGAGAATTCTCATGCAGAAATACAAAAATAATGTAAAATAAGTTTTCTGCATATATAAAAATTTACAAATCTAGCCAACTATCAGGCAATTCGTCTTCGTTAAGCTCTCCCTTTTCCCATTTCTCTTTTAGTTCCTCCAACTGTTGCTTTCTCTCTTCATAAATATCCATAATCATGTCATAAAGATCCTTATCCACATTCTTGAGAGAATCAAGAACTCCTGATTCGATAAAGATTGTCATTAACTCTACTGCTGTCTGTAATGATGTATGCCAACCTACATCAGACCTTTGTAGTAAATCCACTGGTATTGCCTTTCTATAGACATCCATGTTCTCAGACTCCTCTAAGGCTCTTGGTCCCCAGTCTGGGAAAGCCTCAGGTTGAATCATATTAGGTGTTACTTGATTTCCTGTGGTTATCACTGTCAGTAAAACTCTTCTGTAAGGGGCAAGCACTTCCTTAGCTGATGGTAAAGCAAATTTCACTGCATATTCTCTCAATAACATTATCAAACCCGCAATTTCATTATTAAATGGGCATCTCATTGAGCACGTATAACACTGTACACAAGCCCACACTTTCTTGTTGGTGAATTCCCAAATCTTATCGACAGAATCCCTCATCATATACTGAATCATTTCCCTTGGTCCAAAATCGTAAAACTTGGCTGCAGGACACCCTGAGGTACATACTCCACAGTTTAAGCAACCCCTCAAATATTCATTAAATCTGAAATCGCTTTTCACAGATTCCCAAAATCTAATTGCCGCTTCTCTTTCCTCAGGTTTCAAATTGCTTATTAGATTCCTCTCTTCCTCAGCTACTGCTCCTTGTACCTCATATGACATATCCAAGTATCTAGGGTCGTCAGGTAAAGGTGGAGTTATAGTTTTAGCTGCCATCAAATTCACACAAATAAATAATATAAGAAGGGTACTTATAAATTTTTATTATAATAAAAAAAATTGAACTTTACTTATTTCATTCTCTTGATAAGTATTCTAGTTGCCTCTCCCTGTTGCTGGATATCTAGGATTTGATGACCTGTCCTCCTTGCCCAAGCCTCAATATCAGGTTTTGCAGCTGGGTCTGTAGCTAATACTTCTAATACTTCACCGACTTGTATCTGCTTTATAGCCTTAGCTGTCTCTAGAACAGGTCCAGGGCAATACATTCCCCTTGCATCAAGGGTCTTTGATATTTTCGCTTCTTGAGTCACTTTCTCTCACCTTAGATAAATAATGTAATTCCACCCTCAGCTCTATCTAAAAAAGTTGCTGCACCTACTACATCATCAACAAATTCCGCTAAATCCTCCCTCTTTACACCAAAGAACTCCATTGTAGTTGAGCATGCATATACTTTAACTTCGCCAACTTCTTTAGCTTGCTGAACTAATTGATGCCACATGGGATACTTCATCTCTTGCATTCTCTGCATCATTATAGGTCCCATTTGCTCATAGTTCTTGTCTATCTGTGGTGGCTTTTGACTGTGAATACTGCTCTTGGTAATTGACTGTAAACCCCAGAAGGTGAAGAACAGGTTAACCTCATAACCACCTGCAGCTGCTGCAGAGGATAAGATTCCTACTGGCATAAGCTTGTCTATTGTTCCTGAGAACACTATTATAGACAGTTTCTTCTTCTTTTCTTCTCCCATTTTTTCACCAAATATTATTTTTGTTTTTGTTGTATATAACTTTTGAACTTAATTGCAAGCTCTACAAATTATGAATAAAGTAACAAAAACTTAAATAAGTACAAAAATATATAATTCAATAAGGGGTAATTAAGTATGGAGCAAGCTCAATCTGAATCTCAGGCTGAGGAACAAAAAAAGAAAATCCTGATAGTTGTCACTCACGGACCAGACGATATTGACCGAACATATGCACCCTTATTTATGGCTTCAATATCTGCTTCCATGGAGTACGAGACTTCAGTGTTCTTTATGATAAAAGGACCAAAACTATTAGACAAGAAGTGGCAAGAGGAAGAGAGAAGAAAGGGAGGTAACCCATTCATTAGATTCTTCGACATGGCAAGAGAAAATGGTGTTAAAATGTACGTATGCGTGCAAAGTCTAAAAGATATGTGCCATATGAATGAGAGTGACATAGTAGATGGAGTTGAAATAGTAGGAGGGTCAACACTAATAGATTTAACAATGGATGCTGACAGATCTCTATTCTTCTGATCTATCATGGAATATGATGTAGTGGTAGTAGGAGGAGGAACTGCAGGATATATTGCAGGAAGTATATTAGCAAGGAAAGGTAAGAAGGTACTGGTAACTGAAAGGGAAAGGTTTGGAGGAGTCTGCGTAAATTACGGCTGTGTTCCAAGTATATTTTTTTATGATGTAACCTATTTTCTAAACAGAGGAAAGGAAATAGGAAATTATCTTGGTATTGAAATAGAGACAAAGGAGAGCAAAAGATTTTTCCTAAGGAGAGACGAACTGATATCCTACCTATCCGATGCAGGTAAAAGGCTGATAGAGAATGCAGGTGGGGACACTGAGATTGGTGAAACGAGGATATTGACAAACAATAGGGTTAAAGTAAATGGCAAGGAAATTGACTTCAAGAGAATAATTATAGCCTCTGGTACAAAGCCATTGAGACCTAAAATACAAGGTAAAGAGAATGCAATAAGTGAAGATGAAGCAGTCAGACTGAACTATATACCTAGTTCTGTAGTTATAATTGGTGGAGGGTTTGCAGGCATAGAGTTAGCCCAATATTTTTCTCGATTAAACTCAAATGTCACATTACTCACCAGGAGAAAAATCCTGAGGACATTTCCTGAAGACGCAGTTAACTTTTTGAGACAGTCTTTAGAATTTGACGGCGTAAAGTTGATTGAAAACACAAGAGTCACTAATATCTCGAAAAGGATAGTTGAAACAGATAAGGGAAATTTTGAGGGAGAAGTGGTAGTGTATGCAACTGGAAGAGAGCCGGATTTACCGAAGGGA
This sequence comes from Sulfolobus acidocaldarius SUSAZ, assembly GCA_000508305.1. Taxonomy (NCBI): domain Archaea; kingdom Thermoproteati; phylum Thermoproteota; class Thermoprotei; order Sulfolobales; family Sulfolobaceae; genus Sulfolobus; species Sulfolobus acidocaldarius. Next base: position 293,428 of record CP006977.1, read on the forward strand.
ATTGAGAATATTAAAGTAATGACAGGAGAAAACGGAGTAGTAACCAATGAAAGGCTTAGGGCTGGCGAAAATGCCTATGCAATAGGAGACGTGGTAGATAAGGCGAATAAGACTGCGCATTCAGCTATGCTTGATGCTATCATATGTTCCATGGATATTCTTGGTATAGCTCATGTTAACGTAAAAAACATTAAAATACCCAGAGTGCTTTACACAGACCCTCAAATAGGTGTCATAGGTGATATAAATGACGCAGTGAAGTTCGGGTATTTCCCATTTAATGCGTCAACCAGAGCGATAATTAGTGGAAACAGAGAAGGATATGTGAAGATAGGAATAAACGAGAAAAATGAGATAGTTTTTGGGGAGGTCATTGGAGAAAAAGCAGAAGAATTGATAAATATATTAACGTTAGCTGTAAACAGTAAAATGACCGTGGAGCAACTTTCACTAATTCCCTTCGTTCATCCTTCTTTATCTGAAGCCATACTAAATTCAGCAAAGAGTTTTTTTGACCTAGACGTTGATAGATATAAGGAGAATAATGACTTTAAATGATTATATTAGAAAAAGAGGGCTCTCGTTAGTCACTGACGGTAACACAAAAAAGATCCTAATTGACGATTATGAAATAAGAATTGAAGAGAGAAGAGTTATATTGCCTATACCCTTACCAACCGGAAAAGAGACTTTAGATGATCTCTTGTCCATGGGAATAAAATACGCCAGAGCCTCAAGAATATCTCAATTACTAGGCTCACCTTTGGAGTACTCAATTGAAGGGAATACTGTGTTTGTCATAAAGAAGTTTGAAAGCGAGAAGAATCTTGAAGATTCACTTATTAAAGCATTAGATGGAATAGAGGGATTGAGGTACTTCCTATGAGTTACGATAATATAATTAGAGAGTATACTAGGGCAATTAAATCAAATATCACAATGTATCATTGCGGTGGAGAGGAATTAATCAACTATTTGAAGGATGTGATAGTAACTAGGGAATTAGAGGAGTGCCAAAAGCCTCTCATTAAGGTTCAAAAGGATAACAGAACGTACTTCACTTATTACGGTATACCTACTGCCAATGAGTTATGGCCCTTTTTAAATGCATTAGCAAGAATATCTAATAACATAGTCCAACTTGACCAAAAGGAGATTGAATTAGCCGAGAGCATCAGGGGAAATATTAAATTATTTGTAACTCCAGATTGTACGAAATGTCCAATAACCGCAGAATTTCTTTACCAATTAGCTCAGGTTAATCCTAGTGTGACCCTAGAGATCTTTGACGTAACTGAATATGAACATGAAAAGGAAAAATACAGGGTATTAAGTGTACCAAAAATTGTATTTAATGAGAGGACTGAGATTCCTGGAGGGTTTCCTAGTACTATCATCCTTAAGATGATGATAAAAGCTCTTGAGAAGACATGACCCTCACCCCAAAATCCGATGCCTTCTTTTTAACATCATCGTTATCAGTTACAAGAAGGGCATTTAGCTCTACAGCAACCATTATTGCCTCGGACTCATAATCTGGTATACCTTCAATCTTAGGTGGTTTATGTGAGAAGGATCTCACTATTGCACCATTATCCAATGCAATGTCTATATTTAAATGATTCCTCAACGCAAAAGATACTCCTAAAGTAGTAATTATTAGTTTATTTTCCCTGCCAAGGGACTTAAGGATTTCCTCTAATTTCTGAAAAGAGCTAGGCGATATAACTACATACATATATACTGTATTCATTAAGTGGGTTTTATACATTCACCACCTCTTTAGTGATTAAAACCTTCAAGAACCACACTTCGCAAGTCTATTAGGTCTCCCTCTTTCATCTCTGTGGATGAAAAGAATCTAATATAGGGATATCCTCCGTAAGATAGTACAACCTCCATGAACGCTTTCCCACAGATTGGTTTATTTTCCAAAACCTTGAAGGACGAATCAAATTCCCAATTTCTTATGAGCCCTCTCTTACCTTCAAAAATAACATAATTTTTCCTCCTCCTGTAGATTTCACCTAAACGTAGACCGAAAAGTGATATTGGTTCTTTATAACCACCTATAAGACCACCGTAACAAGCATATGGAATACTAGCATTAAGTAGACCACCACAGCATCCCAATCCTCTAAATTTTCCTGCCTGGGCATAATCCTCTATCCTAACGTCAAAGTAATCTCTAGTCTTAACCTTTATAATTCCTCTTAATGACTCCCTATACATACTTATTTTAGGGAAGGAAATTCTAACGCCCTCGATATGAGCATGAGGAAAATCTCCTCCTGTGTAAGGGGTTGAAATAAATTCACCTAAGGGTTGACCCTCTTTCACGTATTCTCCTTTTTCTGTGAAGGGTCTTATGTGAAGGACTTTAACCATGTTGCCATTGCTTTGCCTTATAAGTATCACGTAGTCATAGTCCACTTCAGCAAACCTGTTTGGTCTTCCAACTTTAATTTTCTCTGTCTCTATCACTTCTCCTTCCACAGGAGAATAGAAGGTGTGAAAATCTGGAGAAGAGATATCAATAGCTTTGGCTCTCACATGGGATGGAAAACCGCTAGAGAAAAAACTGACTAGTGAACCAGTAGGAATATACATGGACATCTAATTCAATAATTTTTTGATTAGGACCTCTAGCTTAGTTTGTTTTATTGCCTTTCTAGTGACTTCAAGATCAGGATATAGGGGGATATTCTTCAGTATACCACCAGGTCTTTCATTTGAGTAAGGTCTGTTACAACCTGGACAACCACTGGTCATAAATGCTGGAGCTAACTCCTCAACAGTGAGATCGCTAGGAATTTCTATATCCACTAGCTTACCCTCCTCATTAAATTTAAATGAGTCATATTTCACCAAATCGTTCTCTATAAACCATCTGGAAACTTGCATCCTTCGATAAACGTCTATTGGTACTGGTTTTCTCTTTTCCATAGGAGTACCACTTTCAGGATAAAATGCGAATAGTGATATTTTGGCTCCTCTGGAATGGGCGTACCACATAAGACGTATAGCATCCCTTTCAGTTTCTCCTAAACCTACAATCAAGTGAATACCAGCATTCTTCTTACCAAAAACCTCTACAGCCTCATCTATTGCCTGGATGTATCTATCCCATGAATGCATGCTTCTAGCCTGTTTCCCCCTAACTTGGTCAAAAAGTTCCTTATTAGCTGCATCGATTGCGACATCTATCATATTAGCTCCAGCCCTCCTCATTTCAATCATGTGCCTCTTATACGTATATGTTGCTGTAACTAATTCTGATATCTGTAATTCTATTCCAGCTTCTCTAATTCTCCTTGTAATCTCTATGGCATCAGGAGAAGCTCTAGGATGAGCCAACTGACCTACACATATTCTTTGAAGACCGTATCTAATGTCACCTTGTCTATCCTTTATTCTCTTGATTACCTCATCTAAGGGTCTCAAAGGCCACTCTACCCTTATCAGTGTCTTACACTCTGGACCCTGTGCCACCTCCCTTGCTTGTCCACAGTAAGAGCAATTTGCCTTACAACCGTCTGGATAGTATTGGAGTAGGTTAATGGTTGTATTTAGCACGTTGTTAAAAAATACTCCAGGAGAGAATCCCAGAACTATGTCTGCACCGAAGCTTAATCTCACCCAATCAGGACTCGAAACTAAACGAAGAGTCATGAAACACCACCTGAAATTATATCGAGAACAACATTGCCACAACAGGCATTACTAAGAAAAACTTTTCTCTTTAACATTGCATACTCATATGTTTCCTCTTCGGGGAATGCTATTGCATCTATATCGTAATCCACAGCAAATGTCTCCACCTTTACATAATCTTTACCTCGCGGTCTTGCACAGCCCAAATTTATTGGTATATTGCTAAATGTATCCCTAGCAAATCTTAGGGCAGTTATGAGTTCCTCAGGAGATGGCTGGTTTCCATTGTATATGGGTGTGCCAATCAATGGCATTAACCCAACAATAATTATGGCGTCCGGTTCAACTTGTTTTAGTAATCTTATAGCCTCTAAATCACCTTTAATACCTTTTGTACTTAGACCAACTATGACATGGGGCACTATCTTAATTCCTGCCTGTTTAAGATATTTAAATGAGTTTAGATAATCGTCTACCGTAAATGGTTGCCTCAGAACTTCTTTAATAGTTGTGTTATCTGAGACCATATCAAGTAAAGCCACCTTAACACCAGCTTCCTTGAGTTTAACTGCTATATCTTGGCTCCTTACCACCCCGGTATGGGCTATGATTGTAAGCTTATCCGCGTACTTGGAAATAACGTGTCCGTACTTCCATAAAGGAACGTCTCCTCTGATAGTAGAGCCACCTGAGAGTATTATCCCCTTATCTCCTGATTTAACAGCTCTTTCTAGCTCCCTTATGAGCTTCTCTTCACTAGACCCGTCTATCATAGTCTCTAAAACCCTTCTACCACAATGTTTACAATTAAAGGCACAATATTTACCTGTGACAGAAATGGACTTCCAGCCATCACTAGAAGAGATAAAATCAGTCTCATACCTTTTCAAATTAGGAGCATAAATAAACAATGGTCTCATTTTAACGCCTCCTTCATTAAGTTTATTAGATCTTCCTGTGTTATTCCCAATATCTTTACATTCTTGTACCATTCCTTGATCTCATTATCTATATCCTCTACTCTACTCCATTTCAGCCTTGCCTCTAAGTCATAAATTGCAGTCCTAGGTTCCACAAAGAAGTCTCCTGTAATAAGCACAGACTGAACTAGGTTCTCTCCAGCCAATTTAATCTGTACTTTTATCAGCCCTCCAGGGAGCTTCCTTTCTAAATACTTAATGTTATCGCCCTCTAACGGCTTTCTCATACCGAATATCCACTCAGGGGATGAGTACTTTCTTGCAAGTCTATTTATGGTCTCAGTTTCTTCCTTATGGTAAACGGATTCCTTTAGTTCAACTCCCAAGGCTTCAGAAAATCCCTCCTTGGCTATTTTTATTAAGTCCAGCATATCTATACTAGAAGCTAACTCCTTGTTAATCCATGTTAATCTGTCCTTAAAGTCCTTAGACAGTTTATCCTTTAATTTCTCAGATGTCAACTTAAGTACTGATACCATTGCGTCGACATCGAAGTCTAAGAGAATTGTTCCTGTAACACCCATGTATCTTCCCTCTGAGAAAGCACCTATTCCAGATATTTTTCTCCCTTTGATTTCCACATCATTTTTTGGTCTGAAATTTGCATTTATACCTAATTTTCCCAGTGTCCTTACCACACACTCTGCACCTAATCTCATGGCATTATCCGGAGTCTCGCCTAGTAGACTCTTGTCTGCATAAATTTCCCATCCTAGTTGCCATGGTCCCATTATTATAGTTCCGCCTCCTGTAGGTCTCCTACCAACATCCCAATTCTTACGACGCACTTCCTCTAGATTCACCTCCTGCTCGACTGTTTGATGGTATCCTATGAGGACAGCTGGAGGGTCAAATATAACGAACCTAAGCACAGGACTACTTCCAGAGGCTACCGATAACAGAAGTGCTTCCTCGCCTGCAAGAATATAGTCTTGACTATTTCTTTCCACAATAAATCTGAATTCTCTCATTAATATTTGCTTTAGTTTAGTAAATATAAAAATCTATCCTTAAAATCTTTTCAAAAGAAAAAGTAAGTTGTAAGAAATTATTAAGTTTTTAAGAAATGTGGTTTTACACCAAGTTCAGGTGAAATTATAAGGGAAATTTGAGATAAAAATAGCATGAAAGTAGTTTGCGCGGTATGTAACAGGCTTTTTGAAGCTGAATGCACACCATATAGACAATCTCACCAAGAAGTTTTATACTATTTTGATACTGAAATATGTATGTTAGCGTTTCTAAAGGAACCAGAGAGATTTGTGTATAAGTGCAGAAAAGAGGAAACCTAGTAAAAATCAAAGATACCTTACGGTCATAGATCAGTACCATAAACCCCTTTTCATACTATCCAACTTTGTATAAAGGGCTATCTGAAGATACCTAAATACCTCAATTGTAAATTTAACTGCAATGTCTTCGTCATAAGAATTTAATTTAGAAATGAGCTCTGTTATCATTCTATTCATATCGTTCATAGTGGTCTTCTCCATCTCGTATTGGTTCAACTGAAGAATCTCAAGTATTTCGCTTTTAGTCTTAGCTTGTTTTAACCTTTGATATATCTTGATTACAACTCCCTCCTTCTCTTTTCCAAACAGAGCGTCTTGAGGATTCCTGAGCCATCTAGCATAGGTAGCTGCTAACTTCTTTGCCTCATTCTCTATAGACATGATTTTAATTTCATCATAGTTAGATAAAAATTTTCAATCTCTTCAGTGAACCTAGTGCACTTAGCAAGTCATTTGACATAATAAAAGGGGAATACTTAGAGCAATCATAGTATCTATTCACACAAACTACTTTTATCCTTGAGTCAAAAAATCTGGCTGAAAGTAAATCTAGGGGCGAAGAACCAATAATGACGACGTCTAGGGGATCCCATTCAGTTATTTTAAATAAGATCTCAACAGGCTCCTTTGAGGGCTTCGTTCTTCCGGTATTCGAAACTACATACAATGGGCTTACATTTATTCTCTTGAGCAGTTGATTTGTCGTGACAGGATCGTAGGGGGATAAGACTGCAAGCTTATCCTTAACTTGTTCGTACAATTTATGCCAGTCCTCGTGTACCTCATAAGTTATAGGTAAACTCTTGATATTTTCTCCCTTGTAGAGTTTGTATAGTTGATTTGTCAAGTCGATCTTCAGTATCACGCCGTCTAACCAAACTGCAAAATGCACCATAGCTAGGTTTATAAATTATTTTTATGATTTAAAAAGTGTATGAAAATTTCATTTTTCAATTTCCCAGACGATCTATTGTATGAACCTGAAAGACATGTGTGGATTAAGGTCGAGGAAAATAAGGTTGTAAGTGTGGGCATGACCGATCTAGGGCAGTACCTTGCAGGAAAGATATTCCAAGTGTCTGTGCCTAGAAGGCTAGGAGAAAGGGTCAACAATAGAACTATACTGTTCTCAGTAGAAAGCGCAAAGTGGATAGGAAAAATAAGATTGCAAATAGAAGGTGAGGTGGTAGATATTAATGAACGGGTTATAAAAAACCCATCCATAATTAATGAAGATCCGTATGGAAGTTGGATTGTCAAAGTTTCAGTTACTGACGTAGATCTTGTTAAGAGAGTGTTTAAGAACATACAAGATTGTAGAAACCAATTTGAGGAGGAAGCAAATAGGATTGTATCATGGAAAAATAGTTCCTGAAGAGTGCCCTCAGATTCCCTTTAGGTTAGCCGGTAGAATACAGATTTATGTTGATGCAGATAATATAATAAAATAAAAAAGCCATTCATATTTTCTTTAAGGTAAATTTTATTTATTTAAATTTAGAGATATAGTATAGACCTATTATGGTAGTAGAAGCTAATTGTGAAATCCCAGAAAACCTATACTATTATATTGATGGAAAGAACACGGTGTGGGTGAAAATAGAGGGAAGTGATATTGCGGTAGTTGGTATAACGGATTTAGCACAAACCATGGCAGGGAAAATTGTGAAGATAAGGATAAAGAAGAAAGGTATAAAAGTAGAGAAGGGAAGACCTGTAGCAACTCTAGAGAGCGGAAAATGGGCGGGACCAGTGCCTGCACCAGTTTCCGGTGAGGTAGTGGATTCCAACTCAGAAGTTGAAAAAAGTCCTGTAATCTTAAATAGAGATCCATATGGTCAAGGATGGATTGCAAAAATTAAAATTAGTAACCAGGAGGAAGTTAAGCAACTATTAACAGGACAGCAAGCTATCCAAAAACTCAAGGAAATCATAACCTCAGAGAAATTAACATGTAAGAGGCTACAGTGATGGGAGACTGGAGATATGTCTCCTTACCTCCTCAAGACGGCTATCATATGATAACTTCGTTTGTTGCTGTAGCAGATTACGTTAACAAGAACGGGAAAAATACCTTAATGACTTTTTATGCCAGGACTCCATTCATCAACGTTGGTGTGCATCAAGAGGTCTGGTTGGAAGTAGATCTTGAGTGCGCTAAGCAGAATAACATTACTGTTGTAAGAAGAGACATAGGTGGTGGAACGGTAGTAATTACCCCAGGTGAGCATGATTATTTCATAGTAGTTAGAGCTGAAGAAGTTCCAAGAAATCCCCCTCAGTTATATGAGAAATTCTTAACACCAGTGGTTAACGTCCTGAAATCCTATGGTCTTAACGCAAACTTAAGGGATCAGGATATAGTAGTAAACGGAAAGAAAATAAGTGGTAATGGTGCATCAACGTTTAGCAATGCAGTGGTCATAACGGGAAATATCCTTTTTCAGTTAGATGTGGATACCATGACAAGATGCATAAAAGTACCATCAGAGAAGTTCAGAGATAAAATGGCAAAGGACATAAGGGATTGGTTAACGTCCCTAGAGCGAGAGCTAGGATATGTACCCCCAAGGGAGGAAATTGAAAAGAAATTGAAGGATGAATTTGAGAGGTCATTAGGCATAAAATTTGAGGACTCAAGGTTAAGTAGGGAAGAGATTGAATTGTGGGAATCATTAGCTATAGAAAAAGCTAATGAAGAATGGATCTACTATAAGGACAATAGACATCCTGATTTACATTTAGAGAGATGTGTTAAAATCTCTTCATCTGTTGCAATTTGTCACATTGATTATAAAGCCAGAAAATTGTTGAGGATAACTATGAGAATAGTGGAAAAAAGGGTTGATGAGATATCTATATCAGGAGACTTCTTTGTCATGAATCCTAAGAACTTTCTAGAGAAACTAGAGGAGAGTCTGAAAGGAGTAGAGGTCAATAATATTAACAGTGTGGTGCGGAGAATGTTTGAAACTGAAAAACCTGTTATATTTGGATTTTCAGAAAAAGACTTAATCAATGCTATACAAGAAATACTCAACAAACCTGAAGTTCAAGAAGTCATTTAGAGTTTCTTTATTTGTATCTCTCTACATCTAGCAAGACACTCTGAGATACTTATGAATTTCCAGTTTGGTGACCTACTACCGGCTGTAAGACAGTCTTTTACACATTCCTCATTAGATGTTTGTTGCTCCATAATTAAAAATAAACAAAAACAAAAAAGAAAAATTTTTCTCCCTATGATAAAAGAATAAATTAAATGACAAAGGAAAGGGTGAATCAATTAGAGCTAGAGGTTGAAGCAATTGTTGAAGTTGATGGAAAGGAATATAAAGTGGTAACAGTTCCTACAGCTGAGGAATATACAGGTTTTCCTCCCTCATGGGAGTTTGTGAAAGCTAATATGTTAAAATGGAAACCTTACTTTAAAGCTAAAATGTTAAATTTCAATGGTCAATTGATCCCCGCATTAGAAAACGTCTTGCTAAATATGGACGAGAATATGTATGAGTTTCTACTTGATATATACTACACCTTTAAGGTAAACAGACCCTCCATTGAAACAAATATTAGTACAATAATCACCAGACAAATAGAAAGGCTTGAAGAAAAATTGAACAGAACTTTCAACGAGAAGGAGAGGACTGACCTTTACATAAAATATGGCATAGAGGCAGCTATCCTCAAGGACATAGGTGTAATAAATTGACAATAATCACATTTACGGCTGAAGGGGAATTTTCAGGGGATAAGGTCACTATAACTATAATGGATGATCAAATTCTAGAAGTTGGAACTTTAGGCTCAAACTATGTTAAACCTGAGGAATTATGTTTAGCTTCAGCATTGTCATGTCTTATACTAACAGTTAATTACATTGCAAAGGAGAAAGGGGTAGACGTGAAAGGAATAGAGGGTTATATAGAGGGAAAGTTAGATCCTGATGGATTTCAAGGTAAAAACAGTGTACCACCAGGCTTACTCGAAGTCAACTATCATATTTCAGTTAAGTCCAATGATACCAAGATTAATGAGGTTATAGAGGAGGCTGAAAAGAGGTGTCCTATGAAAGATACATTGACAAGAGGAATAAAAGTGAATATAAGGTGGAAAATAGAAGAGACTAATTGAAAATGAGCTTTAATTCAGAGAGGGGGATTAAACATGTCTGAGTTACTAAAACCTGGTGAGAGGGAAAGAGATGAAATTATCGCTTACATTCAAGTACTGCTAGACTATTTGAATGATTTCATTAGCAAACATAGAAGTGAATTAATTAAACTTGGGGTCATGAGTAGGTTACTTAAAAATATCTCATTCATATCTATGCATAAATATAGCCCCGAAATCTACATAAGAGAATATTGGGATGAAATAGTTAGTATTATGGATACCTTGAAAAAAGACCCCCAACTAGAGAAAGAGATTGTAGAGATGAACGATATATTAGAGAAAATAAGCGAGTTAAGAAAGTCGCTCTTACAGTAGAAATTTAAAAATAGTAAACCTCTTAAAATATTTTTTTGAAATTGTGAGCCAAATCAAAAGTATACCTATTAACTATGAAATTATACTAAAAAATAAGGATAAATATAAACTAGAAATTAAAAATATTTCAATGCAATCGTCCTCCTCCGGTCAAGAAGTAGCAAAAAACCTACTCTTCAGAACGGAGAGGAGGTAGACTCTGGGCTTTGCTTCATTGTTTTGAATTCATAATCATATATTATCATGACATCTGAATCCTTATCAACCTCTCTGGCACCGTTAATATACTTCTTAGCTCCTTCCACATTATCAGCATAACAAACAGTTATTCCAGCATAACCATCAGTAAATTGCCACAATTTACATTCCTGTAAAACGGGTGATATATCCTCAATTCTCTTAGAGAACATAGAGAATATAACTATGTCTGCTCTTCCTAGATTAATTTCCGGCACTATCAAAATCATTCCTCTGAATCTCATGTGCCTTATATGTTTTTCTATAACTCTACTGTTAATACCTAACTTTTTAGAAATCTCAGAAGAAGCTAGCCTAGGATCTTCCTTTAGCATTTCAACAATCTTCTTATCTAAACTTGAGGGTTTGAGCTTGTATTGAACAGGTAAGTAAGTTAGTATGGGATCTCCCAATTCCTTACGCATATACTCTATCCTATCCTTTAACTCAGTTTGACTTGAACCGTATATGCCATAGACATTAAGCCATTCTAAACATCTTAACTTAAAGGAAATCCAATCAGCGTCTATCTCCTTGTAATTCTTAAAGGCAATATACAATTGATATTGACCATAAAAGTTAGGGTTAATATATAGCTTAAATCCCTTTAAAATATTACTATCTACAAGTTTTCGGAACCTATAATTTAAACTTGCAGGCGTCAAGTTAAGCAGACTGGCTATTCTTCTCTGCGATATTCTGCCATCTTTAAGAAAAAACGAAAGAATTCTCTTATCTACTATATCCATGGAATCACACTTTCTTAATGTTTTGTTTTATCTTTTCTACTACATCTGATGGAATTTCTTTCATACCGTGGGAAGTCTTAGCATGAACCTTCAGTATTTCTAGCACTTCTTGTTCAGAAGAGGCATTCTTTACTTCAAATCCGCAGCTCATCCCTACACTACTACAACTAAATTCGTACTTCTTCTTCTTGCCGAATCCAAATACCATATATTATAATTAGGTGAAAGATATATTTATTAATTCATTAAAACTATTCAAACGCCTCTATATATACTAAAAAAAGTATTATTATATGATGGTAAAGTACACCTTCAAATGTGCGGATGTAGGAATGGACTGCGGATTCGAAATAGTTAATGCTGGGAGTGAAGATGAGTTACTAGAAGAACTCAAATCCCATGCAAAAATGTCACACGGACTAACATCAATATCATCTGATCTTTTAAACAAAATAAAGCAAAACATAAAGAAGAGCGGAAAATACTATTTCGCTTGTAGTAATGTAGGAATGGACTGCGGATTCGAAATAAAGGCATCATCTTCAGAACAAGAGTTACTGGAAGAGCTTATGGTTCATGCAAAGATGTCTCACGGACTAACATCAATACCACAGGAAACCTTAAACAAGATAAAGCAAAATATCAAAGTAATGTAAAAAGTTTTTTATTCTTTTTTACCTTTATTCTTATAGAACTAATATACACTCTCTGAAGTCGCTATTAACTCTTAAACTCTACTCATACATGGAAGAATTCGGGTTTAAATATCATAACATAAAATAAAAAGAGTGTAACGAGTATGTAAAGTACAGATACAAACCTCATCCTCCTTCTAAACTCAACTACTCCCCTATAAGTAAGTCTATAATGGTAAAATTCCAAGAACAGGATGAAGGGAGATATAATAAAGGCATAATAAGCCCATCTGGGAAATCCTAACTCCATCCACATATAAGCTCCTGATAAAGCGGTAACAAACAAGGATATAATCTCAATAAAAACTAACTTTCTATAGGCTACTAATATTGATGAATCTGTTAATTTCATAAATTCAATGAGATAATAAGCCCCAGTACTAAGACCAGCCCATCCTATAATTCCTAACAAATGGATATACAACATTAATTCATAGAACACACTGAACTAATCTAATCATTCTTTAAAAGAATTTATAAAACGTTAATGGACAATTTACCTTAATCTTTGTGATTTTAGCAATATTTCAGTCCACAGAATTATGGAAAACAAAAAACAGAAAGAACTTTCATGCGTTTTAACTTACAGTAAGATTAATTTTCAGTTCAGGCTATATATCTACTTTGAATCTCTGGCAAAGCCATAACTAGCTGCGATGCCTGGAGACTACTGGATGATTGAGATGTAGTAGTGGTCGAAGATGTACCGTTCAAGAAAACGTTACAGACATTTGCAGGTTTCCCGCCATCAATTTGACAAATATACTTAGTAATTAGATTAGCCTGCGCATAAACTTGCAAATATATTTGACTATTTGTATCATTGAGTTGGCTTATAACATAATTCCAGTCATGCCCTGACATGAGACCGGGATCAATTGAAGTACCTACCTGATAATAGTACCCTATTATTATGAATGGTATCTGACCCTTACCATATTGGGTCCACATTTGATAAATATTGGTAGGAACGGGTTCTAATTGACTTCCATTTCTAGCCTCATACTCTATCCCTATAAAAGATATATATGGACTAGTGTAGTTAGCCTTCACAAAAGTAAAGGTAGGTGTATTAGGATAGACGTCTGAAGAACTAGATTGCATATACTCTAAGCCTGTAAAATTTCCAAATCTAAGAAGAGCTAATATTAGAGCCCATCGTTCAACTGCACAATAGGGACACCATTCAGCTCCTACGTATATCACCGCAGGTTTACCCTCTGATGAAAAGTTTAATGGCAGAACTTGTAAGTTAGTAGGATAAGCTTGTACATTATAACCCTGTTTACTTAACTCAACTAACTGTGGATATATGGAGACATTCTTACCTAAAGACGATGAATTATTTGAAGACGACAGCGAAACACCTATAATGACGCCAGTTATAATTATTAGTAAAACTATAACAATAATCTTGTAATACTTAGATGGCATACTTAGGTTTATTCATAAAATCCCATATATTAGTTTGTCGTTAGAAAATTTTTAACTAATTCTTAAGTAAGAAAATAGACGCTATCATAAATGATGAGAAAATGAGTAAACACAACAAAAATATTAGAGCGGTATCTAACACTGTATTTGTAGCTGTAGCCGTAATCCTTATTATAATTGCAGCTGCAGGTTTCGCACTATATGCCACCAAGCCTTCGACTACGTCAACTGTTACTACTACAGTGCCAACAACTATAGTTTCCACAGTAACTACACCAGGAATGACAACCACCTCTACACAGACTGTTACATCAACTCAAACAGTTACATCAACTCAGACTACTACAGTTACTTCTACTTTGACTCAGCCTGTTACTGTTAATTCCTCTGGTGCCTTTTACAATGGTCAAGTTATAACATTCCAGTACACTGCCCAGTTCATGTGTACTCCACCTTCTACTACTTTCTTCCCCAATGAGACTAACCAGAGTAAGGTTGCAATGGGTTGTGAGGTTGGTGCTGGTAATATTTCAGCATTCCCCAAGAACGCTGCCCCTGTGTTTGTCTTAGTCCCTGCATTTGCCAGTTTGTCAATATTTGGTGTTCCTCAACTTGGTGCAACATCTCAGGGCTTCCCCACATTTACTTACAATAACGTGACTTATGTTATTACCACACAGTGTGGTGCTGCTTTGACAAAGACTGCCTGTCCTGACCACATGAGTTTGATCTACTCCCCAGCATTTACTGCTGTTGAGCAGGCTTTGGGTATTAAGAATGGTGTGTTTGGTCTACCTGAGGGTGTTTTGCCAACACCAGCCCACGATCATTTGGTTACATTTGCAACAAATCAGAGCATACCATGGTATATTGTTGTTGTTTTGGTTTTTGATCCAAACATATTCCCCAACCCAATTACAGGCCAATGCCAGGCTATAGTACCATCAAATACAACTAACCCAACAGCTAACTGTTTAAATAATATTCAGGCACTTGAGAATGCAATGATGACTTATGACAGTGCAGTTGGAATGGCAAATGCTAAGAACCCAATATGGAAAACACTTGTTAATGCAGACTTACAGGTTGTTGTCCCAGGGATAACATCACCAACTCAACTAATGTCAGCAACAAACTCAAACATGGTATTATACTTCAGCGACCCAGCAGTATACCCATACCCAATATAAAACAACAAACATAAATATTAAATCCATATATTAAGTAAATTATAATTTTTTTATACTAAACAATAAATTTCCATTTTTATCCTATAGGAACAAATGAATACATTTATCTACCATGATATATTTTCCATAGTTTTTGCTATTTTCAGTAGTGCCTCATCATGATAAATTTTACCTATTATTTGTAAGCCTATTGGTAATCCACTCAATTTAACTGAAGGAATACTAATTGCTGGAAAACCAAGTAGGTTAACAAACGCGGTATATCTAATAATGATTCTCCTATAATCTAGTTCCTTACCGATTATCTCATTAGCCTTTGGAGGAAGGATAGGAACCGTTGGGGTTATCACAGCATCAACGTGATTGAAAAGTTTAAGGAAATCACTAATTAAATACTTTCTCGATATCATGGATTGGATATATTCATGAGCAGGAATTGACAGACCACTTCTGATTAACTCTGCCACATCCCTGGGGTAATCACTCTCCCTGGATAAGAACAAATCTTTGTGAAATGCAGCTGCCTCTGCGAGTCTTATATTTGTCGTAATTTTATTAGAAGCTTCTATATCGAAATTTACACGTTTCATCTTAAAACCCTCGGAGTCAAGTTTTGAGACCACATTATCTAAAAATTCTTTCTCCACCTCAGTCTGGCTTTCTTGTAGTAATACGCCTAATGTAATCTTTCGAGGCTCTACACCTTGAGCTATGTTATCTATGTTTATTCTTGGGATATGGACTGTCGAAGAGTCGTTCTCGTCATAACCCATTATAAAGTGAGAGATCAGTGCAACATCTAAAACAGTTTTGCTTAAAACACCTATGGTATCTAGAGACCAAGCAGTTGGAAACAATCCGTATCTGCTTATGAGACCATTACTAGGTTTATACCCTATCACACCACAGAATGAGGCGGGAACTCTTACTGACCCGACCGTGTCGGTACCCAATGAGACAGGAACAGAGCCAAAGGCTACTGATGATGCTGAACCTCCGCTAGAGCCACCTGTTATCCTTTCAGTATCTAAAGGATTTCTTGTAGGTCCAAACTCCGAGACGAGATTAGTAACGCCTGACGCGAAGGCATGGAGATTGTTTTTACCTACAATTATGGCATCTGCCTCAAGTAGTTTGTTGACAACAGTAGCGTTATAATTAGGATAAAATTCTCTGAAGATCTTGCTAGCTATTGTTGTTCTTATACCTTTGCTAAATATGTTGTCTTTTACTGCGACAGGTAAACCTGATAAGGGACCTAGAGGTATTCCTCTTTTAAAATGCTCCTCTAATTTCTCAGCATGTCTAAGAGCTTCCTCTTTAATAACTGTTATATAGCTGTTGAACTTTTCAGCGTCAGTTTTCATTTTAGCTAGTGTATGCTGAATTAAATCTACAGGACTTTGATTCTTATTAATAATTTCACTTAAGGTGAGAATTACCTCTGGCTTCGGTCTAATATAGTCTGGACCTATAATTTTTTGAATATCGTTCATGATTTTAGTAGACATGATATTTTACATTAAAACCGTAATAATTAAACATAAAATATTTTTCTTACCATGAAAATCGCGGAATATTATATAAAAACGTTTAAAATTTCAACATTAAAAATTTCAACATTACCGTCATTATTCTCGGGATCTAAGAATAGCGGAAAAACACCCCATGAAAGAAACCTACGCCACTCAAAAAGATCTTCTAAAGCCGAAATATAACAAAAAATAAAAACTTTTGACATTTAAAAAGCCTTTATGCCTTCCCCTTACTTCTTCTTCTCTGCTCTTGCTAACATGTCTAATAATTCTTTTGGAGCGTCTTTCTCGCTGACAGCTCCTCTACCTGTCTTACCATTGTCGTCAAAGGTAAAGGACACCATTTTGCCGACTCTCCAGACCTTCTTTATCTTTGAAGTGTCTACTTCTTTCTCTTCACCCTTATACTTAAACCTCACTTTTGCCATATTTGTTCATGTATATCTTAAATTCGCCATTAATTAATATTATCATTAATATACCAGTATTACATTAATATCCAAATATCATTAGTATCACATTACAATTTATTTCAAAATAGCCCTAACTTTTGTGAAATTTATCTGAGGAGTACCACCATATTCATTTATAGCATTATTTACTATGCTATTTACAGGTCTGTCATCTAAGTCGAACAACCCTGACTTGTACATGTAATATACTCCTTTAGGGACACGTTCAGATATCTTAAATATTACGTGAATTCTGCCGAAGTCACTCTCCAAGTAACCCTCTCCCTCATAACAACAGTTATAAACTATGGGTTGAGGTCTGTCATATATCTCGTTGAATTGGCTGTTTGTATGATTTGGATGAGAGGAGAAAACGAGATATTCACCCATTGGTGGGTCTTTAAGTCTAGGTAAGGGGTTTACCTTGACTCTCTGGAAGCCATCGTAGTACTTCTTGACCTTAACTACTTTCTGTTTAACCAACTCTTCTAAACTTACACCTGTTCTTCGTATTGCGTAATCCACCGCCTTCCATTCATCCTCTTCTATCAAGGGATGAGAAATATCTAGTTGTCTCGCAATTAACCTCATCAACCTAATCTCATCAACTCCCTTAGGCTCATAGATTGGTTCGTTATATACTAGATAATCATGCCAATAACTGTAGACAACATCCCTTTTTTCAAGGAAAGTCGGTGAAGGGATAACTACGTTGGAAAGCTTAACACTTTCATTATGGAATGGGTCATGTGTAATTAAGGTTAATCTGCCCTCTTTTATCGCATCCACTATCCTATCACTATTAGGCAGAGAGTGTATGGGATTAGAATTCCAGGCGAAGATAACTTTTATATTTCCCTTTTCTACTTCCTCTCCGACTTTACCCATTGGGACAATTCTGGCTGGTTTCGAAACATGTAATCCCCTCAAATAGCTAAAGTCTATTCCCCACCCTTGGCTGTTAGAATAGAAGAACCCCCTTCTTAGACCTAATAAGGCTGGAATCAAAGATATTAGTGATACTGCATCTCCGCCATAATATGTCCTTCCTAAGGCAAACCCCATAATGGTCAATGGTCTACGATCGTAGTAAAGATCTCCTAACTCTTCAATATATTTCCTATTGAGCCCAGTTACACTCTCAATCTGATCCCAAGTATAACTATTCATATACTCTCTGAGAGTCACTTCATCATCTAGTATATTCGCACTTACACCGCGAGTGAAAATTCTCTTCATGACTCCAATTGCTAGAAATCCGTCACTGCCAGGTCTTACCAAATAGTATTTGTCACTTCTCCTTGCAGTTTCACTAATTCTCACATCCACTGTGATCTTGTATTTATTATGTAACAATTTCCAACCATGTATAAAGGAGATTGCGCTTTCGCTACCCCAAAAAACTACGCTGTCATATTTCTCAAATTCTTCAGGCAGAGCACCAAAGGAGCTACCGTAATGCGCCTTGATAGCTTCATGACCTTCAGATGAACAAATAGAGTAGTCTATAGATAACGTACCTAATAAATTCCACAATCTGGCTGGATAATACCAGGTAAGTAATCCTTGATTACCATCATACTCGACATGAATTATCTTGTCTTTAGGAGTCTCTTTAATAATCTTACTTATGTATTTCACAGAGTCCTCTAGGCTAGTCTCCTTTCCCTCTACAAGAGGACTTAGGACTCTATTGATCTTATTTCTCCTTAAGTCAGCATTGCCTCTTGAACATGTAAAACCTAAAAAGGGAAAAGATTTTAAAGGTTTATAATTATCATCGAAAATGCACGTATCATAGCAGTCCCTTGTGCAGGCAATTACCATTAAATAGTTATTCATGCAGAATTATAAAAAGGTAGTGATGAGTGCGACCGTGCCTGAATTGTGATGTGATTCCTTTAACCTGACTTAACAATTATCCACTTTCTAATGAGAGTTGAAAATATGTAGCTTCCCAAGAATGTAGTAATTAGAGCCATAATCACTATTTGCGAGTATTGAGATACATCAAGAACATTTCCTGATAACCCAACAGTTGCAACAACTAGACCAATTTCTCCTCTAGGTATCATACCTACAGCTGTGATAATAGATTGCTTCAGGTTCTTAGTGTAAAAGTAGGCAACAGGTAATATCCCAAATATTTTCCCTACAATCGCAAGAAACGATAGCAGTAAACCCAAAAGTAAATCATTTAAATTAAAGAAAATGTAGAATGGAGTTTCCATACCTACATAGACAAAAAACAGAGGACCAAATATGGAAATAAGGGTTTCAGTGAATCCATTAACTCTTTTTGACTTTACGCTCTCTGCTATAGCTACACCTGCGATGAAAGCAGCTATGATAGGCGAGAAGCCAACCACAAGCATAATCAGAACTAGGACAAACAAGATTACCAGCGATATATTGTCTACTATCTCATCTCTAACTACGGTCAAAATTTTAGGAATCAAAAATACTGCCACAAAAAATATGACTATCCACGCCAGTGAAAGTTCAAGAACTTTTAGTGTGGTTTGAACAAAGGGAAGACTACCTAGTGTTATTAATTCCACCACTGTGGATAAGATTATCAGTGCAACTACATCATCTATAGCTGCAGCAGATATAAGGAGCCTGGAAAAATTTTCTCTATATAACTTATATTCATCCACTATGGATACAGTTGCAGCTAGGCTGGTTGCTGCGCTCGCTGCACCCATGAGTAGGGCTACCTGTGGATCGTAGACTATAGAAAATACTACGAACACTAGGTAAGTGGGGATCACTGCACCTAAAGTAGCTGCCAAAAAGCCTAGAAATCCGGAGGATCTAAGGTTCTTAAAACCGTGCGAAAGACCTGCGGCGAAAATAAGCAGAATTACTGAGAAGTTTGCAAATAAAACTATATAATTGTTAATGGAAAATAGACTAACCTGCAAAATACTGTTAATTATACCTCCTAGAGCGTAAGGGCTGAATACAATCCCAACTATTATTTCAGCTACAAGGGCTGGGATAAAATATTTCCGAAGAAGTAGTCTACCACCTTGAGCGAGAGCTAGTAGTGAGAATAACTCAAGTAATGCTACATATATTTCATCTGTTTCCACTTTTTGCTCTACTGAGTATGAGATTTAATTTTTAACTTTTAAGTAGTAGATATTACAATGCCACTATTTGGATCAAAGGAAGAGGAGAAGAAAATTTACCATATTGATTCTTTAAATGAACACATGAGGAATGTAATTAAAACTGTAATGGACGTTAATATGAATGATCTTGCATACTATTACGGTTTAAAATACTTAAGTCCAGTTATTGGAGAGCCTATATT
The DNA here is from genome assembly GCA_000508305.1 of Sulfolobus acidocaldarius SUSAZ. Taxonomy (NCBI): domain Archaea; kingdom Thermoproteati; phylum Thermoproteota; class Thermoprotei; order Sulfolobales; family Sulfolobaceae; genus Sulfolobus; species Sulfolobus acidocaldarius. The sequence goes on from CP006977.1 coordinate 313,459, forward strand.
TATACCCTATGGTAGGTTAGATGGAAAGTTTAATGATTTCGAGAAAGCTTTTGAAAAACTTTATCAGGAAATAGAGAAAATAAAAGACAAGGGATTGAAACAGTACTTAGAGTGGTATCCCGGATCCAAGTTCCTTGATCATTATAGAATTGTATTTTACTCTGAAGTTCAAGAGGGAATAACTTATGGTATTGGAGCAGAGCCTTTAGCATTTATACCATCAAACAGTTTTGGATTGCCGAACATTGAGGGAGAAGCAGTTGTGATAGGTATGCAATTGTTAAATCTTGCTGTTCTTAAGAAACTCAACCTCAAGTTTTATGACCTAGTCAAGGATAAGAGGGATGAGGTAATAGAGGCTTACAATTGGTTATATTCAGAGTTTCATGCTAAATATGATACTAAGGATAGGAAATTTTTGACCGACATAGCATCATATTATATGAGACGATTCTTTCAACAAGTTTATGATGTAGCAAAGGACTATACTACAGACAAATTAGAGGGTAAAATAGCCATAATTCCACTCGTTGAGAGTAAGGCTAAAAAGGATGGAAAAATCATTGATGTATGGAGAGAGGACTTAAGAGACCTATTGGAACAGGCTAGGTACTATTTAGTTGAAGCTATTCCCGCAATTTACAATCAAGAACGCATGTCTAAGATACTTAAACAGGTTGGAAGTAACTTTGAAGAGATCATTTTAACATCCCAGAAGAAGCCGAAAATACCAGAAGAACTGAAAGACCTGAAGGTAAAAACTCAGGGAGATAAGTTCGTGGTGTTAACTAAGTGATAGTAGAGCATATGATTAAAGCAATAGCGGAGATATTGGGAGACGGCGAGAAAGTATATGTTGGCTTAAATTCCATACTACCTGCATTAGGCTCCTTTCTAGCTAGAGACGTATATCATAAGAATATAAGAATATATGGCGTGGCAGAGGCTGATAACCCTCTAGATATAACAATTTCACCATCAACAGGAGATCCAATGCTAGCTCAATATACTCCAGTGTTTACCACAGTTGACTTATTTGATTTAGTTCAGAAGGGTAAACTAGATGTTATGTTCTTAGGACCAATTCAAATAGATGAAGAAATTAACATTAATGTTTCAGTTATAGGAAGCTATGAAAAACCTAAAGTGAGGTTACCTGGGGGTGCGGCGACAGCATTTATGATGCCACTAATAAGAAAACTAATACTGTGGAATTTCAGACATAATAGACAGAGTTTCCCTAAAAGAGTTGACTTTGTAACCGGGACAGCTAAACATTCTAAGAACGAAGTATATGTAGTTACAAATTTAGGAGTTCTTCATTTTAATAGGGAAAAGAATAGATGGGAAGTGATAGTTCTGTACCCCTGGAGTAATATTAACGAAATAAAGAGCAATACGGGATTTGATGTCTATGAGGGTGATATCAAGGAAATTAGAGTAACTGACAAGGACATAGAATACATTAGGAAACTGGATCCTTACAACCTGAGAGAAGGATTGATAAAATAATCAAATAGGTTGAATGAGCTCGAGAACTTTTCCCCAGTCAACGTCATACACTCCAAACATACTTGTTGGTTCTGCACCCCTTGGAAGCTCCACAACAGCAGTCACATAGTCTGCATTAATTGTGGGTCTCTTGCCGTAAAAGTAGGATCTAGGCACTATCTCTTCAGCTGTTATAATAACAGTCCTTGACGCCTTTGCCTTAAACTCGTCTTCAAATAAAGGTCCCATAATCTCTGCATTTCCCTCCTCGTCTGCTTTATGGACGTGTATTATAGCTACATCTGGAGTAATCGCTTTAACCAACAGAATCTCTTGTCCTGAGAAAGGATCCTTGGCAACTCTCCAACTTCCAGCTTTTTCATGTAATTTTACCAGATCAGACCCAAGTACACCTTTAACGGGCATAAATGGGATTCCAAAAGCCCCTGCCCTTATTCCTGCTATAAACGCACCACAGCTATCCTCAAGAAATTCAACTTCACCGCTCTCTACTTTTTTCCTGAAGTTTGAAGGAATACCTAGCCATTCCAATGTTGCCATTGCAGCCCTTATTTTCTTCACAACGTTATACTTAAGTAAGATCTCCAGACCTAAACCTGGCTCTCTATCCACAAATCCCAAATTTCTTACATCACTATTCACTAGCGCAAATATAAAGCCCATGGGATTTCTATGAAATGATATACCACTTATTGTGATCCAATCTCCCTCCTTAACTAGCTTTATAGCTCTGTCTAAGCTCACTAGTTTTGACATAATATCTAGTACGTTAATTAAATATAAAAACAATTCTTACATCAGTCTTTAATTTACCTGATCACCCTTCATTACCAATATCCTAATAAACGAAAATAAGAACTAAATACAGCTTTTAAGAACCTTCACCACTCGAACCATATCCTCCTCCACCTAGAGTCTCAATTATTACTTCATCCCCTTCCTCCAACTCAACAACACACTTACTCTTTAAACTTACCAGTTCACCACTCCTCTTCCTAACTGTAGCTTTACCAGGTTTTCCCCTTTCTCCTCCGTTAAGACCCCACGGACCAATAATAAACCTATCAGCCATTAAGGCTAATCTAGTGGGAGATAGTACTTTGAAGGACCTAATAATTCCATCTCCACCCTTATACTTTCCTTTCCCTCCACTTCCCACTCTCACAGTATATGATGTAAATAGCAAAGGATAGACGCTTTCAGCAACTTCAATGGGAGTATTTAGTGTATTTGTCATGTTTGAGTGGACTGCAGAAACACCGTCTTCAGTTGGTCTCGCCCCGCTGCCTCCTCCAATTGTCTCATAGTACGACCAATACCTTCCTTTGTAAAAGCCTCCCATCATAATGTTCATCATAGTTCCTGAGCTTGCTGCTGGAACAGGTAAGAATTTTGATAGGGATAAGAAAGTAACATCAGCTAACCTTTGCGATGTCTCCACATTGCCTCCACTAACTGGGGCAGGCTTAACTGGATTAACTAAAGTACCTTCGTCGGCTTTAACTTCGACAAATGAGTAAAAACCTTCATTGGTTGACACTGACTTACCTAACGCTGATCTTATAGCAAATGACACTGCAGAATAGGTTACCCCGTAAACTGCATTCAAGGGACCATCAATCTGTGGATGAGTTCCACTGAAATCTGCGGTAACTCTATCCTTTCTCACCTTCAAGGTGAGTTTAATGGGCAGTAGTTTATCCTCCCATTCTAAATAGTCTTCAGCTTGATAATCGCCCTCCTTCCAATTAATGTTACTAACCACATTTCTCGTATACTCTATGGTTTCGTCCCAACCCTCTTCTACATTCTGCAAACCATATTTCTCTATTAGTTGTCTTACTCTAATTACTCCTAAACTGTTTGCAGATAGCTGAGCTCTTAGATCACCAATGGAGACTTCAGGCATCTTAAAATTCTCCTTTATGATCTTTATTACTCTCTCATCTAGCTTAACAGGAGGTATCACTATTCCCTCTTCATACAATGTTTTAGCTAAGGGATTTAGACTTCCAGGGATTGGACCACCAACGTCTACTTGATGGGCTTTATTTACAACATATCCGACTATCTTCCCTTGATAGTCTATAGGAGTCAATAGCCCGACGTCATTTAGATGTGTACCTGACACGTAAGGGTCATTAAAGATGTAATTCTCCCCTGGCTTAATTTCATCTCCTAGATACTTGAGAACGTTTACCACGGCAACCTTAAACGAGCCTAAATGGACTGGGATGTGCTCTGCTTGTGCAACAATCCTCCCTTGGCTATCTATAATAGCGCAACTATGGTCCATTCTCTCCCTTATGTTAGGAGATAATGCGGATTTCTTTAACATCACACCCATTTCTTCAGCTATAAATGTTGTAGCCTTATCGATTACCTCCCACGTTGTCACTGCTTTCTCACCTCCATAAATCCCATTTTACCTACTTCTAACTCCCATCCATCCTTAACTAGTGTTGTAGAACTATACTCTTCCACAATTACCGGACCTTTTGCTCTAAATCCTTTAGGTAATTTCTCCTTCAAGTAAATATCCACACTGACCCAATCATCAATGTAAACTTTTCTAGTCTTTTTACTAATATTTCCTCCTACAGGGTCAGGTAAAATAGGCTTTACTGTCTTCCTCACTGCAAACACTCTAGCATTGACAACTTCTATTGGATAGGGTAAAGAGTAACCGTATACTGCCTTATGTCTTTCTTCAAAATCCCTCCTATAATCGTTCTTTACCAACACAGTAAGCTCCCAACCCTGACCTTTATACCTAGCATCCACATATCTTATAAAGTAATCAACACTGCCCATTCTCTCTCTTAAACTCTCCTCTAACTTTCGAAATTCACTATCTACGTCTCTTGGAAATGGACTCCTAGCCTCTATTTTCTCGTCTACTGCAAGAAGGGAGAGTGCACTGAAAAGACCTGGATGAGGTGGAACTATTATCCTCTTGATTCCTAATTCTTCTGCAACATCTACAGCCCACTGGGGACCAGCACCACCAAAAGCGAATAAGGTGAACTCTGTAGGGTCTAATCCTCTCTCCACAGTCACTAATCTTATCGCTCTAGCCATTTCTATACTAGCTAATTTCACCGCTTGATAAGAAACTTCTATTGGATCTCCTAGCTTTTCTAGACCACTTCTGGCTCCTTCAACGTTTAATCTCATATTTCCTGAAAGTAAATATTCACTGATCCTACCCAGAACTAGATTAGCGTCAGTTAAAGTGGGTTTATCTCCTCCTTTCATATAGGCTATTGGACCTGGATCTGCCCCTGCACTTATTGGACCTACTCTTAAAGCTCCGCCCTCATCTCTCCAAATTATGGTACCACCACCTGCTGATACTTCAGCTAAATCTATAAATGGAAATCTTACCGGATAACCAGAACCCTTTACTAGTCTTCCATGATGAGCCTTCCCACCAACCTCATATTCGCTGGTAATCTCTATTTCATTGTTAACAATACTTCCTGCCTTTGCTGTTGTCCCTCCCATATCAAAACTTATGACATTACTAATACCTAGTAATTGAGAGAATACTTGGGCTCCAACCACTCCTGCTGCAGGTCCACTCTCTATAATCTGCACTGGTCTTTTCTTAACTTCATCAACATCTACGAGTCCCCCAGAACTTGACATTATGTACAGTGAGGGAATGTCTTTAGAGATACTCTCTAAGTATCTGGACACTATGGGCATGAGCATGGCGTTTATAACAGTTGTAGAGGTTCTTTCATATTCCCTCTGCTCAGGACAAACCTCATGTGAAATACAAACATAATTAAAGTGCTTTGAGAGAACTTCCTTTGCAACGTCTTCGTTCTCAGGGTTTGCATACGAGTGAAGAAAGGAAACAGCTACACTTTCAACGTCTTTTAGTCTAACAGCTATTTCATCAATTTCTAGGGGATTTAATTTAACTAGTACTCTACCGTCAAAAAGTGTTCTCTCGTTTACCTCAAATCTCAATTCTCTCGGTACCAAAGGCTTAGGCTTGTGAAAGTACATGTCATACAGTTCAGGTCTGTTTTGTCTGCCTATTTCAATTATGTCCTTAAAACCTTTAGTCGTAATTAAGGCAGTTTTTGGTAACTCGAGATTAACTTGACCTAAGAAGGCATTAGTTGCTACTGTGGTAGCGTGAATTACCCTATCAACTTTTACATTTAACTCTTCTATTGCCTTCCTTAAACCTACCTCAGGATTCCTAGGGGTAGATAGACCTTTATAGTACTTTATGTTACCGCTTTCGTCTATCGCAATCGCGTCTGTAAATGTACCGCCCACATCAACAGCAACAATCATGAATTCTAAATAAGAAGCCTGATTAAAAACTATTTTCTAGGTTGGCTTCTGCAGGCATCACTAGAGTGAACTTTTCCCACTAACGTGCGTAGGACAAGAATTAAAGTCTGAAAGTAAAAACTTTCTGTGTTCTACAAGATAGTTACGATATTATTTTCTTTAAAGTTTTATTATTGAAGAGATGATCTTAAATTATCTGACCTCCTCCCCGCCCTAAAGGGTTCCTTTAGAGCGATTCACAGGTTTATGATTTACCGCCTTCACCCTCATCATCTCATAACTAGTGAGTATCACCCACTCCACACATCCAGCGGTAAACCAAAGGCTAGGTCTTCAGCCACTTTACCCCTATCCCTCTGGTCAAACCCTCATTCCACCCTCCTTGAGACTCAAGGATATTGTTTTTCAGCATGAGGACACTTAATTGAACTAATATACCCATTTCCATAGGTTTCCTCACGCACCATTTTAACCAAATTTAACATCTTAACGATACTATAAAAACCCCACCCCGCCTTAAAAGACAAGGCTTGTCGATTCTCTGTTAGTGGATTTTGGAATATATCATCACTCAACCAAGGAAGATTCGGAAATGTTAAGGAGAATTGCTAAAGAGCTCTTTTTCGAAGCCTTTATGAGGACTGGCTTACCAAGAGATAAGGAGATAAGTGTTTTAGATGTAGGATGCGGATTAGGTTTTTTAAGTTATGTTGTAACCCAGTATTTTCCAAAGGCGAAAATATTATGAATAGACACTTTTGAAAACTCAAGTCTTCTGGATTCAGATATGAGGAAGGCTGAAGAAAACATGGAACACTTAGGTATCAGGGACAGGGTATTCTTCAAAAGGTTAAATGTTTTAGATATCACTGAGGAATTAGGGCGCTTTGACATGGTTGTCTCCAATTTAGTTTTTCATAATTTAGGTAGAAGGAGATTCTAGGCATATGAAAAGATTACTAAAGTGATGAACCTTAGCTCGTTCTTCATAAATGGCGATATATTTTTTGGAAATCAGCCCGAGAAATCTTTTAAAACAGAGATAAGTAGATTAAGCAAGATATTCAAACTAATATTCAGTAAGAGGTTAGAGTTAAAAGAATCAGTAACTTACTACATATCAGTCCTAACTAGTGCTTAAATTACGTAAGACGTGTTTATAGACGTAAAGAGATCTCTGCTGTTCCTGCGCGTTCTTTTCAACTAAGCCAGGTGAGTTGTTGTCTTGTAACTTCGGGGTATTAGACTATTCAAAGAGATGGTTGTAAAGCTTTTTAGGAGAATTTAAAATATAAAAATCTAAAAATCGATTTACTTTGCCTAACATTTATTTGGGGCTTGTGTAATGAGTAGAAAAACATATGTAATAATAGGCTTCATGATAATGTGCTTTAACTCTATTTATCAGTACTCTTGGAACGCATTACAACCGCTTTTAAAATCAGGGTTCAATGTGAATTTAGTCCAGGTTGCACTTGGTTTTACACTTTTTAGTATATTCTCTTCATTAGCACAACCTTTAGGAGGTCATTTTGCTGATAAACAGGGACCTAAGAGAATAGGAATTATAGCAGGGATTTTATCATCTATAGGCTTCTTGGGAACATACCTTTCACCCAACATATATGTCTTCTACACTGTATGGTCAATAGGAAGTGCGGGAGAGGGAATCTTATACGGCATAGCTGCAAACCTAGCAATGAAATGGTTCGAAGGCAAAAAGGGAGTTGCTACAGGTATAGTCTCCATGGGCTTAGGAATAGGTTCAGCACTTCTTAACCCTTTCATAGCAATGGCAACAAGCTATAAGACAATAACACTTGGTATTGGTTTAACTGAAGTTATCGTATTGCCAATTCTACTTTGGTTGTCAGACTATCCAAAACTGTTATCAGGACAAGCTCCTAGGCAAATTATAACTACTACCCGATTTTGGCTCATATACGTTTCCTTTGTAACTGTACTTGTACCTTTCAGCGTGATATCCTCACAGCTATCAGTTATTGGAAAAGGAGTTCCACAACAGGAGCTGATTACCTTGATTTCACTTTTACCTTTATTGAGTGGTGGGCTGAGACCATTTTTTGGAATGATTGCAGATAGACTAGGTATAATAAGAACCACATTAATTCTAGATTTAACGATAACATTGGGTGCGTTGTTTTTACTGTTGAACCAAATTGCAATTTCAACGATTTTAGTGGGTCTTTCGGGAGGATCAATGATAACACTTTATTTCAATGTTGCAGGGGAAATATTTGGAACACGATTCTCGACAGTAAACAGCGGGATACTTTATACGGGAAAAGCCCTTGGTGGGACATTAGGAAGTGTGGTCTTTGCAATACTCTATAGTATAAACCTACAGTTGTCAGAGATGTATTCGTTAATTTGTGGTATTATAGGCATTTTAGCTCTATTACTTGTAGTTTTTACAACACAACAACAAGCTCAACGAGTCTAAAAACCAAGACTTAACTGTTTGAAAGAGTGTATTTATCCTTAGCATATCCTGACAAATTAACGACCATCCTCGCCCTTTAGGCGGGGAAGAGGTCAGTGTACGTAAAATTAATTAGCTTGCATAGACATATTACGGTGTACCTTTATCTCCTTTTAGACGTGTTTAATAAATTGTGAAAAGTATTCTTTCAAATAGTCATTTAAATGAAATAAAATATAAGTACTATAATCCTAATGGGTAGTTACTTTTTTATGTGAAAAGAATCATACGAAAATATGCAAATAAGTAAGTATGAGGTCTATTTGGACTTTGATTTTAAGAATTTAAGCTATAGAGGAAAAGAGAAAATATATTGTAGCATAGACGATGAGCTAGTTCTAGACGCTATAGGATTCTCTATTCACTCAGTCAAGATAAACGGTAAGGAAGTTGACTATAATTATGACGAAGAGAAGTTAAGGATAAAGACCGGTAAGTTCGATGGAGTAATCGAGGTAAACTTCACTGGAAAGGTAAGAGAAAGGGAACTTGTAGGGATTTATAAGGCTCCTTATGATGGTGGAAAGAATTACATTGTTTCCACTCAATTCGAATCAAATCATGCTCGAAAGTTTATTCCCTGTGTGGATCATCCCTCCTATAAGGCGGTATTCAAAATACAGGTAAGGGTAGATAAAGATCTTGATGTCATATCGAACATGCCTATACAGAAGGTCACTGAAGAGGGAGATAAAAAGCTGGTTGAGTTTTATGAGACGCCAAAAATGTCGACATATCTCCTCTACCTAGGAGTGGGTAAGTTTGAGGAGATTAAAGATGAATTAGATGGTATACAAGTTATTGTGGCTTCAGTTCCAGGAAAAATATCTAAGGGAAGATTCTCCCTTGAAGTAGGAAAGAAAGTAATTAACTTTTACAATGAATACTTTGGCATAAAATACCAATTACCTAAGGAGCACTTAATTGCAATTCCTGAATTTGCCTTTGGAGCCATGGAAAACTGGGGAGCGATAACGTTCAGAGAAACTGCGCTACTAGCTGATGAGAAATCCTCTGTAATCCAGAGGATGAGAGTAGCCGAAGTGGTAGCCCACGAGTTAGCCCACCAATGGTTTGGCGACCTAGTTACCATGAAGTGGTGGGATGACCTATGGCTAAATGAAAGTTTTGCCACATTCATGGGTTATAAAGCAATTGATCACCTATTTCCCAATTGGGACATGTTTGGAGACTTCATACACAGTGAAACGTCAGGGGCAATGCTGAGGGACTCGTTATCAACAACCCATCCAATAGAGGCTCATGTCAAGAGCCCTGAGGAAATTGAACAGATATTTGACGACATAAGCTATGGAAAGGGAGCCAGTATACTGAGAATGATAGAAGGTTATATGGGCAAAGAGGCATTCCAGAAGGGAATTCAAAATTATCTTCAAAAATACAAATTCTCTAATGCTGAGGGACAAGACTTTTGGAATAGCCTTCAGGAGGCGTCAGGTCTACCAATCGCTGATGTCGTAAAAGACTGGATCACTAAGAAAGGCTACCCTGCAGTTAAGGTAGAGGTAGAGGGAACCAAAATAAGATTATACCAGGAGAGGTTCTCGCTAACGCCCCTTAATGAAAATACTACCTATCTTATTCCCCTTACCTTAGAGGTAAATGGTAAAAGGATAACTCAGTTAATGAGAGAGCAGAGTATGACAATAGATGTTGGCAGTGAGGTGAAATCTCTAAAGGTCAATTTAGATAGGGTTGGTTTCTATCGTGTAGAGTATGATAACCTGGATCTATTCCTGAATGCTTATCCTAACCATTATGAAAGGTGGGGATTACTTGATGACTATTACAACTTACTACTGGCAGGTAGAATCAATTATGAAGTTTACGAGAATGCAGTTAAAGAACTAATGAACGACGATAATTACCTAGTTGTAGATGAAATAAGGGGACAACTCTTCTTCTTATGGACAGTAAATCCATCCAAATACACTTTAATAATTGATTTCCTAGAAATTCAGTTACCTAAATGGAGTAAGAGGACAGATGACCTATCGCAAAGAGTTTATGGAAACCTCCTGAGAAGTTTTGCATATGTCGACGATAGGTTTGCTCAAGGATTATCAATATCATTCGACAACTATGATAGTTTGAATCCTAATTTAAAGGAGGCTGTTGCAATAGCCTATGCAATAACTCAAGGTGAAAATGGATATGACGAACTCCTAAGGAAATACAGAGAGGAGAAATTTGATGAAGAAAAACAAAGAATACTAAACGCAATGCTAAGTTTTAGAGAACCTTACCTAGTGGTTAACACTTTGAGTTTAGCATTAAACGGGGAAATAAAGAGGCAGGATACAGCAAGAATAATTCCTTTGGCATCTGCAAATCCTTATTCCAGATTTGCTGTGTGGAGATGGACTAAGACTTATATGGAGTTCTTAAGGAGCATATACGCAGGTACAGGAATACTTGGAAGAAGCTTTAGAGGAGCTATTCCATACCTAGGTTTAAACATACCTGAGGTGGAAGAGTACTTCACGAGTAATAAATTCCCTGAAATGGAAGTAGAGATAAAGAGCGCCTTAGAAATCCTCAAAGCTTTGAAGAGATTAAGTTAAAATGATTCCTGGTTTATAAGGCAAGGCTATTGATTTTTTACCCTTTATATCTGGAGTTGATGGATCCTTGGAGTTGTATATGTAAATCTCCTTTACGTCAAGTTTATTTAGAAGGAATTGGGCATTAGAGGTCAGAATCTCGCTCTCATTTATACCAATTTCAGCTAAGTCCTTTATCTTATCTGGTAGATCTCCAGCTATCTCATAAGCCAACCTAGCCATTTCTTTATCTCCCACCTCTTTTTCGAAGTCCAGTAGACTCTTCCTCTCTTTAAGGGATTCAATGGCTTTCCTTATCAGCTCTCTCTGCATGTTATCCTCATTAACATATATGATTACAGTTTCAGGTTCCTTTGGCATTTTTGACTTCATGGAGTTAATCAAATCTATTGTGTACCTCAAGTATTCTATCTCAAGTAAAGCTCTCTTCTCGTATTTTAACTCTCCTTTCACCGGGAATTTCTGTCTAACGACAAGTGAATTATCTAACTTGTGCCATAGTTCTTCAGCTAAATGTGGTGTAAATGGAGCCATCAACCTTACCCAGACTGAGATTATATTTTTAACTATGTCCGAGTTTATTTTTCCGTTTCCAAGTTCTAGATAGTCTTTCAAATCTTCATATATATCATAATATATGGTCTTATAAGCTGTCCTCAAGTCAAGATTTGATAGACAATTATCAATTAGGTCAATATATTCTGAGATAAGCGATGATATCCACAAATCAACCTTTCTCATCTCATTTACAGACTGTAGTTTTAATAAGTTATATATAAAATCATGAATGTGCTTCAATTGTTCCGCGATACTCTTAGCTATGTTTGGACTAAACTCGATATCATCAGATAAAGAAGATGTTGAAGTTAAGGCAAGCCTGACCGTATCAACACCGTATTCCCGAATAGCCTTGTTTAGCGGATATACGTTTCCAAAGCTCTTACTCATCTTCTTTCCTCCAACCCTTATAAAGCCGTTTAGGACTATTCTCTTAGGAACTTTATCTTCTCCTAGTACCCCAACATGATGATACAGGTAATATGGAATGTGGTTCTGAACCAGATCCCTTCCACTATGTCTTGAGTCTACTGGGTACCAATATTCCACTTCCTTTCTTAATTCTTCAAGTTGTTCCTTTGGAATTCCTAGTTCTCGAGATAACTGAGAGGAATCTCCCCTACCTAAAACTACATAATCCCAGAATCTCTCATTAAGTATACTGGTGGGATAAGACTTAACCTTGTTGGCTACTATATAAAATACTGTGTAGATTGTAGAGTCACTTAGACTGTCAATTATTTGTCTATCATCCCATGGCAGTCTTACTCCTAAGCCCCTAGATCTTGTAAATGGTCTAGGTTTCATGTTGAATATTATCTTACTTATCTCTCTCTTTGCGTCTGAGGGTAAAATCTCAACTTTATCTAGATTTTTTAAAACTGACGATTTCCAAGTACTATTAGAATAATCAATGAACCATTGGTCATCGAAAACCTTTACAACAACCTCAGCTCCACACCTACAGTAAACCGGTCCGTTTATTATCTCGTAAATATCACCATGAACACCTAAATTTCTCAAAAGTTCAACAACACTTGACCTCGCTTCTCTCACACTTCTGCCTGCTATTCTCTCCCTCACAAATTGCTTCATGTAATCTGGGACGAGATCAACCACTTCATCTCTTATTGAGCCCTTATGAAACTCTAAGCGATAAAGTGTGTCTATGTAGTCCTTTAGCTCTTGTGCACTAGTAGTCTGAGCTGTTTCAAGAACTTCCATTGCAGGAAAATCACCGTAGTCCTCAGATTTAATCACAGGAACTATCTCGAAACTTTCCTTTAATTCACTTAAAGCTAAATAATGTAAGGGTTCATGTGCAGGCACAGCCATTACTAGTCCTGTGCCTTGTTTAGATTCTACATATTTACTGGGTAGTACTGCCAGTTTCTTCAGCGTTACAGGATTTGTAACATTTAAGCCTATTAATTCTTCGCCTTTTTTCCTTTCTTCTTCAGTTAAATTCATCTGAAAGCTTAACTTCTTAAACGCCTCAGTAGATATCACAAGCCTTTTACCGCTTTTATTATCTATGACAACAGAGTAGTCGCTCTCTGGATTAATCAGTATTGCTACTGCACCAAAGATTGTCTCTGGTCTAGATGTTGCTGTGAGAAATAGTAATTTTTCACCTTGAAAGTATATTACATCTAAATCTATTATCTCAGGTTCTATGTCACCTCTAGTATCATGCATCCCCACAGGAAACTCATCCACAGGACAGTAAGCAACAGGTGCCTTTTCCTTTTTTATGTATCCTATCTCCTGAAGTCGTTTATATTGCCACTGTACAAATCGCTCAAAGGCTGGGTCTATAGTTGTAAACTCTCTTCTTCGATCTATACTTAAGCCCAGTGTTAATGCAGTATTTCGCATGTCTTCTTTAAAGTAAGCAGAAAGATATGAGGGGTCAGAGAACTTAGATATAACACCAATAGGTATTTGATAGACATTAGTAAACGTCGAAATTATTTCCTCATCTCCTCTCTTTACTGCGTCAGCTATGGACAAAATTGGAGTTCCTGTGAATTGAAAGGCGAATGGAAAGAGTACGTTATATCCTTTCATACGTAAATATCTGGCATAGATGTCAGCTGTGATGTATGTGCGACCATGACCTATATGTAAGGGACTATTAGTATATGGAAACGCTACTGTGATAAACTTTTTCTCCTTCGTCCTATCAACATCTGCCTCATAAACTCTCTCGGAATCCCAAACCTTTTGCCATTTTGATGCTATTTCGTTTAGGAAATCCACATATCTTAATAATTAAAAAGAATATATTAAGGTATAACTTCCGTGGAGTCCATAACCGGATCGTACTTTAGATCGCTTAGACTTATTATGTTATCTCTTATTAGCTCTTTGATCTCTTCTATTCCAGATAAAGTTAACCTCAGATACTCCTTAGTAACCTCATCAACTACCTTGAATCCCTCCTCACCCCAATACTTTTCCTTTACAGCATAAAGGCATCTCCCACCACAATAACTCTTGAACTCACATGATTTACACTCCTCAGGCAATGGCTCATCTAAAAGCCTAAATGATTCCAGAGTTCCTAATTCAGCCCATTTTTCCCTAACTGCAATTGGACAGGAGAGTATTCTTCCATCTGTGGACACTGAAATGCTCTCATAACCGGCTCCACAGGCAACTCCTCTATATTTCTTGAAGAAATGTGAGCTGATTACTCCGAGGAATGGAATGAGCTGGACAATTCTTCCTTTCCTTAGCTCGCTCATGAAGTATTCGTAAAGTCTCCTTAATCCAGGCAAGTAGGACTTATACGCCCACGTTTCAAAATCCCATCTCTCACTCCATATCACATTTAATTGCCAGTGAACCTTATCGAAAATTCCTAGGGAAAGAAGATGCATAACCTCCTCATAGATATCACTATCCTCAGTAACAGCCATCCTCGCAATAGTTTCCACTCCGAACTCCTTAACGTATTTAGCATTCCTAGTTACAACCTTATAAACTCCTCTCCCCCTATGCTTATCCGTAATCTCTTCTCTACCATCTATAGAGAATAAGGCTACATTCATCCTTTTCCAATATTTGTCAGGAAGTAGTTTAGCTCCTATTCCATTACTCTGAATTCCCCATCTGACAGCTTTGACATTATCCATAACGGACATTATGAATTTAGGGTTTAGTAATGGTTCTCCACCGTAAAATATAACAACTGCTTCACTGTCTCTCTCAATCACATTCTTTAATTTACTAACATCATACTTTACTTCCCAAGGCACTGCTTCCTTTGGAAATGAACCACCACAGTAATCACAAGTTAAATTACATTTTCCAGTAGTGAGTACCAACCATAGAATTTTTACTCACCTAGATGTCTTAGTAAGCTCTTTGTCCACTCTATACCCTTGTAGTAGTCATTAACTAATATATTTTCATTAAATGAGTGTATGTTTGACGAGTAGTTATCAACACCTACACCATCAGCTATTTGATTGACGTTAAGATATCTAGCAATCATTTCCATAGGACCAGTGCCAGGGCTGTTGGGTAATACAACAGGATCTTGATTATATACTTCCTTTGCCGAACGTATAAGTGCTTTAGCGATCTCACTATTTAGGGAGGTTCTATATGGTTTCACGGAACCATGTACTATTACTTCAATTTCTGGGTCTGATATGTACCTTTTAAGTAAGCTCAGAATTTCCTGGGGATCTTGATTGGGAACTAACCTAAAATCTAATTTCACAAAGGCTAGGGAAGGGATTACAGTCTTTGAGCCTTCTCCAGTGTAACCGGAATAAATTCCATCAATATTACATGTGGGCTCTTCAACCAACTTTATCATAGAATCTCTGGGCACGTCTTGCTCAATAGCTTTAGCCAAGTACTCATCAGGAGTACGTAGATACTCCTTTTCTTCCTCACTGAGCCATACAACTCTATCATAAAAATTGGGAATTAGTACTTTACCTTTCTCGTCCCTCAACTTGTTTAATAAGTAAACTAAGTCCCATGCAGGATTACGAGCAATTGGTCCATACATTGAGTGTAAATCTTTAGGTGTTTTCTTTCTAAGCTCTACATACAATAATCCCTTAACACCTAAAACGATCTCTGGGCGTCCCTCTGGAGATCTACCTGCACCTTCCCACAGAACGTAATCTGCACTTAATATCTTAGAGTAATCCTTCAGGAAATCCTCCATATTAGGGCTTCCTATCTCTTCCTCTCCCTCATAAAACAACTTAATGTTTACCTTCAATTTGTTTTCTCTCAACAGGTCTATAATTGCCTGAAGTCTAGCCATTAGTGTCCCTTTATCATCGCCTACTCCTCTAGCAAATATTTTACCGTCCTTAATTACTGGGTTAAATGGGTCAGAATTCCATTTCTCTAATGGTTCCACTGGTTGGACATCATAATGGTTGTATATTAGGAGTGTTTTCTTGGAACCTACATTGATCTCGCCGTAAACATAAGGATTCTTAGCCTTATGTTTAATAATTTTAGCCTCTATTCTATTATATTTTAAGTAATCAACTAGAAATTTAGCACCTTCTTCTCCTCTACCTTTAGCTGATGTGGTGTCTATTTTTAGGAATTCGAACAAATCTTTTATGTAATCCACGCTTTTATTTAGCCGTTTGAGTAAATTAAATTATGCTTAAGTACTACGAGTATACGAGACACACATTATGTGAACCTCTCCTAACAATTAACATTTATAAGAAGGTAGAGGATGGAAAAGTTATAGCGCTAACCAGAATTTCAGTTTATAAAAATACTTCCGTCGTAACTTATGAGACAGACAAGTTAGACGGAGCAGAAATTTTAGAGTTAATCCCCACTGCTATAGATTCATTGATTAGAACTATTAAGAAATACTATGACTCTAAGTTTGATGATATAACAGTTCTTGGCGAGAGACAGTTAGTTGATTCGTTCCTGGAGAAATTCTATGAAGAGGAAGAGTGAGTTTTACCAAATGATGATAAAAAGCACGCGGAATTTATGACGAACCATTCATGCACTGATCATGAGTTGAGAACCTTGAGAATCAACTCATACATCTCCTTGTCATTACTTTCTATTTTTTTCAAGCTCCAAGGCTTCAAATTTTTACTTTTAACCCCTCTAACAACTGATCGTATCCACGATTCATATATCTTACTTCCTCCATGTCTTCCGTAAAAATCTACCAGTATTTTAACAACATCTTCCTCACTCAAACCCTTTACATTTACTAAATATCTGCTTGCCACGTAAAGTATAAATCTCTTCCTAGCGTCAGGCAAACCCTTCTCAAGAATTTTGTCTATCCAATCATAATTTACTTTTCTAGGTATTGGTGGAAAGGAGCCCTCAACCTGGAATATAAACTCCCCTTTTTCATTATATATCTTAGAAACTCTACCATCAAACTCTATGTATCCAGCCGGTGTATCGTCAGGGTAGTGTAAAATTATTCTCTTTCTTTTTCTATTTTCTTCCATTTCGTATTACCTACTGACACTCGTTAGTTTCATCTTAGTAGCACAAAATGAACATATTTCTCTATCTTTAGTTGTGGGTCTTCCACATATCTTACACTTACTCACTTCCTCAACTTTGGAGTATATAACTTCTAAGGGCTCTTGTATCTTGTCCGTGAAGTTTTGAACTAATAACAACATGAAACCAGGGATCTCGTCCTCCGTTTCTTCTAATTTCCTCCTAATTTTGTCTTGTGTAGCCCCACCCACTCTAAAAGTATGAGGACAGGAATCATATATGAAGGGTATATTGTTCAGTATTGCGTATGTTAATATTTCCTTCTCGTAAATAAGGAAAAGAGGTTTAACTTTCTTCACTTTATATCCTCTGGTAGGAGGTAGAACGGGCTTTAGTCTAGATAAATTATTTACATCTCCACTGAAATATCCAGAGAGGACAAATTGTGCCATATCATTAAGATTATGTCCAGTAACCACAGTATCTAATCCCTCCTCCTCAGCTATTTCCTCCATAGAATATCTCTTTACC
Organism: Sulfolobus acidocaldarius SUSAZ; assembly: GCA_000508305.1. Taxonomy (NCBI): domain Archaea; kingdom Thermoproteati; phylum Thermoproteota; class Thermoprotei; order Sulfolobales; family Sulfolobaceae; genus Sulfolobus; species Sulfolobus acidocaldarius. The sequence goes on from CP006977.1 coordinate 330,943, forward strand.
AAGCCACAGGTACTGCATATAGGTCTTCTAATCTTAAATTTTGCCTCGTCTATTGTGAAACCGTATTTTTCCATGACATTTATTAATTTGTACTTCACTCCCAACATTTGAAAGTTTTTCAGTGCAAATTCTAAGCTCTTATCTGAATACCCCTTTCCCATATCTATACCTAAATGAATATGAATTCCGACGATCTCAAACCCTCTTTTTTGAGCCAACTTATGCATTAAATGTAGAAGTGTAGTGCTATCTTTCCCACCAGAAACTGCTACTCCAATCCTATCTGACCCATCAAACATCTTATATTTCTCAACAACTCGCTCAAATCTATTCTCTAACCATTCTGTAAAGTGTCTCGCACATAAGGATATGTTAGCGTAAGGTATTTTTATTACTGCCTCATCATCACATTTACCGCATTTCACGTTATTATAGTGGAAACAGAAAAATTTAAACTAGACTATATGTGATGTAAAACTAATGCAAGTATTGGCTGAGATACATGGAAAGACAAAGAAGGAGAAATTACTGAAGACCCTAATGAAGTTAGAAGAATATGACGGGTTTAACATACCTGACTCCCCATTAGGATACCCATCAGTAATGCCTCCAGTTATAGCCACAGTTGTTAGAAACTTATACGGAAGTGATAAGAGAATAATTATTAATCAAAGACTAGCAGACGTAAACGAACTATTTATTGTATCACTATCGTTAACCTCTAAGCTAGTAGAATTTGATGTAACTTTCACTATAGGAGACAAACCTAAAATCGGCAGAGAGGTGGGTTATATGACAAGTGAGAATGCAATAGCTCTCCTCAAGAAATATAGCCCTCTCACCAAAGCAGGAATGATAATAAGTCTAAGGAAAAGTAAAGAAGAGATAGATAAAAGACTGAAATATAACGACGCAGATTTCTATCTGGTATTAAGACTTGAGGATCCAAACCAGATAGCCAACATGAATACCTCAAAGCTAATACCATACATCATTGTTCAAACAGAAAATAATAAGCAAGCCACAGCTGAATTAGAGCAACCTGTTTTTAGTATAGAAAAAGCAATAGAGTTAATATCAGTTCTAGGAAAGCTGGGTGTCCAAGCAGTGTTAATATCGACCTTAGGAGACGTAGATGGATTAGTGAGAGTAATTAAACGCATCAGGACATAACTCAATGTCCTTTATGTACCATATCTTATTGTCTATAAGCTTAAGTAACTTTATTGTCACTTCGACTCCTTCTTCAACTGCCCTCTTGAATGCCATAGCGAATTTCTCGTCAGTCTTCCAGTTCGGGGAAAAACAGGTAGCGTCATCTCTCATGACCAGGATTAAGATTAATGACCTATAACCCTGCATTTTCAATCTTATCAGTTCTTCTAAATGCCTTTTGCCTCTCTCAGTAGGCGCATCGGGAAATAATGCTTTACCATTAACCACTAGACTACAGCCCTTTACCTCTACAAATGTGTTATCATAGTAGAAGTCTAACCTTGAGTTGTTGACCTTGACCTCTGATTTAACGTTTAAGGGAAGAAAATTTCTCGCTATTTTATTATGAATTGAACTATCTGTTACAACCCACCCTGTCCCAGAGTAGGCAGCTACAACCATGTAATTAGTTTTCTTTCCTTTATGCTCTCTTATCAAAATCCTATTGCCTGCGTATATTAATTCCTTTAGTCTTCCTGGGTCATGTAAGTGACAGAATTTTCCGGACTTGGTTACAACAACAAATCTATTTATCCTTTCTTTAACAATATCTTCAAATAATGGAGTGTCGAAATCATAAACAACAAATGATGAAGTGGTCATATCTGATCTATGAGGAGCGGTGTAGGGACTGAATTTGAGATATGACTTCAGGGAGGAATACCTCAATCCGTTCTCTTATTACTAAATCTGCATACTCGTCATATGGGGTCTCCTCTCCATTTAGAATTATTAGCCCCCCTCCGTTTCTTTTCACTATCAGGGGTATCTGGTTTGCAGGGTAAACTGTTAGTGAACTGCCTATCGCGAGCACTAGATCAGATTCGTTAGCTATTCTCATGGCTTCATATATGCCATGTACTGGCTCGCCAAATAGCACGACATCTGGTTTCAATATTCCACCACATTCGCATCTAGGGATAACTTCACCTTTTTCCACCCTCTTTAACACTTCTAGACTATCATAAGATCTAAGGCATGAGGTACAATAACTTTTCCTCATATTTCCATGAAGTTCAATCACATTCTTTGATCCAGCGACACTATGTAAACCATCCACGTTTTGAGTTACTATAGCCTTAATGAGACCCATCTTCTCAAGTTGAGCTAATGCATAATGGGCTTGATTTGGCTTAGCTTCAAATAACGATTTCATTCTTGTGGAGTAAAACTGCCAAAAGGCATCAGGATATTTTTGGAAATATTCAATGCTAGCTAACTCAGGAGAATATTTCTTCCATAAACCTTGCGGACCTCTAAAATCTGGTATACCTGAAGCCGTACTTATACCTGCTCCTGTGAAAGCTATAGCATTAACTGACGAGAGAATCATCTCAGCAACTTTTTTTGCTTCTTCCACTAGATACATTAATCCAGAGTAGTTTAAAAATGATGAGTTTACCGAGTACGGAAGCATGAAGAACCCCTTCAATCTGATTTAGAGATTTAGCCGAGGTCATTAATATAAATAAAAAAGTATATTCAAAATAAAATTTAGAGCAAGTAAAAATAATAAATTCCTTATAAAACAGTATAGTTCTATGTTGTACTTAGTTTAAATCTTTTTTAACAATTAACAGCTTTAGTTAATTGAATTAATGCCTAGAATTTACCATAATTCGTCATGACATGAATATCTAAAAGACAGGATAAGGTATAGCTATGGTTTATTTGAAATATCAAATTAAATTTTTTGATTCACAATAAGCTTGTTTAAACCTTTTTTAGTAGTTTTCTTATTTTACGTTTATTAATGAGTATATTACCCAATAGTAATTGAGTATTATGCCAAAAAACGGATTTTATGTAGCTATGTTTATAGTAACGATAATAGACATAATTCTATTTTCAATATACCCAGTGTTTAATAATGCAACTATGACTTTTGCAGGGCTTACAATGTTCTACTTCTATCAAATAATAATGCTTATAGTGAGTACTGTTCTCTTCGTGGCTGTTTCTTTAATATTTAAGAGGTGAGAAAAGTGGCAGGAATAAATGTTGATTATACAACTTTAGGAGTCTTTATAGGACTCTTTGTAGTATTTGCAATATTAGGATTTTATGGAGCCTATTGGAGAAAAGGAGACCTCTCGAAGCTCGATGAATGGGGTTTAGGAGGCAGAAGATTAGGTTGGCTATTAGTATGGTTCCTAATGGGAGCAGATCTGTACACAGCATATACTTTCATCGCAATACCCTCAGGTGTTTATGCAGGCGGAAGCTTATTCTTCTACGCTGTCCCCTATGTTGCATGGACGTTTGGAATTGCCTTATTGACAATGCCAAGACTTTGGAGTATATCGAGAAGGAGAGGATACATAACTGCAGCTGATTTTGTTAAAGATAGATTTAATAACAGATCATTATCAGTAGCAGTTGCCTTAACTGGAGCGGTTGCTGAATTACCATACATCGCATTACAGATATTTGGAATGCAAGCTGTCCTTACAGTTCTACTAATCGGACTAGGTGTAACAGGAACCTATGGAGGACTATCTGTAAGTGAATGGGCACTAATTATAGCTTTCATAGTGTTGGCTGCATTCACCATAACTAGTGGTTTAAGAGGAGCAGCCCTTACAGCTGTGTTTAAGGATATTCTTATCTGGATTACAGTATTAACTGTCATTATTGCAGTACCATTGGCTTATGGTGGGTTCTCCCATGCCTTTTCTGCCATAGAGGCAATAAAAGGAAAGGGAGCTGCTGCATACGAATTTCTCAGTCCTAGTGCCATAACAAACTATTTTACATTAGCTCTAGGGAGTGCAATGGCTCTGTACCTTTATCCGCATTCTATAAACGGTTCATTGTCAGCACAAGATACTGACAAGCTAAAGAAAAGCACATCACTACTCCCATTATATGGAGTAGGATTGGCACTATTAGCTCTGTTCGGAATACTAATTTATGCAGTGCCATCAGCTTTGAGTATAGTGGTCTCAAACAAAAACGGAGCCCTTACTGTCCCAAGTTTGATAGCTGCAACGATGCCTAGTTGGTTCGTAGGTTTAGGCTTAGTGGCAATATTCGTAGGAGGATTGGTACCAGCGGCAATAATGGCAATAGGTGCTTCAAATCTATTGACAAGAAATGTAATAGGAGAGTTCAAAAAATTGTCATCAAGGACAGAGTCTAACTTAGCTAAGATAATATCTACCGTGTTTAAATTCGCAGCCTTAGCCTTTATCTTTATTGTACAGGCTACATATGCTGTACAGCTTCAGTTATTGGGAGGAATCTTAATACTTCAAACTCTTCCTGCAGTATTCTTAGGGCTTTACACTAACAAGCTAGAAGGGTATTCTACCTTCGCAGGTTGGATTGCAGGTATAGCTTCAGGTGTCTACATGGTACTATACACTAATAACTTCGGAACTTTATCAAAGTCGTATTTAGCTACTCCTTATGGTCCAATTTACATTGGAGTCCTATCGCTGGCAATAAACATACTTGTAACAGTTATTGGAACTTTAATAGCATATGGAGTAGGCTGGAGACCGTCTCAGAAAATTAAGGCGGAAGAATTTGAATTAATATAAAAAGTTATAAAATCAAGATATTCTCCTAAGTCATTTTTTTGTCCTTAATTCAAAATAGATATTTATTTCTATGCCTGAAGAAAAACTTACGAAGTGAAGAAAGCCTTGCCCTTTTAAGGCGGGAAGGAAGTCAGAATAGACAAATGACGATGAGATACCATGGCAAAGATTAATAAAGTTACAGACAAATGTAGTAGTATGAGGTGTGATAGAATGATTAGAGATATAGATTTAGACTATTACCTTACCCTAGTTGCTCTAGGATTCTACTAAGATTCTTAATTTATTAGATAGAGTGCCTATTAGTTTAGAGTGGAATACCCATATTTTGACTTGAAGACTGCAAGAGAATTGTTACCATGGTTAAAAGAAAAACTAAAGGAGATAAAGAGAGTGAAGAGATTAGTTGAGGAGAGTTTAGTTAGGGGCGATAAAAGCTCAATATTCAAGTACACTGTTCAAGTAGACATGATTGTAAGGGAAATCACAGAGAAAGGGATTGTTCTAAGAGATCCTGATGTAGGATTAGTTGATTTTCCTGCCCTAATAAACAACAAACCAGCATACCTGTGTTGGAAACTTGATGAAGAAGATATTTTATACTGGCATTATGCTGAAGAAGGATTCAGGGGAAGAAAAAGAATATCTGGTACTGAGGACATTCTTAGTCTGACTTAGATTTAGGGGACTTCTTATAAACTTCTACAACTGAGGAAAAATCACTATCTCCATAACCTAAACCGTCTGCTAATCTATATAATTGGAGTGATATAGAAGTTAAAGGAGTGATAACTTTAAGGTTTTGGGATTCTCTTACAGCTATTTCGAGATCTTTAGCCATATGCTTAGTTGCAAACTGTGTTGAATAGTCACCACTAATTACTTTAGGTAATTTGAGCTCCATGAAGGGAGACTTAACACTGGCATATTGAGATAAGATCGTCTTTATCTCTTCAGGATCCAAGCCAGATCTTACTCCAAAAGTAAAAGCTTCAGCTAATGCCGTCATATATATACCAGTGAGAAGATTATTGGCGATTTTAGTATAAAGAGCAGATCCGTTCTTGCCCACATAAATAATGTTAGCAGCTGTTTCCTTTAGAACGTCTTGAACTATGTTGAATTTTTCCTTAGGTCCTCCAACCAGTACAGTTATCTTCTTTTGCTCCACAGCAATGGTAGTGCCTATAACAGGCGTATCAAACATAATACCTCCATGTTTAGATACCTCATTGGAAATTGAGATAGATGTAGATGGGGATATGGTTGACATATCTACTATTATTTTGTCTTTTACATATGGAAGCAAAGGAGTGATAAAGGATTTCACAGCCTCGTCGTCTGAAAGCATAGTGATTAAAAAGTCTACTGACTGAATTAGCGACTTTGGGTCTTCAGCGTATTTAACACCGTACTCCTTATGGAATTGCTCAGCTTTACCCACTGTCCTATTATATACCATATTTAATTTTCCTGCCTTAGCTAAATTTGCTGCTATCCTATAACCCATTAATCCTAAACCAGCTAATCCTATACGCATAGAAAGAAATATGACCACGAGAATATAAGGTTTTTATAAAATCAATTGACGTAAAGCCAGTTATAAGAGACTAGTCTCAACACGAAAATTATTTTGAGAAGAAAACATTAAACAGATTTTTAAACTTCATAGTTGGTATAGAAAAATAAAATATTATTTCATTTTCTTAGAATCCGTATCCGTGATGGTGATGATGGTGGAAGTGTTCTTCTGCATACATGTCTTCTTCCAGTTCTTCGGTCATATTCTTCTTCACTGTCTCAAGATTATTTAGAACGTCGTTCAATGTCTTTAATTCTGTTGGAACGTACTTTATTCTCCCGTGGCTCATCATATATGAACCAGGGCACAAGAACTGTTTGCCTACTATAATCGCCTCTGGTGGTGGATTTATAGCATTAAGTATAATGTCCATTGTAGCCTCTTTACTACCCATACCCGCATTTTCATACTGTTCTACTTCTTTTTTCTCTTCGTCAATAATTCCTATAATTTCTGCCTCATCTAAGGGCTTTAGATTATACTCTCTATCATAGGTTACAGCTATTCTCATTTTTAATCATTTACAAATCACTTTACAGGTTAATAAGTGTGAATATAATATGGAGGGAAACTATTATATTTCTTTTTATAGTAAAAATAAGATTTACGAAATCTACACGACTAAATGCTAACCTTCTTCATTGCTTCAAAAGTTAATATTAAGACTTTTAAGCTAGTGGCTACATTATATCATTATGCCGACCAATGTAAAAATAGTTTATTGTAGACCCTGTGGATTTTTAGATAGAGCCCTAAATTTAGCTAGAGACCTACTTTCCTATTATGAGGGAGTAAATGTAGAGTTAGAGCAAGGCAAGAATGGTATTTTCGACGTATATGTAGACGGTCAACTAATATTCTCGAGGTTCAAAGAGAAGAGATTCCCTGACAGTCAAGAAATATTGAAAGAGCTATCAAAGAAAGCTACAGCGCAATAAGAGTAAAGAATTAAATCTCTCTTTTTATTTTATATTTACTGTTTTACATCTCTCTCAATTTTAACAATCTAGCCCCTACACCTAGGAAGACCATAGTTAAGATGATAATCGTGATCAAGTAGATAGGATCTGGTAACACGTTAAACACTATTGCCTGCCTAACCACGTCATTAACAATTGAAACTGGCTGGTACCGGGCAATTAAACCTAAAACTGATGGGAATATTGATGACGAGTAGAAAGCATTACTTATGAACATAAGTGGGAAAACAATAAATGTAGGAACAACATTAGCTAAGAAGATCTTATCCTTAGGAGTCAAACCTAATATTATGGCACCAAGACCAGAAAACATCAACGTCGAGAGAATCAGTACTCCCAAGAACTCTAATATCGAAACAGGAGTGAAGCCCAATATTAATCCTAAACCTAACACAACAATAGAGGATAAGATAGTAATGAGAACCTCGTAGATCATTAAAGATAATACCCATTCATAGTCACGTAATGGTGAAGAAGCTAATCTATCTACAAGTCTATCCCTATAATAACCTGACCCTACACCAGTGACACCAAATATACCATTAGATAAAGCTATTACCCCAATGACACCAGAAATCTCGTATGCTACTGGAGTATTTCTGGTTAAGATAAGTTGAGAACTAAATATACTAGTTTGATTTGTGTAGTATGAATTTAGATAAGACTGAAGTAAAGGGACATATTCTTGTTCTAGTTGATTATAGTAAACATTTTTAGACGTTAAGTTGATAAAAATTACAGGCTCATACTTGACTGTAGAGGGAGAGCCACCAATATAAGCTGTAAATAGTCCTGACGCATTAACGTATTTTCCAACCTTCTGAGCGTTTTCACCAGTCAAATACACTGTAGCATGAGGTTGAAACGCGTTCCCCAATAGTGAAAACACCAGGGCTAAAATCAACGGGAAAAATATCACAAAACCTAAAGTAACTCTACTACTTAAGTTGTCCTTAACTATAGCTCTAGTAGTCGGAATTACGTTTCTCAACACTTTCACCCTTTAATTCTCTCATTAACTCGAGATAAGCATCTTCCAAGGAGGAACTATTAAATTCATTTACCAACTCCCTGGGAGAAGTCTCCTTAATCATTTTCCCCTTATAAATAACTACAACCCTATCTGCTAACTTTTCAGCTTCATCTAAATAATGGGTGGCAAGAAATATTGTAATTTTCTTCTCCTTTAGAACTCTAATAATATCCCACATCTTTCTCCTTGACTCAGGATCTAGTCCAACAGTAGGTTCGTCCAGGAACACAATCTTTGGATTACCAACTATACCACAGGCTATAGCTACTCTCCTCTTTAATCCCCCAGATAAATTCCTGAATCTCTTCTTCTCGTGTTCTTTTAAATCTAAAAGTTCTAAAACCTCTTCGACCTTATTCTTGGCTCTATAAAGTGAGGCAAAGTACTCAATATTCTCTCTCACAGTTAAATCAGCAAAACCTTGAAATTCCTGTGGTACACTACTTACCATTTCTCTTATCTTCCTACACTCCTTAGGAACTTCATAGCCTAAAATTACAACCTTACCCTTAGTTGGCTTTAACACACATGAGAGGATTTTTACTGTGGTCGTCTTTCCAGCTCCATTGGGACCTAGAATTGTAAAAACCTCTCCCTCATTGACATTAAATGATATCCCCCTCAAAGCCTCTATTCCACCTTTATAAACTTTCCATAAATCTTCAATAGTTATAATACTCATATACTTAGCATGAGTTAGGGAAACTATTATGCGTTTCGGAAAATTAAACCCTAAAGCTTTCCTTCACAAACTACCCATAGGGAATTGTGTAGTATGCCCAGGCATAGGAGAAGATGATGCGTATGTAAAAGTAGAAGGCGAATATCTTGTTATACATTCTGATCCGATAACAGAAACAGGTAAGGATGCAGGATATTTGTCTGTTGTAGTTGCCTGTAATGATGTAAATATGAAAGGGGTTGAATGTAAGTCAATAATTACCACCCTTTTACTTCATGACGAGGAAAGTTTATCCCCTGTTATTGATGGGATAAGTGAGGCATGTAACATACTAAAGTGTAAGGTAGTTGGTGGACATACTGAGATAACCAAGGGATTAGACAGAGATATTGTAGTAACTACAGCTTTTTCATTTTCTAATCAAGTGTTACGACTCTCAGACGCTAGGGAAAATGACTATATAGTTCTTTTCGGTAACCCCGGAATCGAGGGTACCTGGATTTTGGCAAATGAATATGAGGATGAACTGAGTAGACTGGGAGTTAGTAGAAACCTCATTGAAAGAGCCAAGAGATTCAAGTATCTCATTCCAGTTCAGGATAAAGTTATGAAAGTTAAGGACTATGCAATATCAATGCATGATGCTACGGAAGGTGGTATTTATCAAGCATTATTGGAAGTGGCTCAAGCTACTAACCTAAGAGTAGTTGTTGAAAAGGAAAAAATACCTTTACTAGAAGAGACTGTTGAGATCACTAAAGCACTGAATATAAACCCACTCACATTAATTTCGTCTGGCGCCTTCATAGTTATAGCTAGAGACTACGAGAAATTGACTCGATTAGGAGGAGTTTTAATAGGTAAACTCAAGAAGGATACACCTGCACTTGAGGTAAATGGTGAAATCTACACTGAGGATTTTGAAGAGGAGTTGGTAAGGTTTGAAGGCTATAATAATGGCGGGAGGTAAGGGAAGTAGAATATCCCCATATAAACCAATTCTAGAAATATGTGGTTATCCTATGTACTATTGGGTTTATAGAAGTCTGAGAGAGTTTGCAGAGGAGATATACCTTGCAATTACCCCTTGGAGTTCCCTTATCTTCTCAGAAATTCCTAAGGTCATTACATATGGTAATGGTTATGAGAATGATGTTATCGAAGCTGTTAGACAAGTAGGATTTCCTGTTATAGTCTCACCTTCTGATACGCCCTTAATTCCTAAACACGTGTTTATGAAACTGATTAGTGACTGTAGGGCTCAAATCTGCTCCATTAAAGACGTAAAAGACTACGTAGGAATTAGCCTGTGGAAATCTTTGAAGTTAAACGAGTACCAGGATATACTAGTTGAGGAAGAAATCCTAAATGTAAACACTCCTGAAGATTATAGGAAAGTCAAAAATATATGTAACAATATAGATAAAAAGTAATGGCTAATAGAATTATAGTCTTCTTTCCGGTCAGGGGAATTACAGCGATTCTTTACGTATTCCTCGCCTTATTTCTGTTCATTGTCTCACTTAGTTACTTCACCTATCTATTTAGACTAATAGGACTCTCCCATGGACTAGCATTCGTTTTCTCTTCTTTATTAACAATCTTCAGCTTTTTATTCAGCTCCGTGAATATTGTTATCAAAGAGGTTCAAAGGGAAAGAGAGCTAGTACCAGAAGTAGATGTAGTTTATGTATTTGGAATCCCTCTTCCTGTTACAAGGTTATCCATAAAGCCTAGGAAAACATTGATAGCAATTAATGTGGGAGGATGCTTAATTCCCTTAATAATCTCGATTCTACTAATATACTTTGCTTTCCATAATTTACACAACACAATACTTCTCGTTATAGACGTTATAATCCTGATTGCAGCCTCCAAATACTTTTCAAAAGTCATGGAAGGTGTAGGAGTAGTTATGAATCCTTTAATTCCGCCAATTATTGCTGGGGTTTTCAGTGTTTTACTCTTTCTACATAACCCTTATCTAGTTCCTATATCGGCATATATCAGTAGTGTATTTGGCACACTAATTGGAGCAGATTTGCTTAATATAAGAAGTATACTAGAAGCTAACCCTCAAATTGTTAGCATAGGAGGAATGGGAACATTTGACGGAATATTCCTGTCAGGCTTATTCTCTATAATTATAGGAGAACTCCTTTTAGCCCTAATTATCTAAACCTAAGTGGTTCTCCTCTCCTGGTCTTTATCTCAGCTATACCTTCCTTTCCCTCCTTATATCTCATCTTAACCTTTCCACCTTCAAAGACAGCTTCAATATATCTAATATCCTCATCATCCCATCTAGCGTATTCTATAATGTCACCTAGCTCAAACTTTTCAGAAATATACCTCAGCATCCTTAATTCATAGTCCCTTATTGGCTCTCTTCTTTTAGGTGTTGTAAAAGCGTATAGTCTTCTCACAATTATTACTCTTTGGTCATACCTAATAAGCATACCGTTTTATGCTTCATCAACCACTTTCTTTTTCGGTCTAAATGAATGCGCATGGGAAGGATCGTATACACTAGACCTTATTTGATCCTTGTATCTACTTGGATCCGCAACCTTACCCACAATAATCATACTGCCCTTCGTCAACTTTTCAGCCTTAACTTTCTGAGCTATATCACCAACTGTTCCTTTGAGTATCTTCTGCTCTGGCCACGTTGCTTTGTACACTACAATCACTGGCATATCGTCAGGTACTCCCCCCTCTTTCAGTTCCCTGACTACCTTATCTATGAGTTGAACACCTGTATATATTGCCATTGAAGCGCCTTTCATAAGAAAAGGTGCATAGTCTTTTATTGAACCCTCCATCGGAACTGCACCGGAAGCTCTTGTAATAATGACTGTTTGTGAAATCTTAGGTAAGGTCAACTCAATACCTAGAACACTTGCGGTTGCTATTGCAGCAGTTATCCCGGGAACCAATTCATAAGGTACTCCTGCATCTTGAAGAGCCCAAATCTCCTCTATAAGGGCGCCATATATGGAAAAGTCTCCAGATTTTAACCTAGCTATTAACTTTCCCTCATTGGCTTTCTTTATCATTATATCAGTTATCTCCTCCAAAGTTAAGCTTGCTGTATTTACTATCTCAGCGTCCTTCCTAGCCCACTTTAACACTTGAGGATTAACTAATGATCCAGCGTAAAGTACTACATCAGCGTCCTCTATAACGTTTTTAGCTCTTACAGTAATAAGTTCAGGATCTCCAGGACCTGCACCTATGAAAACAACTTTACCCTTTTTCATTATTTCTCACCCTACATATTAACATTGAAAAATAATCTTTATCGTACTCATTTTCACTCCACGGTATAACCTTCTCCCCGTCTAAATAACACCTCCTAGCATACAGAAGATCATATTCATCTTTAAGTTCCTCCGATATTTTATCCAAGTTCTCATTACCTTTTAATACTATAATGGTCTCAAAGTCCTGTTTAACCTTTGAAATCAGATCTAATCGGTCAGCGGGAATAATTGCTATAGCCTCATTTCCCTGGGCTAAAGGCATGAAAGCCTTTGAAGCACATGCAGTTATAGACGAAACACCAGGAACAATTTCAACACTATTAAAACACCCAAGATAATTACTTACCCTAAAAAATGTACTGTAAAGAGAGGGGTCTCCAAGGGTAACAAAAGCTGAAAGAGACTTAG